>NZ_JBHSFO010000004.1:139405-515627 GCF_042654025.1 Rhodococcus kronopolitis | reverse complement strand
GCACAACCATACATGATGGTGTGACTTCGGATTTACCAGGCTCTTACGTCCAACCTCGTGTCCCGTACCTCTCGGTCCGGGTCGGTGTCCGTGTCGCTCTGACTCGACATAAGTTACGGGACCGGATCAGAAATAACCAAATCGCCTGGTCGCAGGCCTGCGAGGCGCAACAGCGCCGTTTCGGGCCGGCGTTTGCCCGCCCCGGGCGGGTCAGTTCCCGCGCAACCGCGTCATTTCCCGCTCAACCGCGCCAGCACGCCTTCCGCGCTCCGCGCGGCGACCGTGCACGCCCTCGCCGTGAACTGATCGACCAGCGGATGCCCCGACCATGCACGCCAGTGCCGCACCGCCCCCAACGCCGTGTCCCGCTGTTGGGCGACCGTGGCATCGGGCGGCAGACCCAGACGCGCGGTGTCGGCAATCCCGAACCCGCCGATCAACCGCTGCAGCCGGGTCCCGTCCTCGACGGACAGTGAGGTCCCGGTGGAACGCAGCCGTCCGAGCAGTCGGATCTCCTGGAAACCGTGCACGTCGGACAGTGCGCGCTTGGTCTCGACGCGCAACCCCGCCGCCTCGGCACCCGGGTCGAGCGAGAGCACCCGGTCGAGGGTCAGCAGCGCGGAGTGCGCCTTGAGCTGGTCCGCACGCTGACCGAACTGCACGTCGATCACCTGCCGCAACTCGTTCAGTCCACTGCGCTGGACCAACTCCGCAGCCAGCGCCGACGAATCCACGGTGCCCAGCGTGATCAGGGTGACCGCCAGCCGGATGCCGAAGAGGCCGAACCGGTGGGCCAGCTGCTCCCGGGTGGCGGCGTCCACCGGCAGCGGGCTGTCCGCCCGTGCGAAACGGTCGGCCGACAGCATCGCCAGCTGCAGGTCCTCGGCCGGCGCGGCGCTCAACGCCCGGAACGCCTCGTACTCCCGTTCGCGCAGGGTCCGGGCGCCGAGCGCGAGCAGGCCCGCCACCGGCACCACGCCCTGGCACAGCCCGGTCCGTTCCAGCTCAGCCGCGAACCGGGACGCCACGTCCCGCGCCGACTCCATCGCCTCGAGCCGTCCGGCGCCGACCTCGTCGGCGCGGGAGAGCACCCCGACCACGCCGAGCGGCCCGGAATCGCCGCCGACGTGCGCCCCGATCTGTCCGAGGAACTGCACGTCCGTCGCATTCAGGGTGCGCAGCAGGTAGACCACCGCGTCCGCGCCCGACGCCGAGTTCTCCGGCGTCAGCATCCGCAGGGTGCGGGCCGAGACGTCCCGCGACAGCGAGGAGGTGCCGGGGGTGTCGATGATCGTCGTCTGCTCCAGCGCCCGGGCCGGCCACTCCACGTCCAGCCGGTCCACGTCCGACGCCGTCAGCCCGCCGAGGTCGAAGCTGAGACTGCCGTCGCGGCGCTGCACCGGGACGTTCGCGGAGCGGCCGCCGTCGTACCAGGCCGTGACGGTGGGGGTGGCGCCGCTGCGGTACCAGGTGACGACGCGGGTGCACTCGGTCGCGTCGGTGGGCGCGATGTCCTGCCCGACCAGCGAGTTCAGCAGCGTCGACTTGCCCGCCTTGAGCGAGCCGGCCAGTGCCACCCGCAGTGGTTCGTCGATCCGTCGGGCGCACTCGTCGAGGTGCGCGCGGGCACCGGGTTCGGCGGAGTACACCTCGCGTGCCGCCCCGATCAGCCCGCGAGCCCGGGTCAGCGCGGTGCCGCTCATGCGGCCGGGCCCGCGAGGGCGGAGGACTCGTCGGGGACCAGCCGGGCGGCCGCCTCCCGCACGGCCGCGAGCTCACGCAGCTGCGCCTCGAGCTGCGCGGCCCGCTCGGAGCGCTCGGTCGAGGCCAGGTTCGCGGCCTCCTGCGCGGCGCGCAGCGAGTCGTTCAACGACCGCAGCGTCTGCTCGGCGATCGCGGTGAAGTGGTCACGCAGCAGCCGTTGGATCAGCCGCAGCCGGTCCTTCGACTCCTTGCCGATCTGGAAGCTGACGTCGTCGACGAACCGCCGGATCGCGACCTTCGCCTCGCTCCGACGCTTGAGGACGCGACTCTCCTTGTCCTCCCGGTACGCCTTGGTGCCGAGCAACAGGCCCGCGCCGACGGAGATCGGGTTCACCAGCGCCATCCCCATCAGGGTGGTGATCAGGCCGAACATCAGCACGCCGCCGTAGGAGCCGCGCATCCCCACCAGCACCTTCTGGGTGATGCCGATCCGCCCGGACTCGAGGTCCGCGATCGAACCGACCGGCTCGAGGACGCCGTCCAGGTCCGCGACGTCCAGGTGCGGCAGCGCGACCGCCCCCGAATCCGCGAAGTGCCCGGCCACGACCTCCGCCAGCCACACCGCCCGCTCGTGCGCCCAGACGAAGTTGTCGCCGATCGAGGTGGCCACCTGCTGCTCGAGCCACTCCCCCAGCTCCGCCCAGTCCTTGCCGGGGTCGCCCTCGTCGACGGACTGCTCGGCCTCCCGGGTCACCCGCCGCAGCCGGTCCCGCAGGTCGTGGTCGATGTCGGCGGCCAGGTCGGTGACGCCGTCGGACAGGGTCTGCTGCCACAGCGAGGTGCGCTTGTGCAGCTCCTCGGCCGCGGTCTTGGCCCGCTGCAACTCCGCGACCGCGGCCGCGCCCTTCGCCGGGTCGCGAAGGGCGGCCAGCTCGCTGCCCAGCGTCAACGCGAGGTGTTCGGACACGGAGCGCAGGTCCAGGGTGACCGCGCGACGGGTGGTCTCCTCGCCCCGCGCGACCACCTGCTCGCGCAGGAAGTCGTAGAGCGCCGCGAAGCCCGACTCGACGTTCAGTTCCTTGTCCTGCAGCCGCAGCGCGTGTGAGCGCAGCATCGAGGAGATCGGGATCAGCGGCACCGACAGGCCCTCGCGGTCGAGGTGCGCGCGGTCGGCGTCGACGATCTCGCGCCAGTGCGGGTACAGGTCTGTCTTGCTGACCAGGCAGGCCACCGCGGGACACAGCCCGACGACCTGGCGGACGAACGCGAGCTCCGGTTCGGTGAACTCCTGGCTGGCATCGGAGAGCACCAGCACCGCGTCGGCCGCGGGCAGCAGGCCCAGGGTGCTGGCCGCATGCGGGTTGCCGTGCCCGCCGACGCCGGGCGTGTCGACCAGGACCAGGCCGTCCGCGAGCAGTGCGCTTGGCACGTTGACCTCGACCCGGAGCACTTCGCGGCCGCCGGCCAGCGGAGTCGACGGGGTGACGCGGCCGAGATCGTCGAGGGGCAGCGGCACCCGGACGGGATCCGCGCCGGGCTCGGCCAGCACCAGTTCCGCGGAGGCGGTGTCGGCGTGCTGCACGACGGTCGGCACCGCGGTGGTCTCGTCGTCGCCGACGGTGCAGACGTTCAGGTTCAGCAGTGAGTTCACCAGCTGGCTCTTGCCCTGTTTGAGCGGGCCGACCACGACGATGCGCATCCGCGGGTCGAGTACCCGACGGGTGACCGCGGCCAGGCGCTCGGCCAGGTCGGCCCGGTCGGCCGACTCGGCGACCCGTCCGGTCCGTTCGAGCAGCCCGATCAGGTCCGCAGTGACCGTCGGACGCTGCTGCGCCGGCGGACCGCCGACCGTTCCAGATTCGTTGTGCATTACCCCGACCCACAATTCTCTACGCGAAGAACCGGCCCCGCACTCGCTTTAGCGGGTGCGGGGCCGGTTTCGTTACAGGTTCTCCCCTGCCTAGGGGTGCAGCGGATCCGCCTGGCCGACGGTGTCGGTGTGCGCCTCGGCGACCGTGTCGACGTGGTCGCCGAACAGGCTGTCAGTGCCGCCGCCGATTCCGCCGGCGAACAGACCCGTGCTGTCGACGGCCGTCGCGTCGTGGGCGACTGCCGTCTCGCTGCCGAACGCGTTCGACGCGTCGAGCCCGGACCAGGCGTTGCCGCCGACGGCGCCCGCGACGTCGCCGACGCCGGTGCCCACCGCGGAGGTCGCGCCGTGCAGGCCCGAGGTGAGCCCACCGACCAGGCCCGCGTCGCCACCGGCACCGGCGTCGCCGCCGACCGCACCGCCGGCGCCGATCCCACCGCCGAGATGGGTGCCGACGTTCGCGACCGCGTCCAGGCCCGAGGTCAGGCCGGCACCGACGTCGGCGAGGCCGGAGACCGCGCCGCCCAGCCCCGCGCCCGCACCGGCGAGGCCGGAGACCGCACCGTCGAGACCCGCGCCCGCGCCGGCCAGCCCGGAGACCGCGCCACCGAGGCCGGCGCCGGCGTCGACCGCGGAGTCCACCGTGCCGGACAGGTCGGTTCCGAGACCCGCACCGGCATCGACCAGGCCGGAGACACCACCGGTCAGGCCGGTGGTCAGACCGGCACCCAGGCCCGCCGCGGTGTCGAGGCCGCCGGCCAGGCTGCCGCCGAGGTCCGCGACACCCTGCAACCCACCGCCTGCGGCGGCGTCGAGCGTCGAGGTCAGGTCCCCGCCGACGCCCGCGCCAGCGCCGACCAGTCCGGAGACCGCGGAGTCCACGCCACCGGTCAGGCCGCCGGTGACGTCGCCTCCGACGCCCAGCAGCCCGCCCAGTCCGGTGCTCGCACCGAGCACGCCGTCCAGCGCGCCGGCCGCGGACCCGCCGACACCGAGCGCCGACTCGAGCGCGGTTCCGAGCGAGGCACCGACGTCGCCGCCGGCACCGAGCGCGCCGCCGAGCGCGGCACCGAGGCCGAGACCCAGGCCGGCATCGAGGTCGACGCCACCGGCCGCCTCGCCGCCGAGACCCGCGCCGAGCACACCGCCGAGCGCGGCACCGAGGTTCGCGCCGATCTCGCCGCCCACACCGAAGGCGCTCTCGAGCACCCCACCCAGGCCGGCGCCTGCGCCGAGGTCCAGGTCCGCCACGTTCAGGGCGCCCTCGAGCGCGGCACCGAGGTCTGCGGTGAGGCCGCCGTCCACGCCGAGCGCACCACCGAGCGCGGAGCTGACCGCACCGGCGAGCCCGCCCTCCGCGTCGAGCAGCCCGTCGAGGTCCAGTCCGCCGCCGACCACGCCGTCGAGCGCGGTGCCGAGGGCCGCTCCCAGTTCACCGCCTGCCGAGCCGCCGAGGCCGAGCGCCGCACCGAGGGCCGCGCTCAGGTCGCCGGTCAGACCGCCGTCGAGGCCGCCGGCCAGGCCGCCGCCGAGCAGCGCGCCCAGGTCGAGATCCGTCAGGCCACCGATGTCCAGGGCACCGCCGAGCGCGGCGCCCAGATCACCGGCGAGGCCGCCGTCGAGGTTCAGCGCGCCGTCGAGCACCCCGCCGAGCGCGGCACCGAGGTCCAGCCCCCCGGCCAGCGCGGACTCGAGCGCGCCACCGAGGCTGCCCTCCGCGCCGAGGGCGCCACCGAGCACGCCGCCCAGTGCGCCGCCGAGGTCCGTTCCAATGCTGCCGCCGGCGCCGAGCACGCCGCCGAGAACCGTGCTCAAGCTCGCCCCGATGTCCGCTCCGCCGCCGAGCAGCGCGCCGAGGTCGAGGTCGGTCAGGCCACCCGCACCGAGCGCCGCGTCGAGGGCGGCGCCCAGGCCCGCGGTGAGCTCACCGCCGACGCCGAGGGCGCCACCGAGCGCCCCGGCCAGGTCGGCGCCGAGCCCGAGTCCGAGCGCGGCGTCCAGGTCGAGATTCGTGTCCACGAGCCCACCGAGGACGCCACCGAGGGCGCCGCCGAGGTCCGCGCCGAGGCTGCCACCGGCACCGAGGGCGCCGCCGAGCGCCGCGCTCAGGGCAGCACTCAGGTCGCCGGTCAGACCGCCCGCGAGATCGCCGCCGAGCAGACCACCGAGGCCGGCAACGAGATCGCCGCCGAGCAGGCCGGACAGGTCCCCGCCCAGCAGCCCGCCTGCGCCGAGTGCCGCGTCCAGCGCGCCGCCGAGCGTCCCGCTCAGTTCGCCGCCGAGACCGAGCACACCGCCCAGGGCCGCACCGAGTCCGGCGCCCAGGTCCAGGCCACCGCCGAGGGCCGCCGCGAGGTCCGCACCGAGCGACCCACCCGCATCGACCGCCGCGCCGAGCACCCCGCCCAGCGCCGCACCGAGATCCGCGCCGAGTGATCCGCCCACCCCCAGGGCCGCACCGAGGACCGCACTCAGGTCCAGTGCGCCGCCCAGGCCTACGAGCCCACCGAGGTCGATGTCGGTGATGCCGCCGAGCGCCCCACCCAGGGCCAACCCGAGATCGGTGACCACCTCGCCGCCCACGCCGAGCGCGCCACCGAGTGCGGTGCTGAGCGCACCGCCGAGCGCCAGGTCCAGGTCCAGGTCCAGGCCGCCGCCCAGGCCCGCGATTCCGCTCAGGTCCAAGCCACCGCCGAGGCCGAGGCCCGCACCAAGCGCCGCACCCAGGTCGGCGCCGATCTGGCCACCGATTTCCAGGGCGGCGCCGAGCGCGGCGCTCAGCGCCGCACCCAGCTCGCCGCCGAAGTCGAATCCACCACCGACGCCGCCGCCGAGGCCGGCACCGAGCCCCAGACCGGCACCGGCACCCAGTCCGAGGCCGCCGCCGAGACCGGCACCGGCACCGAGCCCGCCGCCGAGGCCCGCACCGAGACCGCCGCCGAGGCCGGCGCCCAGTCCGGCCGCGCCGGCCGAGTCGAGGCCGGCGCCCAGGATGCTGGTCAGTGCGCCACCGCCACCGGCGAAGAGTCCGGACTCGGCGACCATCGGCGCCACGGCCGCGATGTCGGCCTGGCAGACGTCGCCGAGGCCCGCCGCGGTGAGCACCGCATCCGGGTTGGCGCAGTACTCGGCGCGGGCCTGGTCGTCGCGCAGAAGGCTGAGGATGAAGTCGAGCAGCGCGTTGGTGGCCATGTCGGTCTCCTGAGGGTCGGTGTGGGTCTGCAGACGTGCCACGAGAAGTGGCGGCTCTCCCACGCATGTTCAGTGACTTCGACGCTAGAGATCCCGGGCCGCGCGCCCAACGGGGTGAACTCCCCCCGTCTCGGATGGGCCCTCGGGGCCCGCGGCATAGGGGATCACCCCCCTATAGGGGAAATGCCCCTCATCTGCGGATACCGACGCGAAAACGGTAACGAAACCGGCTTCTCGGACGACAGTTGCAATGACAGCGGTACTGAAATTTCACCGCATTCGCGAGCACAGGAGAATGACGATGTCGGTAGGACTCGGCCTCACTGTCGGTTCCGTCGGATCGGTCGCCTCGACCGACGACGCCACTGTCGCCGGCGGCGGCACCACCATCGCCGGCAGCTCGACGCTGACGCTGCCGGCCGACGGGTCGGCACCCGTGCTGGTGCTGCCCGACGGCGGGGCCGCACCGTCGGGGTCGACGGTGTCGGGATTCTCGACGCGGGTCGGCGACCCCGTCGCACTGGTCGCCGAGGACGGCTCGACGCACACCGGCGAGGACCTGGTCGCCGCGGCGATGCGCAGCCTCGTAGGCGCCGTCTCGGCCAACCTCGACACCGCACCGACGGTGGTCGCCGCGTACCCCGCGGTCTGGCACGACTACCCGGTGGACGCGCTCCGCCGGGCCGTCAACCGGGCCGGAATGCCCGCGATCACGCTGGTCCCGGAGCCAGTGGCGGCGGTGGGCTGGCTGCGACGAAACCGACCGTCGGTCGACGACGGCCCCGTCCTCGTCTACGACCTCGGTGGCACCTGCCTCGACGTGACGGTCGTCGGTGGCGGTGACCGCCCCTCGGTTCTCGGCCGACCGCTGCGCACCGAGGACGTCTCGGGCGCCGAGTTCGACCACCTGACCCTGCGCTTCCTGATGGACGCCGTCGCCGACGACCTCACCGGGCTCGACCCGATGGACCCGGCCGCGGTCGCCGCGCTTGCCGAACTCCGGACGCGGTGCCGACGGGCCAAGGAGTCGCTGTCCGCGGACACCGAGACGGTGATCGGTGTCGACCTGCCGGGCATCCACCGCGACGTCCGACTGGTCCGCGAGGAGCTCGAGGACCTGATCCGCGAGCCGCTCACCGACTCGCTGGAACTCGTCCGTGAGGCGTTGCGACTCGCGGGTCTCGAGCTCTCCGACGTGTCCGCCGTGCTGCTCACCGGCGGCAGCGCGGCCATCCCGCTGGTTGCCGAACTGCTGTCCGCGGACCTGCGCCTGCCGCTGGTCTCGGACGTCGAGCCGGGGCACACCGCCGCCAAGGGCGCGGCGATCCTGGGCACCGCGCTCGCCGCGGCGGCGGTTCCGGTCGCCGCAGCGGCCGCACCCGCACCGGCCGCGACCACCGGCGACGACCCGGCCCCGATGACGGTGCCGCTCGCCACCGTGGCCCACATCTCGCCCCCGACAGGCATTTCCGCGGCACCCGCCTCGCGCCGAGGACCGGTCGCCGGGCTGTCCACCTCCAAGCGGGCCGGGGTGATCGGTGCCGCAGTCGCCGCGGTCGCGCTGCTGACGGCCGGCGGACTGTCGCTCGGCACCGGCGTCTTCAACAACCCGACGCCCGCGCCGACCCAGGTGAACAGCGCCGTCCCGGCGACCAGCACGCCCCGCACGGCCGCGACGGCGGGTGTGGCGGCCGCCCTCAACCCCGACGGCACCCCGGCCGCGGTCCCCGTCGGCGACGGCGGGGCCGCCGGCCGCGCCGGCGCCGCGACGAACGCGAACATCGGAAGCCATTCCCCGTCAGCGCAACCCGGCGACAGCGCGCCGGTCGGCAACGCCGACCGCGGCGGTGCGGCACCCGCCGACGCGGGACCTCCGGCAGCGCCGGGGGCTCCGGCTCCCGCCCCGCGCCCGGTCGCGCCCGCACCGGCTCCCGCCCCGGCACCCGCCCCGGCCCCGGCACCGGCCCCCGCGCCCGCCCCGGCACCCGCACCCGCTCCGGCCCCTGCTCCTGCTCCCCGGCCGCCCTCAGGTGGCGGCGGGAACGGCGCCGGCCAGGCGGTGGGCGATGCGGCCACCGGCGTCGGCCAGGGTCTCGGCGCCGTCGTGGGCGGTGTCGGCCAGGGTGTCGGCAACGTCCTCGGCGGTGTCGGCCAGGGCGTCGGCGGCCTCCTCGGCGCAGTCACCGGACAGTAGGTCCAGACCAGATGAGAACCGAGGTGCAGGTGCTGACGGCCGGTCGGTTCGGCCCGTCCGTGCCCGCCTCGGCGAGTGCCCGGGCGTTGCTCGGCGAAGTGCGTGGCGGGCATCCGCACCGGCTGGTGCGCGGCGCGTCCGGCACCGGGAAGTCGGCGCTGCTCGCGGCGGTCCGGGAGGTGGCCGCGGGCCCGACCACCGGCCTGCCCGATGCGGCGCCTGCGCCCGGCGCGGTGGTGCTGGTAGACGATGCGCACCTGCTCGCGCCGCAGCACCTGGCCCTGCTCGCCGACATCGCGGCCCGCCCGGACGTCACGCTGGTCGTCGCCACCGAACCGCGTCCCGCCAACGACTCCCTGCGGGCGCTGTCCACCGCGCTCGGCGGCACGGTCGCCCTGGGCCACCTGTCCCCTCGCGAGATCGCACAGCGCGCGGAACTGACTCTGGGCGTGTCACTTCCGACGCCGCTCGTCGCCCTGCTGCACCGAGTCACCGGCGGCCTGCCGCGGTGCGTCGACGCCGCACTCGACGCCCTCCGGCAGGGCGGACCGAACCGTGACGGCGCCGAGCGTGCCGTCACGGCGGCGGTGTCGCAGTGCCATCGCGAGACGCTGGGCGGGCTCGACGCCGACCTGCTCGCCGCCCTGGCCGTGGCCACCACCGGCACCGGACTCGACCCCGTCGAGCTGGCCCGGACACTCGGGCTTGACCCGGGGTCCGCGCGCGAACTGGTGGACCGCACCCGCGGCTGCGGCCTGGTGCTGCCGTCGGGCGCCCTCCTCGGCTCCGCGCACGAACCGCTGCAGTCGCTGCTCGGCGCCCAGCGGACGGCCGGGCTGCAGGCCGAGTCGCTGCGGACCCGGACCGCGCTCGGCACGCTGGACCTTGCCGCCGCGCGCGCCTTCGCCGACGCCGGCGTGACCGACCATGACTTGGCCGAGTTCCTGTGCCGGCAAGCGGAACTCGCTCCGCCCAGGCTCGCCGCCGAACTGTACGGACAGGCCGTGCGCGCCGGCGCCGCGGAGTCCACGCTCGCACTGCGCCGAGCGGAGGCCGCGGCACTCGGCGGCGACCTCGACACCGCGGTACGCCTCGCCGACGACGGGCTCGAGCGGGCGGCCGAACTGTCCGCCTCGGAGCTGCGCGCGGCGGTCCGGATCGCTGCGAGCGTCGCCGCACACCAGGGCATGCTCACCCGCAGCGCCGACCTGTACGAGTGGCTCGGCCCGGCCCGCGCCGGCGCCGACTCGACGGTCGCCTCGATGGTGCTGCTCGCCACCGGCCGTCCGGATGCGGCATCCGCCATGGCGGGTGTCGCGCTGTCCGACAACGGAACCGGAGTCCCCCAGCCGAACCCGGCCCCGCCCAGCGCCGTGCCGCCGACCTCCGGCGCCGCCGCGGCGGCACTGCTGGCCGAAGGGCTTCGGCAGTCGCTGGACGGGCCGTCCGCGGTCGCACTGAACACCCTCACCCGAGCACTGTCGCTCGGCGCCAACGCCGCTCGTACCGTCCTGCTCCCGGACACCGGGGCCGCAACGACCGCACTGGCGGCCCTGCACTGCGGCGAACTCGAGCGGGCCCGGACCGTCCTGACCCGCGCGCTCGACGGCGGCACCGACGATGTGAACCGGACCCGGCACCTGCTACTGCTGACCTGGGCGTCGATGACCCGCGGCGAACTCGACACCGCTGCGCAGCAAATGAATTCGATGTCCGACACGGAGATGTCCCCGCGCGACTCCCTGTTCGCGGCGGCCCTGCGGGTGGGCCTGGCCCGGCGCACCGGCGACGTCGGCGCGCTGCGGCAGTCCTGGGACCGGGCCCAGGGCGTGGTCGCCGAGCACTGCGTGGACCTGTTCAGCCTGCTGCCGCTGGGCGAGCTCTGGCTGGCCGCGGCCCGGCTGGCGGAACTGCACCGCGTCACCCACCTGGTCGACCAGGCACGGGACCTGCTGACCGCGCTCGGCGAACCGGCGCTGTGGGGATCGCCGCTGCACTGGTACGGGGTGCAGGCGGCCATCCTCACCGAGACCCCCGCGGACCTGCTGCCGCACGCGCACGCTCTCGGCGTCGCCGCCGAGACCAGTCACTACGCCGCCGGACTGGCTCGCGCCGGGCGGGCCTGGCTTCGGGTGCTGCAGGGCGAGACCGATGCCGGCGAGGTGGAACACGCCGCCCGGACGCTGGCCGGGATCGGCCTGCCCTGGGACGGCGCCCGGCTGGCCGGTGAGGCCGCACTGCGCGCCGCCGACACCGCCTCCGCCACGACGTTGCTCCAGGTCGCGCGGTCCCTGCGTCCCGGTGTCGCGGCACCGGTCGAGACCGCGACCCCCGCGGGCGGCGCCCCGTCGGTGCTCGGCAGCGGCCTCACCGAGCGCGAGTCCGACGTGGCGCAGCTGCTGGTGACGGGATTGACGTACCGGGACATCGGCGCTCGGCTGTTCATCTCCGCGAAGACCGTCGAGCATCACGTGGCGCGGATCCGGCGCCGTCTCGACGCCCCGACCCGGGCCGAGATGCTCTCGATGCTGCGGGCGATGGGCTACGGGGCGTAGTCCGGACCCTGGTTCTCGACGCGCGAACCTGACCTGCGAGGACTAGATTGGTACCCGCGTTGAACGGTGCCCGAAGTGTCTCCTCCCTAGCGATGGGAAAGGTGCATCCGATGTCGTACCAGGTGGGCGTGTTCGTCGGCAGCCTCTCGAAGGTCTCCATCAACCGCAGGCTGGCCGCCGCACTCATGCGAATGAGCGGCGACGGGCTCGAGTTGCGGGAGGTCCCGATCGGCAACCTGCCGCTCTACAACCACGACTACGACGCCGACTACCCACCCGAGGGCGTCAGGTTCAAGGCGGCCGTCGCGAGCGTGGACGCACTGATCTTCGTGACCCCGGAGTACAACCGGTCCGTCCCGGGCGCGCTGAAGAACGCGATCGACTGGGGGTCTCGGCCCTGGGGACAGAACTCGTTCGCGCTCAAGCCTTCTGCCGTCATCGGTACCTCGCCCGGGAAGATCGGAACCGCCGTCGCCCAGCAGCACCTGCGCAGCATCCTGTCCTTCGTGAACTCCCCCGAGCTGGCCCAGCCGGAGGCCTACATCCAGTTCACCGACGGCCTGATCACCGAGGACGGCGAGGTCACCGATCCGGACACCGCTGAGTTCCTCGCGAAGTGGCTGCGGCTGTACGAGGAGTTCGTCTGCAAGGTGATCAGCGTCAACCCGAAGCCCGCGACCTGACCGAAGTTCCGCGCCCCGCACCCGGGGATTCGTGCGCACGCCGCGGCACCCCGCCGCGGCATTCCCGGCGCCCTCGGCCCGGGCGATCGTCGCTGCGAAGACCGCGGGGCGGTGGACCGGCCGGACCCTGGTTATGGTGAACGCCGAATCGCGGCACCGGCCGCCGTAATCGAGGAGACACGACATGACCGCGGGTCTCGGGCTGCGAGTCGGCGACACCACCGCTACGGCCGTGCTGTACCGCTCGGGCGATCCGATCGGCGAGCCGCTCACCGTAGTGCGCAATTCCACCCTTCAGCTGGGCGAGAACGAGTCGATCCTCGGCCCACCCGCCGACCGGCCGGGCGTGCTCTCCCGCTTCGTCGCCCAGTCGTCCGACCCGGACGGCGTCGTCGACCTCGACGGAAATTCCTATCGGGCAGTGGATCTCGTCGCCACGGCCACCAGCGGACTGCTGATGGCCGCGGCCGTGCAGTTCCCTGACCAGTTCACCGCCGGCTCGGCGCCGCAGACCGTCGCCACCCATCCCTCGCACTGGGACGAGCCGGCCGTGGAGGCGCTGCGCGAGGCCCTGGACTACGTCGGCCTGGAATCGGTGCTCCTGGTACCCGACGCGGTGGCCGCCGTCGCCTGGCTCGAGGCCACCCACGGATCGCTCGGCGATGCCGTGGTCGCGGTGTACCACCTCGGCTCGACCGGTCTGGACGTCTCGTTGGTCCGCACCGGCGCGGACGCGGGCCTGTTGCGGCCGTCGACCTTCACCACCCGGTTCGGCTGCGACGACCTCGACCGAACGGTCGTCGAGCACGTCCTGGTCGCCGTGGCCACCGAACTCGGTCCGGTCGACACCACCGATCCGGCGATCCGGGCGGAACTGACGACGCTGCGGGAACGCTGCCGCGCCGCCAGGGAACAGCTGTCGACACAGGACTCCGCGACGGTGTCCGTCGAGGTCGCCGGGGCGCACACCTCGGTGACGCTGACCCGGGCCGAGCTCGACGACATGCTGCGGGGACCGCTGACCGGGGCGCTGACGCTGGTCGAGGAGACCGTCCGCGCCCACGACCTGGATCCGTCCACCGTGCTGGCCGTCCTCCTGGCCGGAGGCGGCGCGACGACGCCGCTGCTGGCCGAACTGGCCGCGCAGTCACTGGCCGTGGCACCGGTCTCGGCGCCGCAGCCCGGGCTGATCACCGTGCAGGGCGCGGCGATCCTCGCGCTGGGCGCGGACCACGCGCTGCTGGCGGCCGCCGGCATCGCGCCAACGCGTGCGGGCGGGATCGTCGCGGCCGGAGCGGGTGCGTGGCCGACCACGACGCCGGACGAGGCGGGCGAGGTCTCGGCCGACGCGTTCCCGTCGCCGGCGCCCGACGATGCCGAAACCGATGCCATTCCGGTCGTGACGCCGGACGCCGGTGCGGAAACCGCGTGGGGCGCCGCCGTCATGCCCTCCGCCGACACCGTCCTTCCCTCGGCCGAGCCCGTCGCCCCGTTGGCCGCTGAGTCCGCAGCAGAGTCCACGCCGCGCGGCCGGTCCGATCGCGCCGTACTGATCGGTGTCGGGGGCGCGATCGCGCTCATCGTCGCCGCGATCGGCGCCGGGGTGGCGCTGATGCCCCGCGACGACGCCGGCACCGATCTGCCGCACATCACACCCGTAACGCTGGTCACCACGACCGCCGTCACGACCACCACCACGCTCCGCCCCACCACGACCACCAGCACGGTGCCCTTCCCCACCGTCACGACGACGACGGTCCCGCCGACCACGACGACGACCACCGTCCCACCCACGACGACGACGACGACGGTCCCGCCGACCACGACGACCACCACCGTCCCACCCACCACGACGACGACGACGGTCCCGACCACCACCACGACCACCAAGACAACGACGACCACCCGAACCACCACCAAGCCGACCACCACCACGACCAAGACCACGACCAAGACGACGACTCCCCCGACGCCCACCCCCGAGGTGTAACCAAGGGATTGCCCGCAGGCCTGTGATCAGCGGTTTCGGTCACCGGATCGGCCCGGTCACGTACTGTGGTCGCTGACCGACCGACCGCTCGCAACGAAGGGTTTCCATGCGTCTCCGGCTGGCGCTCCGCGCCGCAATCCTGGCCTCTGCCACCATCCTCCCGGTCACCGCGATTGCGCAGGCCGCGCCCGAGGAACCCGTGTCGACAGAGTCAGCGCAGGGCCGGTCGACGTCAGCCGAGCAGCTGCCCGACGCCCTCGTCGAGGCCATCGCCCGAGACCTGAAGCTGACGCCCGAGCAGTACCTCGACCGCGCCGAACTCGCCCAGGACCTGAGCGGCTACGCACAGGAGCTGCGCCAGCAGCGCCCGGACACCTACGCGGGGTCGTGGATCGGTCACGACGGCGTCCCCGTCGTCGCCGTCACCAGCACCGAGACCGCCGAGCAGGTGGCCAAGGACGGGTACGCCACCAAGATGGCGGCGGTGTCCGCGAACCACCTCGAGGGTTCGCTCGCGGTCCTGAACCAGTGGATCCTCGGCCTGCCCCGGGACGTGTCCTCCCAGATCAACTCGACCTCGGTCGACCTGATGAACAACCGGATCGTGATCGACGTGGTGAACAGCCCCATCGGACGCGCACTGAACCTGCCGACCCTGCTCGCCCAGCTCGAGGTCGTGCTGAGCCCGGGCGGCGGCGGGCCCGTCGACAATCGCGCACAGGGCGGCGACACCTACGTCACCTCGGC
The DNA here is from genome assembly GCF_042654025.1 of Rhodococcus kronopolitis. Lineage (NCBI taxonomy): Bacteria > Bacillati > Actinomycetota > Actinomycetes > Mycobacteriales > Nocardiaceae > Rhodococcus > Rhodococcus kronopolitis. The sequence goes on along the minus strand of NZ_JBHSFO010000004.1, from coordinate 500,692 downwards.
GCAGCCGCTGAACCAGGTCACCGACCAGGCCACCATCGGCGTCTGCTCGTTCGGGTTCAACGCGGTCACCGCGGGCGGCGAGCCCTACAACATCAGCGCCGGCCACTGCGATCCCAAGCAGGAGAACGCGGGGGCAAACGCCTCGGTGTACCTGCCCGACTACGGGGACGTGGCCCGCAGCCGCCAGATCGGTACGTTCACGCACTCCGCCATGGGAGATCAGGCCGACGGCCTGGACTACGCGCTGATCAAGCTGAACGAGGCCGGCATCGCCGCCGGACTGGACCGGCCGACGGTCCGCGGGGCCAACGGCACCACCGTCACCGTCACCGGCACCGCCCGGCCCGTGGTCGGCGCGCCGATCTGCAAGTCGGGCCAGACCTCCACGTTCACCTGCGGCATCGTCGTGGCCGAGGCCGTGGACGCACCCCTGTTCATGGCGGACGGCAGCGCCCGACTGGTCCGCGGGTTCGCCGGGTCCACCTGCACACTGAGCGGCGACAGCGGCGGCGCCATCCTGACCGGCACCCGCGCGCTCGGCATCACCAGCGGGTCCAACTCGAGCGGCGCCCCGAACTGCACCGAGGCGAACCTCGTCCTCTCGCCGGAGGGCGGCACCGCGAGCATCGGCATCCCGATCGAGAAGATCCTCGCCGACGCCAACGCCACGGTGGGCAAGGACCTGCGGGTCCGCACCGCCGGCTGACCGAATCTGACTGCACTTATCTATATGCAACCGGGGTGCTCACCCCATATAGTCGAGGGCATTTGCCGCGGCTGATTTCCGGCCGCGGCATCCCCGCATGCCCTCGAATCGAAAGGTCCCCATGCGAAGCGTTCGCGCGCGCCGTGCCGCGATGATCGGCTCGGCTGCCCTGCTCCTGCTTGCCCCCACCGTCGCACTCGCGCACGCCGAACCCGCACCGGCAGCACCCTCGACCACCGTCGAACTGCCGCCCGAACTGGTGGCCGCGATCCAGCGCGACCTCGGACTGACCGCCGAGCAGTACCTGTCGAAGGCCGACGCCGGCCAGCAACTCGTCGAGTTCGCGAACAGCCTGCGCGAGAAGTACCCGGACGTCTTCGCCGGCGCCTGGCTCGACCCGTCCGGCAACCCGCTGATCGGCCTCGCCGACGGCGACGGCAAGGACGCCGCCCGCAAGGCCGCCGAAGAACTCGGCTACCAGGTCAAGGACCTGCCGCGCAGCGAACGCACCCTCGGCGACCAGCTGAACAAGGCCCGCGACTGGGTCTCCACCCTGCCCGCCCCGCTCGCCGGGCTGATCGGCGCCACCGGCGTCGACGTCATCAACAACCACCTGGTCATGCAGGTCTCCGACACCGCGACCGGCCTCGGGCTGCAGCTGCCGGACTTCCTCAAGGCCGTCAACATCATCACCGTCCCGGACCTCGGTTCGGTCGGCCCGCAGCCGATCGACGCACCGGGCGGCGTCGCCTCACAGGGCGGCGACTCCTACGCGGCGGAAGGCCCCGCGGGCGCATTCCGCTGCTCGCTCGGCTTCAACGGCACCAACGGCGCCGGCCAGGTGGTCAACATCTCCGCCGGTCACTGCGACCCGAGCCGGGGCACAGCCGGTACCCCGAACGCCTCCGTCGCGTTCGACATGCGCGGGCCGGGCGTCTTCGGCGACCGGTTCGGCACGTTCGCACGCTCGAACGTCGACGGCCACGACTTCTCGGTGATCCGGATCGACGACAACGCCGCCAACCGGTTCCGCAACAACCTGGTGCGAGTCCCGGGCGCGGGCCCCGTCCCGATCGACGGCACCGCGGATCCCGTCGTGGGTGCGCCGGTGTGCAAGTCCGGCCTGACCACCGGCTTCAGCTGCGGCACCATCAACGGCATCAACCTGACCGTCGACGTCGGCGCCCGGACCCTGACCCACGGCTTCTCGTCGAACATCTGCGCCCTGCAGGGCGACAGCGGCGGCACCATGATCACCGGCCGCCGGGCACTGGGCATCTCCAGTGCATCCAACGTCGGCGACATGCAGATGTGCGAGATCGCACAGGTCGTCACCCTCCTGGCCGGCGACGCCCCGACGCTGTACGCGACGCCGATCAACGCGATCCTGCGTGACAATCCGGGACTGTCGGTCCGCACTTACTAGAGGCTGCGCCGTCACCCGTTTCGACACAGGTCGGGGTGAACGGTCCGGTCCGGCTCATCGAGAGTCGGACCGGACCGTTCACCCCGACTTTTTTGTGTGGTGAATCCTGCATCGTCAATTGATGATCGACAATTCACCGTCGGCGATCCGACAATTCACACCCACCGATTTCTGCATCCGATGAGGGCCCGGCGCACCTAGGGTCGAGAACACTCACCGAGGCACCGTCGAATACACCCGCCACGCCCGACTCCGGCCGCGACCTGACCGCATGCCCCGAATCGAAGGTCCCCTGCGAACTGTTCGCGCGCGCCGTGCCGCGATGATCGGCCCGGTTGCCAAGCTGAATGCCTTCCTCAGAGGCAAAGTCCCGTATGTGGGCGCGGCACCGATCAACCAGATCCACGCGGACAACCCGGGGCTGACGGTCAACACCCGCTGACGGTCGCACCGTCAGTCGGTACAGCCGGACGTGATGAATTGCGGTCCAGAATTATTGATCAGATATGTCGCAGCCAACCTCAATCTGGACTGACTGCATATTCCGACAAGACGATTCGACATCGAACGTGCAATATCGGACGGCAATCGACGGACATCGAAAGCACCCGGTAGGATGCCCGATGATGCTGGTGCGGAGAGTAATTCGCGCCGGCAACGAACTCGACTGGGGGGACCAGTCGGAGCCATCACCGACAGCGCCACCGAGGCGGGTCGGTCCACGCGAAGGAAGTGCAATGGACGGAAGCTCGAGCGGAGATTTCCTGAATGTCGCCATGGACGTGTTCGGATACGTCGTCACCATCGCGACGAACGCCGGCGGCGCCGGACTCTCCTAGCGGGAGGTCGCACCGTCGCCCGCGGGTGACGGTCTCGCCGGTGCGCGGCGCCGGTCGCGCACCACACCGTGCGAATGAACGACTGCGGCCCGTTACCTCCTAGGAGGTAACGGGCCGCAGTCGCGTTTCCGGGTTCTACTTGGCGTACATCGTGGTGCCGGGGGCCGCCGTCAGCGTCTGCGCCAAGCCGATGCCGGCAGCGATGAGGGTCGGGCCACCCACGATGACCGTGCCGGCGATTCCGCCGACGCCCGCGCCGGTGATGGTGCCAATCGCAGGCATGATGAACGTGCCGACCACTGCGCCGATGATCGTCCCGATCAGTCCGCCGCTCGCGGTGGCGACAGCCAACTGCGAGGTGAACGTCTGCTGCGCCATCAGGTTCTCCTCCGGCGAGGCGATGTCCTTGATTGCGATGCCACTGACGGTGCGGTCACCCTTGGCCTCGGCTGCGATCGGCTTGGCCTTGCCGAGATCGAAGACCGGGGTCATCGTGAGGGTCTTGCCGTCCTCGCTGACCGTCTGGGTCATCGGGAACTGCAGGTCGGCGAGCTGGAACGCGAGCGGCAGGCTCACGACCGCGTTGCCGTTGCCGTCCTGCAGCTCGACGTTCTTGCCGTCGCCCGAGACCTTGAACGCGCCGGCGTCGATGGTGGTGACCACCGACTTGCCCTCGACGTTGGACTCCCAGTTGATGTTGCCGTCCGTCGCCGGGGCGGCGGGGGCCGCGTACGCGGTGCCCGCTCCGATGCCCAGCGCAGCGATGGACAGAACCGCGGTGGCGGCAAGCTTCTTCATTCTCATATCTAGCGGAATCCCCTCAGGTAAAGAACGGCTTAACGGCACGCGACATCGGCGTGACAGCGGTGCGACACGCGAACTCTAGTCTGAGAGACAAGTAAGAACAAGGACGGTGAGTCTGCGTAACAACTTCACAACAGACTCCGTCTACGCAGGTCACCGGTCCTAGTTAGGTTGCCCTGCCCCCGGGCCCCGTGCGGGCACAAATTACGGTGAGCGTCAGAACACCTGTGCCGTCGTATCGCCACCCTCGGCAGCGCATCACGAACTCGACACTGGATCAGCTTGCTACCGACGGGTAACTTATCCCGTGACAGGCACTGCTGTCGTCAAAGGAAAGGCCGCGACATGAACGCCCTGACGATCACGTTGGGCACGATCGGCGTACTGCTCAGCCTTGTGTGCTGGGCCTCGTTCTTGAGCGGGGCCTGGACCATGGCCAAGACGGTGCAGATCGGTCAACCAGCCCCGGACCGCTGGCGCCCGTTCGTCCCCCGCTTCAAGCAGATGATCATCGAGTTCATCGCGCACACCCGGATGCAGAAGTTCCGCACCGTCGGCTGGGCGCACTGGCTCGTGATGATCGGCTTCCTCGGCGGCGCGCTGCTGTGGTTCGAGGCCTACGGCCAGACCTTCGATCCCACGTTCCACTGGCCGATCTTCGGCAACACGTGGATGTGGCACCTGTGGGACGAGATCCTCGGCATCGGCACCGTCGTCGGCATCCTGACGCTGATCGTGCTGCGCCAGCTCAACCACCCGCGCCTGCCCGCACGCCTGTCCCGCTTCGGCGGCTCCGACTTCAAGGCCGCGTACTTCGTCGAGATCGTCGTGCTCATCGAGGGCCTCGGCATGATCATGGTCAAGGCCGGCCGCATCGCGATGACCGGTCACGCCAACCCGTGGACCGACTTCTTCACCATGCAGGTGGCCAAGCTGCTGCCCGCCAGCGCCGTGATGGTCTCGATCTTCGCGTTCGTCAAGCTGATGTCCGGCATGATCTGGCTCTTCGTCGTCGGCCGCAACATCACCTGGGGCGTCGCCTGGCACCGCTTCTCCGCGTTCCCGAACATCTACTTCAAGCGTGAGGACGACGGCGGCGTCGCCCTCGGTGCCGCGAAGCCGATGATGTCCAAGGGCAAGGCCCTGACGATGGAGAACGTCGACCCGGACACCGACACCCTGGGCGCCGGTCAGATCGAGGACTTCTCCTGGAAGGGCTGGCTCGACTTCACCACCTGCACCGAGTGCGGTCGCTGCCAGAGCCAGTGCCCCGCCTGGAACACCGGCAAGCCGCTCTCGCCCAAGCTGCTGATCATGTCGCTGCGCGACCACGGCTACGCGAAGGCGCCCTACCTGCTGGCCGGCGGCCGCAAGGACATGGGCGGCGACGAGGTCGGCCTGGTCGACGCCGACGGCAACGTCAACGAGGCCGCGCTGGCCAAGATCCCCGAGGCCGCGCTCACCGAGGCCGGCCGCAAGCTCGTCGGCGAGACCGTCGAGGGCGAGTTGGCTCCGGTCATCGACCTCGAGACCCTGTGGTCGTGCACCAACTGTGGTGCCTGCGTCGAGCAGTGCCCCGTCGACATCGAGCACGTCGACCACATCATCGACATGCGCCGCTACCAGGTGCTGATCGAGTCGGAGTTCCCGACCGAGCTGGCCGGGCTGTTCAAGAACCTCGAGAACAAGGGCAACCCCTGGGGCCAGAACTCCAAGGACCGGCTCAACTGGATCTCCGAGATGGACTTCGAGATCCCGGTCTACGGCCAGGACGCGGACAGCTTCCAGGACTACGAGTACCTGTTCTGGGTCGGCTGCGCCGGCGCCTACGAGGACCGCGCGAAGAAGACCACCAAGGCCGTCGCGGAGCTGCTTGCCACCGCGGGCGTGAAGTTCATGGTGCTCGGCGCGGGCGAGACATGCACCGGCGACTCCGCCCGCCGTGCGGGCAACGAGTTCCTGTTCCAGCAGCTCGCGATGGAGAACATCGCAACCCTGGACGACGTGTTCGAGGGCGTCGAGAAGACGAAGCGCAAGATCGTCGTCACCTGCGCGCACTGCTTCAACGCGCTCGGCAACGAGTACCCGGAGGTCGGCGGCGACTACGAGGTCGTCCACCACACCCAGCTGCTCAACCGCCTGGTCCGCCAGAAGAAGCTGATCCCGGTCGCCTCGGTCTCCGAGGACGTCACCTACCACGACCCGTGCTTCCTCGGACGCCACAACAAGGTCTACGACGCACCCCGTGAGCTGATGGAGGCGTCCGGCGCCAAGCTGGTCGAGATGCCGCGGCACGGCGAGCGGTCCATGTGCTGTGGCGCCGGCGGCGCACGCATGTGGATGGAAGAGAACATCGGCAAGCGCATCAACGTCGACCGGGTCGACGAGGCGCTGTCGACCAACCCGAAGAAGATCGCGACCGGCTGCCCGTTCTGCCGCGTCATGCTCACCGACGGCGTCACCGCGCGTCAGGAGCAGGGCCAGGGCGAGGGCGTCGAGGTGGTGGACGTCGCGCAGCTGATGCTCAACTCCGTCACCCGGCTCGAGTCGGACGTGCTGACCGCGAACCTCAAGGTCGTCCAGCGCGAGAAGGTCGTCGTCACCGAGGCGGCCCCGGTCGTCGAGGCCGTCGTCGAGGCCGAGGCGCCGGCCGCCGCAGCTCCGGCTGCTGCTGCGAAGCCCGCGGCCAAGGGGCTGGGCATGAAGGGTCTGGCCAAGGCTCCCGGCGCGAAGGCCCCGGGCGCCAAGCCCGCCGCTGCCGCACCGGCCGCCGAGGGCGAGGCCAAGCCTGCCGTCAAGGGTCTGGGCATGAAGGGTCTGGCCAAGGCCCCGGGCGCGAAGGCTCCGGGCGCCAAGCCCGCCGCTACCGCTCCCGCCGCCGACGCGGCTCCGGCCGCCGAGACCGCAGCCGCTCCGGCCGCCGCTCCCAAGGGCCTCGGCCTCAAGGGCGGCGCGAAGGCACCGGGCAAGGGCCTGGGCATGAAGGGCGGGGCCAAGGCACCCGGCGCGAAGGCTGCTCCGGCCGCCGCCGCTCCCGCAGCCGAGGCTCCGGCCGCAGCCGAGGCTCCGGCCGCAGCCGAGGCTGCCGAGTCCGCGGCTCCCGCCGCCAAGCCGAAGGGGTTGGGCCTCGCGTCCGGCGCCAAGGCGCCCGGCAAGGGTCTGCAGATGAAGGGCGCCGCCAAGGCACCGGGCGCCAAGGCTGCCGCTCCCGCCGCTGCCGCTCCGGCCGAGGCCGCCCCGGTTGCCGAGGCCGCTCCGGTCGAGGCCGCACCGGCTCCGGCCGCCGAGGCCCCGGCCGCGGCTCCGGTCGCACCGCCGCAGGCGAAGGCGGGCGGACTCGGGTTCAAGGCGGGCGCGAAGGCCCCGGGTGCACGCAAGGCCGCTCCGGCACCTGCCGCCGCACCGGCCGAGGCGCCGGCACCGGCACCTGCCGCGGAGGCTCCGGCCGCCCCGGTCGAGGCTCCTGCCGCGGAGGCAGAGGCACCCGTCGAGGCCGCCCCCGCCGCCGAGGCACCCGCCGTCGACAAGCCCGCCGCTGAGGCCGCTCCGCTGCCCCAGCCGAAGGCAGGCGGACTCGGGTTCAAGGCAGGCGCCAAGGCCCCGGGCCGCAAGAAGTAGAGCACCACGCACCAACAGGGCGCGCCCTCACCGATTTCGGTGAGGGCGCGCTCTGCTGTGTGGGTCCTTCGGGCTCAGGCCGCGGGTGAGATCTCCGGCAGGCACCGTGCGAGCTCCGCGGGGGTGTAGAAGAAGCTTCCGGCCGAGACGGGGTTGCAGGGCTGCGCAAAGGCGGTCTCACGCTCGTTGTAGAGCATCCGCACCAGTCGTCCGCCGTCCGGTCCGGCAAAGACGTCCCACTGCACGTTTGCCCCCATCGGGCTGACCTGGGCTCCGCGCCACGGGTTGTTCTCGTAGGTGTAGAGCGTGCCCTCGGGCTGCTGAACCGTGCTGCCCGGCAACTTCAGCAGGGCCGCGAACGGGATGATGGTCTCGGCGTGTGCGAACCGGAAGTCGGCTCCCGGCACGGCATCCGCGCCGGTGTGCGCAGCGAGTCCGCGAAGGAACTCGTCGCGAAGCACCGTCGCCATCCGGAACGTGACGTCCTCGCCGACGAACCCGGGGCCCTTCGCGTAGAAGTCTTCCGCGTCGTTCGTGTACGCCATCCACTGGGCGTCGGCCGGGTCGACGAAGCGAGCGAAGTTCCAGTCGCCCTCTGCGGACATCCCCGGCGTGATGATGTAGGTGTTGTAGAGCATGTAGGCGGCGTCGACCTCGTTCTCGATCGTGGTCTCCCCCTTGCCCCGGTCGACGAGCGTGAACTCGCCCGCGGTCAACCTGTCGACGAAGGCCGCCGTGTAGAGCTTGGTCATCATGTGACGCGAGACCTCGCGGGTGCGCGGAAGGTCCTCGACCTGATCGGCCGCAGCCGTCAGCCTCGGATCGTTGTCCTCGTAGTCCTTGTACTCGGCGTCGGTGTCGTGGAAGTAGAGGAGGCCCGGATCGGTCGAGGCGGGCGCGATTCGGTCTGCGACCGCGGGGAACTCGGCGCTCAGGCCCTGTCCGAAGTTCTCGGCGCTGTCGACGGCGCGGTCGGCGCCGGACGAGGTGAGGGTGATGGCACCCTGCTGCGTGGCAATGGCGTCGAACAGTCGAGGCAGCCGCTGCGCGACCCTCGCCCCCATCTGACGGTGCTCGGTCACGCCGAGACCACTGAGGTTGCCGTAGCCCAGCGTCTGATTGGCGGCCATGAGTGCGCGAAGGGCGGGGCCGAACTCCTTGCCGACGGAGGTCAGCTCGCCCTGCGTTTCGGCGATCTCCCACAACTGGAGGCTCAGGTCGTCGTACTTGAGACTCGACAGCGCCCGCGATCCATGACGGGCAACGCTTTCCGTGTACACCGGCGTGTAGCCCGCCGGGGCAGGCTGGTAGTCGCCGACCGCCTGTCCGGGCGTGTACGGGGTCTTCGAGATGAAGCCACCGTCGGTGGCCGGTTCGGCCGAGCCCGAACTCGAGCCGAAGTCCAGCGAGCCAAAAGGGGATGCCGTGGCGGCCTGGGCGCCGGTCGTGACCAGCAGGAGCCCGACGGCTCCCGCCGCCGCAAGCAGTCCGAGGCGTGAGCTTCGCATATGTAGTTTTCCTCTCCGTCGGTACCGAATTGGCACACGGAGCGAAAAATAGGACCGCCCGGCATCCGGGAGCCTCCGAGGCGCCCACGCGCCAATGAACGTCGGGCCAATTCTGCGATTCGCCGACGGCGCTACGGCCGCCAGAGCTCGAGCCGCGGAATCCCGGGCGTCTCGAAGCCGAGTATCTGGCCGTAGAACGAGAGCTCGGCCTCGCGCGCGCTCACCTGCGTCTCCAGCCTGCGGAAGCCGTGCGCCTCACCCTCGTACGCCAGGTAGGCGTGCGGAATCCCCTTGCGCACCAGTGCGTCCCGGAATCGCTCGGCCTGCGACGGCGGCACGATCGGGTCGTCGAGGCCCTGCAGCAGCAGCACCGGGCAGTTCAGGCCGTCCACGTTGCCGAGCGGCGCACGCTCGGCGTACAGCGCCGCGGCCTCGGGCAGCGGCCCGATCAGCCCGTCGATGTACCGGGACTCGAAGTCGTGCGTCTCCTTGACGAACTCCTCGAGCTCCGCGACCCCGTAGTACGAGGCGCCGCAGGCGAACACGTCCGACGTCGTCAGCGCCGCCAGCACGGTCCAGCCGCCGGCCGAGCCGCCCTCGATCGCGAGCCGCCGCGGGTCGGCCAGGCCGGCGTCGGCGAGTCCGCGCACCGCCGCGATGGTGTCCTCCACGTCGACGATCCCCCACTGCCCGCGCAGCCGGTTCCGGTACTCGCGGCCGTACCCGCTGGACCCGCCGTAGTTCACGTCCACGACGCCGATGCCGCGGCTGGTGAAGTACGCGAACACCAGGCTCAGCGCCGGCGCGACGTGTGCGGTCGGCCCGCCGTGCACGAACGCCACGTACGGCGGCAGCTCGCCGTCGACCCCGACGTAGTCGGGGTTGCTCGGCGCGTAGGCGTACGCGTGCACCTCTCGACCCTGCGGAGCGGTCACCGTGATCGGCTGCGCGGTAGGAAGATAGGCCCGGTCCGGCAGATCCTCCACACCGAGGCGCACGTCGGAGATCTCACCCGATGCGAGGTCGAGCAGGCGCAGGCCGGCCGGGGTCCGGGCGCCGCCGGCGCGCAACAGCACCCGGTCGCCGCGGACGTCGGCCAGCGCGACCGTGGTCAGCTCGCCCAGGTCCAGGTCGGTGGCCGTGCCGTCGGACGGGTCGACCAGGGCCAGCGTGTCGGTGCCCACCGTCCGGACCGTCAGCAGCCGGCCGTCGGCGAGTTCGGCGTACCAGCGGGCGCCGCACTGCCACAGGGGCGCACCGAAGTCCGCGTCCATCGCGCACACCGGCGCCGGTTCGGTGCCGTCCACGCCGACCCGGTAGATGTTCCACCAGCCGCTGCGGTCACTGATCGCGTACAGCGACTCGTTGTCGATCCACTCCGGCTGCAGGACGGACTCTTCCGTCCCGCCGGCCAGCACCCGCCATGGCCCGCAGACCCCGTCACCGTCGAGCTCGGCGACCCTCAGTTCAGTTCCGTCCCAGGGCATCTGTGGGTGGTCCCAGGCGATCCACGCCAACCGACGACCGTCGGGCGAGATCCGCGGGTACGCCAGGAAGTGCGACCCGGCGACCACCGAACGAATGACGGACCCGTCGGCGGCGGCGGAGCCGTCCAGCGGGACCGCGCAGATGTCCCGGCTGACCGCGCCCCCGGCGGTGTGGGTCTCACGCACGCACCACACCTCGTCGCCGACGACGCTCAGGTCCGCGTACCGGGTCCCCGCCCGCAGTTCGGGCTCCGGCGTCAACGGGACCGGGTGCCGACCCGGCTCGCTCACGTACACCCGCTGGTCCCCGAACTCGGCGAACACCAGCGATCCGCCCTCGGTGACGGTCCAGGCGCCGCCCCCGTACTCGTGCACCCGGGTGCGCGCGTTCCAGGGCGCGCTCAGCACGTCCACCGGCCGACCGTCCGGACCGGCCCGGCGGATCGCGGTCCGGCCGCCCTCCGTGGGCCGATGCTCCGACCACCAGACCTCGTCCCCGACGAACAGTCCGTCAGCGACGGCGTGACCGCTGGCGGCCAGGTCCGCGGCGGCGATCGGCGATTTCCAGGACCCGTACGGCGCGCTCTGAGGCATGGGTACCAACCTAGCGAGCCGGGCCGTGGGCCACGCCCCCTCGCCGAATGCCGCCGCCGATCCGGCCGGGTCGGCCGTCACCGGATCCGCTCCCGTCCACCCCGACCGCGCGACCCCCGCCGGGGCGCCGACCAGCGAGATTCCGGCCTCCGGGAAACTCGATGGACCGAAGTGGCACGATGGACCGGTGACCGAATCGGAGCCGATCCACCACCAGCACCCCGTCCCGCGCGAATTGACGCAGTCCGCAAAACTGCAGAACGTGCTGTACGAGATCCGCGGACCGGTACACAAGCACGCCGCCCGGCTCGAGGCCGAGGGCCACCGCATCCTCAAGCTGAACATCGGCAACCCGGCCCCGTTCGGGTTCGAGGCACCGGACGTGATCATGCGCGACATGATCGCCGCGCTGCCCACCGCGCAGGGGTACTCCGAGTCGAAGGGCATTCTGTCCGCGCGCCGGGCCATCGTCACCCGCTACGAGCTGGTGCCCGGCTTCCCGGAGGTCGACGTCGACGACATCTACCTCGGCAACGGCGTGTCCGAGCTGATCACGATGACCATGCAGGCCCTGCTGGACAACGGCGACGAGGTGCTCATTCCCGCACCGGACTACCCGCTGTGGACGGCGACCACCAGCCTGGCCGGCGGCACCCCCGTGCACTACCTGTGCGACGAGTCCGACGGCTGGAACCCGGACATCGCCGACATGGAATCGAAGATCACCCCACGCACCAAGGCGATCGTGGTGATCAACCCGAACAACCCGACCGGCGCCGTCTACACCGCCGAGGTGCTCGGCCAGATCGTGGCGCTGGCCCGCAAGCACCAGCTGCTGCTGCTCGCCGACGAGATCTACGACAAGATCCTCTACGACGACGCCAAGCACATCTCGCTGGCCTCGCTGGCACCCGACGTGCTGTGCCTGACGTTCAACGGTCTGTCCAAGTCGTACCGCGTCGCGGGCTACCGCGCCGGGTGGCTGGCCATCACCGGCCCGAAGGGCCACGCGACCAGCTTCCTCGAGGGCATCGACCTGCTCGCCTCGATGCGGCTGTGCCCGAACGTGCCCGCGCAGCATGCCATCCAGGTGGCACTCGGCGGCTACCAGAGCATCGAGGACCTGATCCTGCCCGGCGGACGCCTGCTCGAGCAGCGCGACGTCGCATGGGAGCGGCTGAACATGATCCCCGGCGTGTCCTGCGTGAAGCCGAAGGGCGCGCTCTACGCGTTCCCGCGGCTGGACCCAAACGTCCACGAGATCCACGACGACGAGAAGCTCGTCCAGGACCTGCTGCTGCAGGAGAAGATCCTGGTGGTCCAGGGCACCGGCTTCAACTGGCCGGACCACGACCACCTGCGGATCGTGACCCTGCCGTGGGCACGGGACCTGGCCGTCGCGATCGAGCGGTTCGGCAACTTCCTCTCCAGCTACAGCCAGTAGGGATCCCCATGACCAGCGAACCGATGTCCGTCTACGAGGCGATCCGGATGCGGCGCGACGTGCGCGCCGAGTTCACCGGCGAACAGATCTCCGAGGAACAGCTCACCCGGATCCTCGAGGCCGGTCACGCCGCGCCCAGCGTCGGCAACACCCAGCCCTGGGACTTCGTGGTGGTGCAGAAGCCCGAGACGCTCGCCACCTTCGCCGAGCACGTCGCCGGCTGCCGTCGCGACTTCGCGGACTCGCTGCCGGAGGACCGGCGCGAGACCTTCGACCCGATCAAGGTCGAGGGCATCACCGAGAGCGGCACCGGCATCGTGGTCACCTACGACCCGAACCGCGGCGGTACCCACGTGCTGGGCCGCCGGACCGTCGACGACACCGGCGTGTTCTCCGCGGTGCTCGCGATCCAGAACATCTGGCTGGCCGCGGTCGCGGAGGGCGTCGGCGTCGGCTGGGTGTCCTTCTACGAGGAGCAGTACCTCACCGAGATGATGAACGTGCCCGAGGGCGTCCGGCCGATCGCGTGGCTGTGCGTCGGGCCGGTCTCGAAGTTCCAGGAGACCCCGGACCTGGTGCGGTTCGGGTGGCGCGCGGGCCGGCCGCTGGCCGAGGCCGTGCACCGCGAGAGCTTCTGAGTCCCACACACTCCGCCGACGGGCCGGGCACCGACACGGCGCCCGGCCCGTCGGCGATTGCGGTGGCCGAGAACTGGCGCGCGGGTGAGGAATTCGCCCGCGGCGCCGAGGAAACACGGCTACCGGCCATTACCGAAACATGTCCCGCAAATACCGATATACAGCCCTGAAATCTCACCCATTGGGCATATTGCCCGACAATCAGAATTCATTCTTCCTCAACCGAGACAATTTGCGCTCGGCAAGGTACATTCGCACTCGACACTCCGGTGTCCAGCAAGCCCGATTGCCCCTCCCCCCCCTGTGGGCAATCGGGTCGGTGGCGGGGAGCACCCCCCTGTACCCCGCCACCGCTGCTGGGGGTTTCGGCTCACAGCCACCCCGAACATCGGGGCCGCGCACCGATTCATTCCGAGTGCCACATCTCCCGAGACACGAGATCCAATCCTCGCGCCGTCACCGAAATCGACTGAGCCCCAACGTCCGTCCGTGATCACCCACCCCGGAACGCCTCCGCGACGACGCAGCGCCGGACGACCACACCTCACCGCTCGGCCACGCACGCGGCCCGCGGAAACCACGCCGGCGGGCGGCCTCCCCGGGCCGACCCCTCGCCCAGCGCGACGAGTCCCGACGGACAGCGTCAGCGAACCATCCCGGGCGGCAGCTGCATGCCCGGGGGAACCTCGATCAGCAACGGATCGGGCAGGTTCAGGTAGCGCGGCCGCGGCGGGGGCGGCGGCGGAGGCGGCGGGGGTGGGGTCGTCGTGGTGACCTTCGTCGGCTCCGGCGTCTCTTCGGTCGTCGTCGGCGGCGGCGGCGAGGTCGACGGAGTCGGCGCGGGTGGCCTGACCGTCGTCGACGGCAACCCGCCGGATGCCCCCGCGCCCGCCGGCTGCTCGACGGCGCTGCCCGGGTCGCCGGAGCCGCCGAGGGCCAGTCCGGTGAGCGCGACGAGGGCCAACGCACCGGCCGCGGCACCCGCGACGACGAGCTGGCGACGCGAGACCGAGCGTTCGCGTCGTTCCGCCGGCCGAGCCATCGGCTCGGTCAGCTGCGTGGCCAGACCAGGCCGCCACGACGGACCGGGCGTCTCGACGGGCGGCGCCACGGGCTCGGCGACCGGCCTCGCCAGCAGTGCCGCACCCTGGGCGGCGATGCTCTCCGGTTCGGCGGGCAACACCGTCGGCAGGTCCAACCAGGAGCCCAGTACGTTCCGCACCAGCGGGATGTGGGCGCCGCCGCCGAGCAGCACCACCGCGTCGGGACGGCGGCCCGACGCGACGACCAGCTGCCTCGCCAGTCGCGCGGACCCCTCGACCTGGACGACGATCAGCGATTCGAAGGCCTCCCGGGAGATCAGGATCAGGCCACCGTCCCCCGGAACGCATGCGGCGACGCCCGCCGACAGCTGCTCCTTCGCTGTCCGACAACGACCTGCCAGTTCGGCCGCGGTGCGCTCGTCGACGGGCGCGGCGACCTTCCTCGTCCGTACCTGCTGGTCGAGGATCAGCCCGTCGAAGTTGTCACCGCCGACAGCGGTGCTGCGGTCCGCTGCCAACACCGTGCGGCTCTCGCGGTCCACGACACTCACCGTCACCCCGGAGCTGCCGAGGTCGTAGACCACGAGGGTGCGGTAGCCACCCAGGACGCCGGTGCGTTCGAGCATTTCGAGCGCCGCGGAGGTCTCGGGCACCAGGTGGTAGTTGCGCAAGTGCTGGCGGGCCATGGCCGCCTGCACGGCGGCGGCCTGCGCGGTGCTGGCCACCGCGACGGCGGTGGCGGAGTGGTCCTGGTGCTCGAGCATCACACCGACGGATTGGGCGGCAAACTCCTCGGCGACGACCGAGCGCACCGCCAGCGTCTGCAGTTCGAATCCGGGGGGCGCGGACGGATCGTGGTACGTCGCCCCGTGGGACGTCTGCTGGGCCATTCGCACAGCGCTGGCCCCGACCGACACCCCCAACGCCACGCTCATCGAGTCCCTTCGATCGACAGTTGCGGAGCACAGAAGCTCGAAATCCCCGCAAGACCCGCCGAGTCTAACCAAACCCGCCGACACGACACGGGGCGCGCTCCGCCACCGGACCGCCGACGGAACGGGCGATCGGACACCGGCGTCCGGTGGGGAGTTCGCGCCGCATTTGCCCATGTGAGCCGGATGCCGTGCGTCCCGACGGGCGTACCCGTCCCAGGACAGTCGACGGCCGAGGAGCGGCTGACCGCATATTGTGGCGGGCGCGTAGCCGGGCGACGCTACTGCGTCGGCGCCTTCACGAAGTTGAGGTACGCCTTGGACGGCGTCGGTCCGCGCTGGCCCTGGTACTTCGAGCCGACCACCGCGCTGCCGTACGGGTTCTCCGCTGGGCTCGAGAGCCGGATCAGGCACAACTGGCCGATCTTCATGCCCGGCCACAGGGTGATCGGCAGGTTCGCCACGTTGGACAGCTCCAGCGTGATGTGCCCGGAGAAGCCCGGGTCGATGAACCCTGCGGTGGAGTGGGTGAGCAGGCCGAGTCGACCCAGGCTCGACTTGCCCTCGAGGCGGCCGGCCAGGTCGTCGGGCAGGCTGCACACCTCGAGCGTGGAGCCGAGCACGAACTCGCCGGGGTGCAGCACGAACGGCTCGCCCTCCGCCGGTTCGACCAGGCTGGTCAGCTCGTCCTGCCGCTGCGCGGGATCGATGTGCGTGTACCTCGTGTTGTTGAACACCCGGAACATGCGGTCCAGGCGCACGTCGACGCTCGACGGCTGCACCAACGCATCATCGAACGGGGCGATGCCCAGGCGGTCGGAGGCGATTTCGGCGCGGATGTCACGATCTGAGAGGAGCACGGGTAGTCATTATGCCCGTCTGCTACAGTTGCGCCTCGCAGGGGTTAGGCCAGTCTGTCGTGCCAAAAGCCCAGCGTGCCGATGTAGTTCAATGGTAGAACATCAGCTTCCCAAGCTGAATACGCGGGTTCGATTCCCGTCATCGGCTCCATCCATTCCATCCATCCATGCCCTCCGTACTTACTGCGCTTGCACTCTCACGCGCGCTCGGCAGGCCGCGAGTCGGACAATGCGGACGGCGATTCAGCCATGGTCAGCCCATCCGAACCATATAGTTCGGAGCATGGACGCTTCGAGAATTCTCGTGGGAATGGCTGCGGTCGCATTGCTTTCGGGCTGCAGCTCGTCCGACGTCGGCGCCGAGGCGTCCGAACCACCGACACCACAGGAAGCGGTGCCGGGCCTGGTCGAGCCGACCTGTCTGGCTGCCAACTTTCTCAGCTTCTCCCAACTACCGCAGAGCACGCCGCCTGCACCCGATCAGATGCCGATCCCCGCAGGTTTCACGCCCACCCGCGTAGTGACCTGCGACGGCGACTGGAACGCTGGCGTCGTCGACCACACCGTGTCCTGGGTCGAGGAACACCGCGCCGGCAACATGGACGCGGTCCTCGCCGGCTATGCGCTGCCGTCCGAGCCCCGGGAACTACAGACCTGCACCGTGGATCAGATGACCCCGCCGATCGTCTGGCTGGTCGACGACTCGAACAGAGGGATGCGTCCCCCGGAGCTACCGACAGGCGAATGCGGAGCCTTCAAGTGGGACGCAATCATCGCGATCCGTGCCCTTCCGATCAACGATCGCATCGTCCACCGGATCCCCGTGGCACCGGAACTCGAGGCGCGCTGGGAGCAGTAGCCCGCATGAGAGCAGTGGCGCCGCGGCGATGAACTTCAGCGGCCCCACAACACATCAATGCGGAACCGAAGTGGAACTCATCCAGATTGGTGTGATCTGGCGCCGACCTTAAGTGTGATTACCAAATGGTAGGCATATCCAATCCGCATGCAGCCCAGCATGCTCCGGCATTGGTGAACACGCCTCCTCTCTCCATCCATTCTCTTCTCTCTCTCGGCCCGACCCCACGTTCGCTTGACCTGGCCGCGTCTCGTCGAGGCCCCATGGGTCGAGACACTCGCGTGGGTGGTCGGTTGGTCGATCGATTCCAGCCAGACCGCGGTGCTGGTCACCAACGCGCTGGGCATGACGATCGACAACCGCTCACCCTGCACGGGCACGATCATCCATTCCGACCACGGCGTGCAATTCACGTCCTGGGCCTTCACCGACCGGACCCGCAAGTCCGGACTGGTGCCGTCGATGGGGTCGATCGGCGACTGCTACGACAACGCCGTAATCGAATCCTTCTGGGGCAGAATGCAAACCGAGTTGCTGAACCGACAACGCTGGAAAACGAGGATAGAACTGGCCAACGCCATCTTCGAATACCTGGAGATCTTCCACAACCGACGGCGTCGTCACTCGGCCCTCGGTATGCGCACCCCGATCGAATACGAGATGCTGCAATCGTCCATCGAACCCGTGGCCTGAAGTCCAGCAACTCGACTCCACGAAACCGGGGGAACATCAAAGGTCTCCGGAAACCCCGGGGCGGTTCAGCGCTACCGGGATACTCGTGCGCAACGTGCGAGGGCGAATTGGCCATGGCCTTGGCCTCACTGCAAACACTCGCCGACGGCCTCGCAGGGAAGGCAGTCGACTGTTGAGTGGGTCCGCTGCACGACCTGGTGACATCTGAGTTGGTTTGCCCAGGTGGGCAGGCTGGAAGGATGTTGCTGTGCCCAAGCCGTACCCCAAAGAGTTCCACGATGAGACAGCGACAAATAGGTCGTGGCGAAGAGGGCCAGGAACAACGCGATGACCGCGCCCAGGGCTACGATCGCTCGCAGCTCGGGTACCGCGGCGCTCACGCCCCGGCGAATCTGCCACACCAGCACAACGACGAGGAGCACGCCGCCGACGATCACCCGGATGGAGGCGTTGCGTTCGGTGTAGTCCCGGGCCGGCACCAGGTAGTACACGCTGATCAGCACCGACCACGTCACGGCCACGGCGAGCACGGCGCGTAAAACGGCGCGACGACGCCGGCTGCGATCTAGATCCGCCAAACGTCGCGCTGTCACCACGGTCTCAGCCCTGGTCCCTGGAGCGGTGTCGATCCGTGATGAGGATGTACACGCTGATCACCAGCACCCACGCCGGGAAAACCAGCTCCACCCAGATACTGAAACTGACGATCACCAACAGGATCAGCGCGAGCAGGTAGGTGGCGATCACCACCCGTCGCGGCATCAGCCCAGTGCGCTGCCAGATCGTGGCCAGCGAGATCATGAACACTGCGGCCATCCGTATGGCGTAGACGTTGTTGACATGCAGCATCACCTCCCGCCCGAAGTAGACGATCTCGTCCGGGGAACCTGTCGAGTGCCGGGAGACGGCGTAGAGCGAGCCCGCGACCGCCATCGAGGCGAAGGTCATGGCCAGAAACAGCAGCCCACTGCCCAGGAAGACGGTCGCAAAGAATCGGTCCTCGAGGTCCCCGAACCTGTCACGCAGAACACCGATAAACCACAAGAACGCGATGCCCGCGAGGGGGGCCAGCAGCAGGGCTGAGGTGATCTTCGATCCACCGCGCACCCAGGGCTCCGAGGTCGTGCTGGGGATCGCGGTACCGAGCAGAACAATGCTCGTAGCGAACAGCGCACCAAAGACGATCCCGGCGACCGCCGCGGAACGCGGGGTCCGTAGCCGGCGGAACTGGGCCTCACTGCGTGTGTCGGCCATGGGATCAATCATCGCCGACGTCGAGCTTCCGCACTACCGGAAACCTCTCGATGCCCACGCACGCGCAGCAGGCGGAGGTACCGTGCGACTGGTCCGCTGCGGTGCGCGCCATCTGCCCTGATCCGATGGGCATTCAGAGGAGTATGGCCACGGCGAGGAGTGCGAAGAGGGTCACGATGGTGGCTGTGGCGATGGCGGCGAAGGCCGCGGGGGCGAAGACTCCGGTGTCGAGTTGGCGACCAATGGCGCGGTAGCGGAGGGTGCCATACGTGGAGACGATCAGTCCGGCGCCGATCAGGATCAGTCCGGCGACCACCGCGTGTGCGCCGCGGTGGGGGGCGAATTTCGCAACCGCGACGCCGAGGGCTGCCACGCTGATACCGGTCCGGTGCCATGCGAGGTAGGTGCGCTCGTTCGCGAGGTGGTCGCGGGCGGTGCTCCCGGTGTTCGCCCGGGTGGCGCCGAAGATATTGCGGTTCATGGGTTTGTCGATTCCGGGCCCGGGGTCTTCCGCAGACCTGGGCTTGCCGCCGCGGGAGTGTTGATTGGTGACGGCGCCGATGACTGTGTCGTCGTGCCGCCGTGAAGGGAATGGTGCCGGGTCTATTGAGGGAGGCACTGTCGCCGCCAACCCAGATGCCGTCGACGACCATGAAGATCAGGCCGGGGTGCCGATAAATCGCCCCCATTACCGTGCCCAGTGCTGCCCGGCGCCAGCCAGCTGTTCGTCGTTCGGGGTCCACGGAGGGCTCACCCCGAGGCGATGGGGCCGGCGCGGGATTCGGGCAGCTGCCGCATTTCGAGGACGTGGAGGCCCAATGATTGGAACCGGGCCAGGAGCCCGTACAGGTGGGCTTCGTCGGTGACGGCGCCGTAGAACAGGGTCTGGTCGTGCATCGCGGTTTGGTCGAGTTCGGGGAAGGCTTCGGCGAGTGCCTCCGACACGAGGCCGGCGATGCGGAATTCGTAGCGCATGTGCACTCTTTTCTAGGAGCCGAGGTGTGGGGGGGTTTCCTCCTTTCATCCTCTGCGCCGCGACGGTGTTCGGCATCGCCCGGTTCGGGGGACCCGCGGTCACAGGATCTTGAGGTCTCGGGCGCGGTGGACGGCGTCGCGGCGTCGGGCGACACCGAGCTTGCGGTAGATGTTGAGCAGGTGGGTCTTGACCGTGTTGGCGGAGATGGACAGCGCGGCCGCGATCTCTTCGGTGGTCAGCATCGCCGCTGCCTGACGCAGTACCTGGTACTCACGCTCGGTCAGGGATTCGACCACCGCGGGTGGCTGCCGGGGGTACTCGGTGCGCGGTTCTCCGAGGGCCTGGGCGGGCAGCCAGTCGTGTCCCTTTGCCAGTTGTGGGTCGTGGCGGAGTAACTGGCGCACCCACGGGCCGCTCTCGACGAAGACTCGACACAGCTCCTCCGGGCGCGCGGATACGAGTGCTTGGCGCAGCAGACGGTGCGCCTCCTCGGTGTGACCGCTCTGGGCGGCGGCCTGGGCGCGCAGCAGGCAGGCCTGCACCCGGAGGACCGCGGAGGCGGACTTGTCTGCCCGTAGTTCGGTGAGGACCTCCGGCAGGTCGACGTCATCGTGCCTCGCGGCGAGCAGTGCCCGGGTGCGGGCTACGGCGTGTTCGGGCCGGTCGGAGGGGGTGGCGTCGAGCACCTCGAGGGCGGCGCGCACGTCCGCGTGCGCAAGATGTGCGGAAGATTCCGCGATCGCCAGCTCGTCTGCCGTCCAGTCCGCCGGCTGCCGGGGGGCCAGAGCCGAACCGACCGTGCGGGGTATGGCGAGTGCGTCCTCCCAGTCCCCGTCGGCTGCCGCCAGCCGGGAGCCGATGACGGCGGCGGCCACGGCGGCGGCGGGTGCGGGGATCGGTCCGGCGGAGGCGGTCGCCAGGTCGAGGTGGGTGCGCGCGGTCGACCGGTCGTCGTGTTCGGCGGCGACGCCCGCGAGGACGAGGTGACTCATTCCGATCAGGTGGTCCGGCGGGAACGCCGATCGTTCGGCAACAGCGAGCGATCTCCTCGAGTGTTTCTCCGCCCGCCGCAGCTGCCCCCGCAGCAGCTCGACCAGGGCGAGCGAGGTAAGTGCATCGCAGAGCGGCTGCTCGGTCCCGGGCCGCCCGCACGCTTGAATGGCGGCGCTGAGCACACTCTCGGCGCGGTCGAGATGCCCGGCGTCGAGTTCGGCGGCACCGTGGCCGGCCAGCACCATCGCCGGGACCTCTGGGTGCTCTTCGAGCAACCGCTGCGGGATCTCGTGCAGCAGGCGACTGGCGTCGGTCGCCGCGAGTCGGGTGGCGTCCAGATCGTCGGCGGCCCGCCCGGCGAGCACTCCGAGGAAGGAGCGAGCGAGATGCGGTGCCGGGTCTGTGGAGGTGCCCAGGTGCTCGTCCGCGCGCCGGAGCCCGGCCGCGCAGCCGGTGAGGTCATGGTCGGCGAGCCGACATGCTGCACCCACCAGGGCGGGAGCCGCACCGGTCAGGGTCTCGGGCATGGCGGAGAACGCGCGGCGCAGCCGGGCGGTGTCCATGCCGGTAAAGAGCCGCCCGATGGCCAGAGTGTCGATCAGGTGCCCTGCCGCGAACTGCCAGTCCCGGCCCGCGGCGGCCTGTGTCACGGCGGCGCCCACGCGGCCGGTGTCGGCCAACCACCGCGCCGCGTGGGCGCGCAGCTTGGGTTCCAGCCCGGGGTGCCGGTGTCGCAGATGGGCGTGCAGCACTTCGGCGAACAGGGGGTGCAGTCGGTACCAGGTCGATCCGTCGACCCGTTCGACGAATGCGTTGGCGCGGGCGAGACCGGCGAGGGTCCAGTCGGCGTCGCGGCGACCGGTCAGGATGTCCGCCAGCGCCGGGTGGATCTGCTCGCAGATACTGGTGCGCAGGAGCAGTGCCTGCGTGTCGGGCGGCAGCGCATCGAGCACCTCGGTGAGCAGGTAGTCCACGATCGCGGTGCGGTCGGCGGCGAACCCGCCGATGAATGCCTCAGGATCACTGCTGCGTTGCATCGCCAGCGCGGACAGGCGCAGGCCCGCCGCCCAGCCCTCGGTGCGGTCCATCAGCAGCGCAAGAGCCGCCGGCGAGATGTCGAGCCCGTGCTCGCGCAGCAGGACATGGGTTTCCGCAGGGGTGAACACCAGGTCGGCGTTGCGGATCTCGGTGATCTCGCCCGACGTCCGGTAGCGGTGCAGCGGCAGCAGCGGCTCGGTCCGGCCGGTGAGCACCAGGCGCAGCCCGCCTGCGGCATGTCGAAGCACGAAGTGCAGGCCGGCGGTGATCTCGGGTGCACAGGCCGCGTCGAATTGGTCGATCACCAGCACCACCGGTTCCGGAGCATTGGCCAACCCGTCGGCCAGGCACACCAGAAGGGACTGATCCACTCCCTCCGCCCGTGTCGGGCGGCCCACCTCGGCCGGCAACGGTACCCCACGGCGGTGCAGCGCCTCGAGGACGTAGGCCCAGAACAGGCCGGGAGCGTCATCGGGTTCCACGGTCAGCCACACGGTGGGGCCGGGGGCCGGGCCTGCGGTCACCCAGTGGGCGGCGAGCACCGTCTTTCCGGCACCGGCCGGGCCGTTGACGAGAGTCAGTGGCCCCTGCGCCCCGGCCGTGAGGCGGTCGAGCAGCGCGGGCCGGGGGACGAGGATCTTCGGCGGCGCCGGGACGGAGAACCTGGCGGCGAGGATCGGGTCGCCGGAAAACTCCAGGCGCCGGCGCTGGGAGGCGCCGGGGAAATCGGGGACACCGAGGTTATGCATGAGGTTACCGAGGCCGCTCGAGAGGCAGTTCTGAAATCGCGCGTGACCCCCATTCAACGCCGGCGAACACCGGTGGGTCACCCCTTTCGGGGGATGCGTCCGACGCCGCGGCTGCCAAAACTGAGAACTAGACCACATGTGAGGAGCCAGGTCATGGCCAAAGCATTCAAAGGTGTCGTCAATCTCGATATTCGTGACTCGATCCCGGACTGGGGTCCGTACGAGCAACCAAAGGCACCGCCCGGCTCGCCGAACGTCCTCTACATCGTGCTCGACGACGTCGGTTACGGGGCGTTGGGCTGCTACGGCGGGCCGATCGAGACGCCGAACATCGACCGGATCGCCGGGAACGGGCTGCGCTACGGCCAGTGGCACACGACCGCCCTGTGCTCGCCCACCCGGTCGTGTCTGCTGACCGGGCGTAACCACACCACCAACGGGATGGCCTGCATCAGTGAGGCGGCGGTCGGGTTCCCCGGCGCCAACGGGCACATCCCCCCGGAATGCGCCACCCTCGCCGAGGTCCTGGTCGAGCAGGGCTTTTCCACCGCGATGGTCGGCAAGTGGCACCTGTGCGCCGAGGACGAGATGAACCTGGCGTCGACGAAACGGAATTGGCCGGTCGGCCGCGGCTTCGAGCGCTTCTACGGCTTCCTCGGCGCGGAGACGAACCAGTGGTACCCGGATCTGGTGCACGACAACCATCCCGTCGAACAGCCCGCCACCCCGGAGCAGGGCTACCACTTCAGCGTCGACATCACCGACCACGCACTCGACTACCTCGGCGACGTCAAGGCGATCGCCCCGGACCGGCCGGTGTTCCTGTACTACGCACCCGGCTGCGCGCACGCCCCGCACCAGGTGCCCCGCGAATGGGCCGACCGCTACCGCGGCAGGTTCGACGACGGCTACGAGGCGATGCGCGAGAAGACCCTGGCCCGGCAGAAGGAGATGGGCCTCGTACCTCCGGACACCGAGTTGCCGCCGCTCAACCCGATCGGCACCCCCGAGACCCGCACCGGACCCGACGGCCAGCCGTTCCCGCCGCTGGACTTCACCCGCCCCTGGGACACCCTCTCCGCCGACGAAAAGCTGCTCTTCGCCCGCATGGCGGAGGTGTATGCCGGTTTCCTCTCCCATTGCGACGACCAGATCGGCCGACTGCTCGCGTACCTCGAGGAGATCGAGCAGCTCGACAACACCATCATCGTGGTGGTCTCCGACAACGGCGCCAGCGCCGAGGGCGGCCCCAACGGATCGGTCAACGAAAACAAATTCGCCAACGGGGTCCCCGACGATCTTGCCGACAACCTGGCCATGATCGACGAATTGGGCGGACCCAACACGTACAACCACTACCCGAACGGGTGGGCGATGGCCTTCAACACCCCGTTCAAGATGTGGAAACGGTACTCGTTCAACGGCGGCACCTCCGACCCGTGTGTCATCTCCTGGCCCGCCGGGATCGCCGCCCGCGGTGAGATCCGCGACCAGTACCACCACGCCATCGACATCGTCCCGACATTGCTCGACTGCCTAGGGGTGGAACTCCCCGAGACGGTGAAGGGGTACACCCAGCACCCGATCCAGGGGGTGAGCATGCGCTACAGCTTCGACGCCGAAACCATCCCCACCGCCAAGCACACCCAGTTCTATTCGATGCTCGGCACCAGGGGGATCTGGCACGACGGCTGGAAAGCGGTGACCACACACCCCGCGATCAGCGGGTGGAGCCGTTTCCCGGAGGACACCTGGGAGCTGTACCACACCCAGGTGGACCGCTCCGAACTCCGAGATCTCGCCGCCGAGGAACCGAGCAGGCTCGCCGAGCTCGTCGGACTGTGGTTCCACGAGGCCGGCGCGAACCAGGCGCTGCCGCTCGACGACCGCACTGCCGTCGAAATCTTCACCACCGCCCGCCCGCAACTCGCGCCCCCGCGCAACCGCTACGTCTACCGACCCGGCGGCGCCGAGGTCCCCGAGGCGGTCGCGGTGAATATCCGCAACCGCTCCTACTCGATCGGGGCGCTCGTCGACCTCCCCGAACCCGGCGCCTCGGGGGTGTTGTTCTCGCACGGCGGCAGGTTCGGTGGGCACACTCTGTATGTCAAGGACAATCGGCTGCACTACGTGTACAACTTCCTGGGCATGGATCAGCAGAAGGTCGACGCGACCGAGGACCTGCCGACCGGGGAGAACCTGATCCTGGCTGCGTCGTTCGAGAAGGACGGCGAGGATTCGCCCGGCACCGCGCACGGGGTGCTGAGTCTGTACCACGGGGACCGCAAGGTCGGCGAGGGCCGGATCCGGACCCAGCCCGGCAAGTTCAGTCTGACCGGCGAGGGCCTCAACGCCGGCCGCGACAGCGGCGAACCCGTCACCGACGACTACCCGGGCACCGCCCCGTGGGCGTTCACCGGCGGCACGTTGAATCGGGTGGCCGTCGACGTCAGCGGCGAACCCTATGTCGACCTTGAACGCGAAGCCGTCGCCATGCTTTCGCGCGAATAGCAGCGCCGAGCCGACGAGGTGTCGGGGCTCTGCCGACGTGACTCGGCAGAGCCAGCGCGTCGCGCGGGCGGGTTGATGTGCAGCACCGGATATGAAGGAGTCCGCGCCATGACGGAAACACACGAGCCCGAAACCAGCCGGCAGGGCGCGGCCCCGGCCGGCGATCCTTTACCCAGCTGGCGGGACGGTGCCACCAGGACTGCTGTTCTGGACTTCGTCGAACGCGTGACAGCCGACGGAGTCCCGCCGGAGGATCGGGTCGCGGTCTTCGACAACGACGGCACCCTGTGGTGTGAGAAGCCGATGCCTATCCAGCTCGACTTCATCCTGCGCCGCCTCGTCGTCATGGCCGAGCAAGATCCGGCGCTGCGCGACCGTCAACCCTGGCAGGCCGCCTACGCCAAGGACTACGGCTGGCTCAGCGACGTCGTCACCAAGCACTACCGAGGCGACGACAGCGGGGTGAAGGTGCTCGCCGGCGGGGTGCTGGCGGCCTTTGCCGACATCACGGTGGAGGATTTCGAGGCCCAGTCCGACCAGTTCCTGCGCACCGCCCGGCATCCCACCCTGGGCCGCGTCTACCTGGCGTGCAGTTACGCACCGATGGTCGAGCTGCTCGACTACCTGGCCGTCAACGGGTTCCGCAACTACATCGCCTCCGGCGGTGGCCGCGACTTCATGCGACCGATCAGCCAGGAGATGTACCGCGTGCCGCGGCAGCGGGTCATCGGCAGCGCCGTCTCGCTGGCCTGGAAGGACGACGGCCGCAGCGGCGCGATCGTCCGCAAACCCGAGGCCGATGTCCTCGACGACGGCCCCGAGAAGCCGGTGCGGATCTGGAACCGCATCGGAAGGCGCCCACTGCTGTCGGCTGGAAATTCCAACGGCGACATCCCGATGCTGCAGTTCTCCGAACAACCGAACCGTCCCGCACTACGACTCCTCGTGCGCCACGATGATCCCGACCGCGAGTTCGACTACGTCGCGGGCGCCGAGCAGGCGCTCGAACTGGCCGGCACCCGGGGGTGGACCACCGTCAGCACCAAGAACGACTGGACCACCGTGTTCTAGCTGGGGTCGGGGAGCAGACGCGTCGGATCCGGCGCTCAGAGCAACTAGCGCGCGGCCCTGAGTCGACAAAGCGATCCAGCACGGCGTCGGCAATGGCACACCCGCCAGCGGGGTCGGAAGCGTCCGCGCTCTCCCAACCGGACACCGTCTCCCGGCACTACCGGAGATAATTTCCCGGGTTGTCCCCCAACCGGAGGGCCTTTAATGCCCGCGCGACAGGATCCGCGAAGGCATGAGGCACATCATCTACGACGGTGTGCGCGGCCCGAGCGGCGGCGGACATGAGCGCTGACGGCTGGGAACTTCTTCTGTATTCACCTCAACTAACTATCACAACGCCCAGCTTGACCCTGGTAGGCGCGCAGACAGAGGACAATCGAGATAGGCAGTGCGACAGTATTTTTCGTGCCTCGCCCCTATCGGTAGACGGACGAACCGCACTCAAGCTCAACACGACCTCGACAGCCCGATGAACGACCTGCGCCTGCCGAGGGCCAGCGGCACAGGAACTATCCAGCGGCCATCCGCGTTTGGATCGCCGATTGCCATTCGCGTTCATCGCGAAGCAATGCCCACAGGACGTCGTTGCGCAACTATCGCATAGCTGGAACGAATCCAGATTACCGTGTGATCGACGGGCACCACTAAGTGTGATTACCAACTGGTCAACCTATCCAATCCGCATGCAGCCCAGCACGTTCTGTCATTGGTGAACACCCCTCCATGACAAGGGTGTTCACCCATTGAGGCCGGTTGGGTTCACCTATTGGGACCATGACTGAAGTCGGACCTCCGCTTACATCGCAAGTCCGCCCAAACGGTCGGATTCGGCAGATTCTCGACCCCACACCTGTCAGTCGAGTCGATTCAGTGGCGTCCCTGATCGCTCCTGGTCCTCCAGCCACAGTTGCATCAAGTATCGCTCGACCAGATCGTCCCCTGCCTCCTGCAGTTCGACACCCGAATCCCGTCCTGTGGCATACAGCCGAATCCGGTACCGCCCGGGACGCGAAATCAAACTGTCGGCGAGGAGCGTCTCGTTGCGTCGAGGTCACGCAATAGGACTTCCCCTGCCTCGAACCGCGCCGAGACCTCTTGACACTGCTCCCACCCGACCTCTTGCATCGGCGGCTGTGCGGAGTGTTCTTCAGCCCGAAAGCCGACCGCACCCAATGGCGTCCCGGTGGTAACCACCAGTAAAAATTGGCTCTCATCCCACGTAAGGATGTCACCAATCCGGCCAGGCATACGGCCCGGAAGAGGCGAATCTGCCTGCTGGAACGGAAGCGTAGACCCAGGCTGCACCTCGAGGTCGGCCTCGATCACTCGCGCTCTTGATTCCATTGATACCCCCTACTGTCCAGGTTCCAGATCCGACCAATTGACCCACCCCATACACGCAGCCAACCACAGAGACAGTGCACACGGGCATCATCGGTATCACCCGGAGGTCATGCTCCAGTTGGCCTCACCCACACCGCCGAAGGGCTGGAACACTTCCAGATTTGTGTGATCTGCAGCCGTCCTTAAGCGTGACTACCAACCGGGATGCCTATCCAATCCGCATGCAGCCCAACACGCTCCGCCATTGGTGAACACCCCCGACAACTCCATCCATTGCCGGCCGACCACGTTGTGGAACCGCGCACGGTTTCCGGAGGTCGATTCCCCCTCGGCCGAGCCGCGTTGGCCGGATTCAGCGCGTCGTCGACCTGATCGCGGCACTATTCGCATCTAACCTCAGCCAAGGTAACCGCCGACGCCCGCACCGACGCGACGCGACGCGACGAATCAGGAAAGACCACGGGGACCAACCCGCCCGATCCCGGTAGTTCTCACCGGGGACAAACGCAGCGGAGTGCGGTGTGATCAATGAGACGCGCTCGGCGTCGAATCAGCACTGCGCAGAGGACCGACTTGAAGCGTTCACTCATCGCTGTATTGGCCGGCGCCACCATCGCCTTCGGCACCGTGGCCTCGGCATCGGCCGCGCCGGTCGACCTCGGAAATCCGTCCGATGTTGCCGATTCCGGCGGCAGCAACTTCTTCCACGCGGCCCCCGGCGCGAACTCCGGATCCACCGACCTCGCCAACAGTGTGGCGGGCGGCCTGTTGTTCCCGGTGCTGTGTGTCTTCGTCGCAATCCTCTGTGGTCCCAACTGACCAGGTGCCGTTGTCGTACCGGTAGTCCCGGCGGCCGGCAAATCGTCGGGTACGTCGGGGGACATCCGATCGCGGTGACGTTCTGATCCCGGGTCCCTGCAACTCGAAATGGAGAAACATCTTGTCCAAGAACATGATGCGCCGCGGCGCATCAATCCTTGCCGCCGTGATGATCGGCGTCGGCGGGCTGACGATCGGTACGGGCGCTGCGGGTGCGCAGGGAAGCTCCGGGTCCGGGTCGGGAGACTTGTTGCCCGACAAGGTCGGCCAACAATTGCTCGCGCAGTGCAACCCCATGGACGGCTTCTTCCCCGTGCTCCTGCTACTCCCGTGCTGGAACCCGACGGAGTACGAGACGGTCGAGATCGGAGACTTCAAGGTCAGGTACGAAAGCCCGAAGTCGGTGAAACCTCAGGGTTATGTCAATTACAGCATCTATGTGTCCCGGAACAGCGAATCGGCTGGTGATGCGGCATTGACGGTCACGAGCGTCACCCATCAGCCCCCGAAGGGATTCAAGTTTTCCGACGCGTCGATTTACGACTGGGACATCCCCGGTACGTCGCGGCTGAGCTGGACCGCGACGTCGGATCCCGCAATAGGGGCCGTCACTCTGACGGCACCACCGGAGGGCTGGCCGATGGATAAGTCCATCGAGTTCCACTTCTACTACCACGCGGGCGACGCACTGGACGGCGCCGACGGTGATTCCGCCGTCAAGTTCACCGGTACCGGGGTTCCGCCGGCAGACGACTGGCAGCTGACCGGACACACACGGGTTGAGACCGTCAGCTCGCTCAACGGCGGATCATCCTGATCCGTTCGTCTCCGCGGCTTGTCACCGCCGGGATGGCCGCGACCGGGCCCCTTCCCGCATTCGATCTCGAGGAGCATTTACGTGAGCACTGATACTGGCTTCTATTCAATCATTGACTACACCGCCGACGGCTTCGACACTCAGCAAGAGCTTGTTGAGGCCTTCGCGGAAATTCAGGAGCAGTGGGTGCGCTTCTATCCTGGCTACAGCTCATCCCGGTTCCACGTGAGCACCGACGGCACCCGCGTGTACAACATCGTGCGCTGGAGGAGCGAGGCGGACTACCGCAACTTTGTGGAGAACTCCGATACCGACGGCCGGATGGCCGCCATCGAAAAGGCGTTGGAGGGCCTGTCTGGCAAGGCCGAGGCGCGCATGACCGGGGCGCCCACCTACACGGTCGTCCGTGAAATCGGACCCGGGCCAAAGCGCCTGGACTCCTGATGGCCAATGCCCCGCGCAGTCGGTGTGCTCCCCGTGTTGCCCCCGGATCGGCGTTCGCTGACCCAGGGTGCGACGAACGCGTTGGAACCCAACAGTCACGATCACCGACAGAAGGACGCTCATGAAGGTGGAAATATATGCCGACGTGCTGTGCCCCTGGTGCTACATCGGTAAACGACGACTGGCGGCAGCACTGTCAACGCTCGCTGACCCCAAGAGCGTGGAGCTAGTCTGGCGCAGTTTCGAGCTCGCGCCGGAGGTCAGTGGGATCCCCGGCGAGACTGCCGCCGAGGCAATGGTCGGATGGTGGGGTGACGAGGCACCTTCCCGGATCGCCCGGATCCGGTCGTTGGGCGCTACGGAAGGCCTGGAGCTGAACATGCATCTATCCCGGCCAGTCAGCACCTTCGACGCGCACCGCCTGTCCAAGCTGGCGGCCGACCGCGGCCGTGCCGACCAGATGATGGAGCTGCTCCTCCACGCGTACCACACCGAGGGGCTCAACCTGGCCGACCCGCACGTCCTGCAGCGGCTCGGCCGCGAGGCCGGCCTGGACGCCGATGAGATGTCGGCAGTCCAGGCCGGTGACGAATACGCCGAACATGTACGTGCAGACCGGCGGCGCGGGGCCGAGCACGGCGTCACCGGCGTTCCCACTCTGGTGATCGACGGCGGCACGCCGGTCTCCGCGGTCCAGCCCATCAGCGACCTGCGCCAGCTGCTGGAGCCGAACGGGGCCGGCTCACAAGGCGTCCCGCTCTGAACCAGATCCACAGCGACGATGCTGCACCGATCAGGCCGGCGATGGCGAGTGCTGACGGGCCCCATTCGATGACGAGAGTCGAGACGTGAGTGCCCGTAGCAGGGAACGTCAGGTCACAACGCGACGCAACGATGACAACCCAGGCTTTATCGAAGAGCGCGGGGGACGCCATCACGCCGTCGCCACCGGCCAGCATCGATGGCGGGATGATCGGCTGCGAGATACACACTTCGATTGGAGCGTTGACGAAGAACGCAGCGATGTAGACGACGAGGCCGACCGCGACGCCGAGCAGAGCTAGCGCTTTGCGCAGCTGGCGGCGTCCCCTCGTGGTTGCGGGCGACCTACTCGCCCTGCCGGTGGGCGTCGGGTCGTTCATTGCTCTGAACACCCGAAGCGGCGCTCCCCGGTGCGCGATGTTGTGTCTAGTTGATGCGCAGAACGATGAAAGACATGACCGCCGCGAAGGTCAGGATGGGGACGCCCCAGGCGAGGCGTGCTCGTTGGTAGCGAACCCAGGTTCGGGCGATATCCGTGAAAGTCATTCCCCGCCAGCTAGGTTGATGCATTCTGATCTCCCCCTCATCTGATGCTGATCGCCACCGTATCCCGTTGCCACCGGCACCGTGGGACGATCTGTGGTCAAGATGACTGACCCCGCCGGCGTCACTCTCTTCGCCCACTACTGCTTTTCGGAGCAGTCCGTTCCACCGCGGAACAAGAAGCGCTCCCCAACTGACCAAATCGAAACAGCCACCACGAGAATCGACACGGCGCTCCACCACGGAAAGCCCAGCAGGATCGAAACGAACACGGCAACGAACACGGTCACGCTCGTCGCCCACATCCAGTAGCGATGAGGGCTACCCAGCTCGAGGCTTTCCTGCTCGATCATGTTCATAGGTTCGATGTCATCCACGATCGACTCCTTCAAGCGCCCGAGCCCCTACTTGCAGTTCTTCGCCCCAACCACGAGTACGTCACGCTGGCACCCTAGTCAATGCCTGCGCGCGAAGCCCGGGGTCAGGCTTACCCGTCAACGGGATCATCTTCGTCCCGCATCTCGACAACGGGAGGGCAGCACAGGCGTTCCGGCGACACTCCTGCATGTCAGGCCAGGGAACCTGGGCCCAACGGACTTCAACCGACATGAACCCTGGAACTCATCCAGATCCGTGTGATTAGAAGCCCTCGTTAAGTGTGACTACCGACCGGTAGGCCTATCCAATCCGCATGCAGCCCACCACGCTCCGTCATTGGTGAACACCCCTCCATCCATAGGGTGTTCACCCATCAACGCCCGTTGCGTTCACCAATTGGACCCGCTGCCGGGTTTCCGAGACCGATTCCCCTCAACTGGACCTTGTTGGCCCGATTCGGCGGACTTCCGACCCGATTGCGGCGCGATTCGCATCCAGACTGGGCCGAATGTCGCTCCCGAAGCAGCTACGGACGACCGCTTCCGTGATGTGGTCGAGGTCGAGCCGCGGAATCCATGGATTTCGCTGCCGGGGCGGGATAGCTATCTGCCGAATTCGGCTGCCGCCGACGACTCGTCAGGGTGCATGGAGACGAGGTGACGCCGCCGGCGTGGCGTGTGTGCTGGTTCCGGTTCACCGAGGAACCGGCCCCACGGATCGAGACGCTCACGCTTGCAGTACCAGTCATGCAGGTTGAGAAGATTGAGCGCCGCGAGGGTGAACCCGGCAAGCAATGTGTACCGCCGGATCCCGAAACCGCGCAAGTACCCGCGGTGCACGTGCAGCCGGTTTTGCTTCAGGTCAGCGAACACACTCTCGATGCCGACCCTGCGGTGATACGACTCCTCCCACGCAAGGGTCCCGTGTTGGAACGGCATCCGCAGATCGGGGTAGTCGGTGTCGTGCAGGGTGATCGTGCGACCGCACCCACATTCCTCACCGCGCGTGCAGGAGGTCGTCGGCATGCTCTGCGGCGCACGCATCGAGACAGGGTTGTTTGGGCAGCGGACCCGGGTTGGTTCGACCGCGGGCCCGCGGTAGCGACGTGACCCATCGGGATGTCGGGCGTCATGCGGAACGAAGGCGTACGCCTGACGCGCCTGATGACGCCGCTCGAGGCGCTCCCGTTCGTCGTCGGGCATGTCGGTCTCGATCGGGTCGAGGTCGTACAGACCTTCCGGGAGGCTGTCCGGGTAGAGGACGCCGTCGATCCAGAGGGTGTGCGTGCCTTCGGGTCCGGGATGCATCCCACGCTGATTCGGATGCAGGTCGTAGATCGTGGTGTATCCGAGCGTCACCAACGAGACCTTCGCGGTACCGGTCCACCCGGTGGCGGCGCGGGCAGTGCGCCCCGCCGCCACCGTCGATCAATCGGCGCGCTGCTCGATCAGTACCGTGGCGCGTTGATTGATCCAGGTGCGCATCTCGTCAACGCTCGACTGCAGGTCCTCCGCACTGAGTCCGTCGCTGACCGGGATGGATTCCGTGAGCCGGTCCAGGGTTTCGGACGCGAGCCCGCCTGAGTACATCCGGTCGAACAGCTCCCAGTAGGCGTCCTCGTACACGAGCTTGAAGGCATCCGATTCCAGGAACCGGGTCTTCAGGGCATTGGAAGCGTGTAGTCCAGGGGGGCCGCCCATACCGGGCAACTTCGCCTGGCCGCTCTGCGCGTCCGCCTCGTTCGAGACGCCGGCGTTGCCCGGAGGCGTCATGCGTTCCGGCGGGATCATCCCCTCCGGAAGAGTCATCCCCGCACCGGGAGCGGTGTCGCCGGTCCCGCCGAGCCGGGGTAAAGACAACCCCACGGTGTCGTGCGGACCTGTAGCCGCATCGCCCTGCATCGCCAGGTTGAGGTCCCAGGAGATGACGGTGATCTTCTCGGTGTCGAGGTCGTACCAGAGGTAGTAGTTCTGGCCGGGACCACTGATGTCGTCACCGTTGACGAGCAGGTTCTGCGTGGCCAGGTAATCGGCGAACGTCTCGACGTCGACCCAGTCGGCCAGGTGCGCGTCGAACTCCTCGTCGCTCGCAGTGTCGATCCACTTCAGGAAGTTGATGATCGGCTGCAGGTTTCCGCTGTCCACAGCGTTGATCTGTTTGAACTGATCGGCGTACGCGGCCTGGTCATCACCGGTGTACTTGAAGCGCGAGTTCGCATCCGCTTTGTACAGGTAGCCGTCGGACTCGGACAGCGAGTTGGCGTAGCCGTCGTCCGGGTGCTCGAGCAGCAGTCGGGTCGTGGTGGCGCTGTCGTTGATCGAGTACACCGTGTAGGCGTAGCGCTGGGTGACCTGCCCGGTCTCTGCCGTCAACGACAGTGACATTGCCTCGTTCAGCACGGGTGAGCCCGGCCGGACCGACAATTCCGTCATCCCCTGGTATGCACGTCCGTCCTCGTTCTCGTTGAAACTGATCAGCAGGGGCAGGGAGGTCGGATCATCTTCCGACGCCTGTTCCCCCATGGCGTCCATCGGATTGAAACCCTCGGGGATCTCCATCCCTTCCGGCGGCTGGAATCCTTCGCTGCCCGGTCCGATACCACGCACCCCCCTCAGAGTGGAGTTGCCCTTCAACCGGACCGAGACGTCGTTGACGAAGGTGTCGTCGATGGTGAGATCGGCGGTGATCCACTTCTTCTCACCCGTGCTCTGGAAGGATGTGATCATGTCCTGGTACTCGGCGTCGGTGATGTCGAGTAAGACTTCGTGGGAGACCGAGTCGTCGAACAGGTCGACGGTGCCGGTGATGTTGTCGGTGATCTCTGATGCGATCACCGAGGCGTCGCCGGTGATGTACGGGCGGATCCGGGTGTTACCGAACGCGGTCGCCATGATCGCCACGAAGGTGACGAACACCACCAGCAACGTCCAGTGCTGACGCAGCGAGATCGGAATCCGGTGCCGGAGCTTGCGTTTCGGTGCCGGTGCCCCGGCGGTGTTCGTCGCGGTCATCAGATGTCCGTCTGGTCGTATCCGGTCAGGACGGTGACGCGCTGTCCGGCGTTGACGGCGCTGAGTGCGGAGATCAGTTCGGCGGGCTTGATGCCCTTCTTCATCTGTGCGGTGAAGTACATCTCGTTGAGGGCACCGGAGCGGACCGCTTCGGTGGACACGAGTTCGAACTCGGTGCAGTGCTTGATCAGTACGTCTTCGACGAGCGCCGCGTACTCCTGCTCCGGCGGCACCTGCACCTTGACCACCTGTCGCTGGACGTCGAGCTTGAACCAGTTGAACTTGTTCATGATCAGCAGGACCAGGCAGATGGCGACCGTCGCGGCGATGGCGAGAAGGTAGAACCGCGTGCCGGTCGTCATGCCGATCGCCATCACGAGGAAGATGAACCCGACGTCACGAGTTTCCTTGATGGCGTTGCGGAATCGGACTACGGACAGTGCGCCGACGAGCGCGAACGCGCGGGCGATGTTGGAGCCGACGACGAGCATGATCAGCGAGATGATCATGCCGACCATAACGAGGGTCTGCACGTAGGACTGGCTGTAGGAGACGTTCTTGTGGGTGTACCGGTAGACCCAGCCGATGATCGCGGACAGCACGAACGAGAGCGCCAGCGACACGGTGATGTCAAAGGTGCTGAACGTCCCGCTCAGCTCCTGAAGGTCGAAATTCATTGATTTTCCTGTTTCTGTTGTCGTGAACTACTCAAGAAAGTGCGGTCAAAGGTCAGCTGGCGACCGGGGTCACGGTGCCGAAGACATCGGTCGGTGCGCGGTCGTCGTACCCGGCGGGCAACACCAGTTCGGGTGCGCCGTGCCGTGAGCGCGGTGCCATGCCGAACGCCTCGACGGACTGGCAGTACTTCGACACCCGGATCACCGACATGTTCAGTCGGGCCGTCAGATCCGTGGCCCAGTACGGCACCCGCTCGTTTGCCTTGAGTTCGACGATGGCGAGCTTCGGCGGAAGGATGAAGCGATTCTCGGCACCAGACGCGAAATGGAAATCCCGGTCCCGGCCATGCACCTTGTGATCGATCGTTACCCGCAGACCCAGGTCGGCCTCCCGGCCGACGAACGCCTCCCGCAGGTAGCCGGTGGTCACCATCGGACGCAGGTCGAGGTTGCCGATCAGGGTCGTCACCTCGTTGACGAACGGACTCTGCGACGGATCGCACTCGATCTCCTCGCGACCGTTGAGCCAACGCTGGGCGACCCCGTACGGCAACGCAATCCGACGCTTCTGTGTCACGCGGTTGACACGCTGCTTGATCTCGATCTGCACAGGGGTGTCGTCAGTGCAATCGGAGGGCTCGCCGTACAACCGCAGCCTCAGCTTGCGGCGAAACTTCAGGCCCTCGATCTTCTCCCAGTAGAACCTCAGGTCAGGAGTGTCGTAATACAGCGAGGTCACCGGGTATCCGCCGTGCGGCGAGTACGGGTCCGTATCCATCCGGGCGGCGAGTTCCTGCCGCAGTTCGGGAACCTTCATCTCGTCGACGAAGTACTTGATCTCGTACCGGTTGAACGCGTGCAGCTTGCTCGCGGTCTGCGCGTAACCCGTTGCAACGGTCGCGACATCTTCAGTAGACCCAGGGTCGGCCGATCCGGAGCCTCCATCCGGCGTGGACTGGTTCCGGAATCGGTCCAAGAAACTCATTGCTCTGCGATCTCCCGACTACGTCGATGTCTGCAGGTGGAATCCTGCTCGGGCAGTGAACAAACCAAGTGCAGCTTGTGAACTTCAAAACAACCAGCAAGGAACCTGGCAATCAGCTGGGAACCCATCGCCGAGTTCTCCGCTGCGGACCGTGGCCGGCAACGCAACGAGCAGCACGGCGAACACCGATGTGCGCGGATTCTCCGGCTGCACTGACACCGCTGTTCTGCTGGACGGTCAGGCTTGTGACACTCATCCAGCATCGCGTTTTCCGGCGCCCGGCGCGTCCCGCGGTGGCGGCATCTTCACGTACTGCAAGCGCGGTACGCGGCCGCGAAGGCGGCAGGGCGGACGGGCGCGTGTTGCGCGGCTGGTTCAGATGGCCTGCGGCCGGATCAGCCCGTTCTCGTAGGCGGCGATGACCAGCTGCGCACGGTCATGGGCCTGGATTTTGCTCATGATGCGATTGACATGGGTCTTTGCGGTGTGCGGTGAGATCACCAGATCGATTGCGATCTCATCGTTCGATCGGCCTGCGCCGACCAGAGTGAGCACCTCGACTTCCCTCTCCGTGAGGTGCTCGAGTGCCGGTGGGACCTGGCCCGTAGGTGCCACCGGCTGGACGTAGCGGTCGATGAGACTGCGGGTCGCTGTGGGCGAGAGCAGTGCGTCGCCGCGATGCACCGCCCGAATCGCATCAATGATCTGATCGGGTTCGAATCCTTTGCCGATGAATCCGCTCGCGCCGGCACGCAGGGCACCGACTATGTACTGGTCCTCTTCGAACGTGGTCAAGATCAGTACTTTCACCCCGGCGAGATCAGGATCGGAGCAAATGGCTCGCGTGGCACCGATTCCATCGGTGCCGGGCATACGGATGTCCATGAGCACCACATCGGGTCGTAGGCTGCGGGCAAGCTCGATGGCGAGCAGTCCGTCGGCCGCCTCTCCCACCACATCGAGTCCCTCGGCGTGGGACACGAGGTCCATGACCGCCGACCGGATGAGTGCTTGGTCGTCAACGATAAGCACGCTGATCACGAGCGGCCCTCCGTAGTCGTCCGGTTGTCGACGGGCCCGATCGGCACGTCCGCGACAAGTATCCACATCCCTTTCCCGTTGGGCCCGTATGTGAGCGTGCCGCGAACCGACTCGACACGCTCACCCATCCCGATCAGTCCCTGCCGCGTGCCGAGATGGTCGCCGTCGGTGTTGGCCGGCGCTGTCGGGTTCGTGACAGTGACCCGCAGGGAGTGAGGTCGACACTCAACGAGGACGTCCGCGTCCCGGCCCGTTCCGTGCTTGTGAGCGTTGGTCAACGCCTCCTGAATGATCCGCAGCGCAGTGACGTCTGGAGTCCCGGGTAGATCGTGGCAGTCGCCGTCGATACGGACGGTGACCGCCATGCCATGGCTGGCGAACTCACGCACCACGTCGTCGAGTTGCCCGAGGCCGGGCGGGCCGGTGCCGGCATCGGGGTCGCGCAGCGTCGCCATCAGATCTCCAATCTCGGACAGCACGGCGCGCGAGGCACGGCGGACGATCGTCAGTGACTTCTCGGCGTCGGCCGGTCGATCACGCAACGCCGACGCCGCGACCCCAGCGTGGAGGTTGATCACCGATATCTGATGGGCGACAACATCGTGCAGATCGCGGGCGATCGCCAGCCGCGTTTCGGCGACTCGCTGGCGTGCCAGTGCCTCCCGGGTGCGTTCGGCCCGCTCGGCTCGCTCGGTGACGGCCGCCACATAGCTGCGCTGGGTTCGGACGGCCTCGCCGACCGCGCCCCCGAGCAGGACGGTCAGGACGCTCTGGAACCCGTTGTAGCCGTCGACGACGACAGGGACGATCATGAGTGCGGCGACAACCGCGGTAAGCGCGAGGCCATTCCGCCGACTGGTGTTCAACACCACTGCATAGACCGCGACTGCAGTTGCCACGGGGAGTCCCGGGTTGAACAACCCGACCACAGCCGAGACACCGACCAGGGCGATGACCACCGGCAACACCACGAATGGCGCCCGATTCCGGCCGAGCAGAATCGCGGCTGCCACCGCGTTGAAGAGCACGCGGTGTGGCGACCACACGAACCCGCCGCCGGGATGGTCAGGAAGTGCGCCACCCATCACAACCACGACCGTCACCACCAGGTGCCCGATCCAAGGCATCGCAGTGCGGAGCGGCATGGCAACAAACCCGGCACGCGTCACGCGTCCATCTTCGCCCGGCGAGTCACGCCGCGCGACCCGCTCGCAGGTGACCCCGGATACCGCATCCGCGGTACGCGGATGCGGCACCCACGCGGGATCGGGCCATCACTCCGCATCGGCGGGCACCAGCACGTCCGGGAACTCGGTGCCGATCCATTGCGCCTCGCCTGTGGTCGCCGGGTCCGGCCGGTCGACCTGGTCGATGGTAGCCATGTGCGCATGTCGATGAAGTTGTACGGTCCCAGGCGGTGACACGGACTCGAGGTAGAGGCCGCAGGCCCACGGGTGCACGATGCAGCCGTACACGGAGGGCAGCAGCGGGTCGCTGATGGTCTGCCGTGCCGTTCCAGGGGCCCTGTGGGTTGTCGGCTTGCGGAAAGACCAGAGCGTTCGCCTTCGTCGGCGCCTTCGTTCCTATCGCCGGCGACGACGGAGACTTCTCCGTCGTCGACACCCGCTCTGGTCCGCGACACGGCTGCATCAGCGAGTTCCTGCGCAAGAGCGACAGCAGCATGCGGTGGCCCTCGCTCGCCGATCTGGCACAGAGCTTCAAGAACGGCCGGCGTTCTCGACATGTGGGTGCCTGCGGTCGACAACGGCAGTCCAGTCTTGAATACACCGTGATCAGGGAGTCAGATCTCGACCACCAGAGGCCGGCGCAGGTATCCCGGCAACCTGTCCCTGCATCTCCATCCGGGAGAGCTGACCCATACCGAACTCGAGCGCACCCGGACCGACAAGACTTGGAACTCTTCCAAACGTGTGTGATCCGAAGCCCTCCTTAAGCGTGACTACCGACCGGTAGGCCTATCCAATCCGCATGCAGCCCAACACACTCCGTCATTGGTGAACACCCCTCCATGTCCATCCATCCATCCATCCACATCTCAGATGAAAGCCCCGCCCAGAGCGTTTTCTGGTCGGGGCTTTCGTAGTTCTAAAGGCTTCCCGTACCTCCGTGGACGCACTGCGGGAATTTGGATAGACCCCGAAACAGGACTCATCCACGAAAGGATGGGTGCCGGATCCCGACACCGCGCCGCTCTCAAAGAGGCCGTCCAGCGAGTCCTCGACGGGGACCGCACCTTGTTCCAGGCCGCGCGGATGAACGTCAAGGATGCGTCGTCGTCGCCGTTGCTGGCATCGCTGGCAGGCTACGACGGCCGCAAAGTGTGGAAGACCTCGATCTGTTGGTGCAGCGGCAGGCGGTCCGTGTGGCCCTCCGGATCGTTGTGCAGCCTCAGGCCCGTATTCGCGGGTGTTCGACGTCAACGCCATCGGCCTGGAGTGGCGGCCCTGAACCTTCCGCTGCACTACGCCGGGGGTCTAACCTGGTCAGACGGTCGGGGAGGCCCGGAGGGTGGAAATGGTAATTCCAGGCGGTTGGATCTGGTTCCTGCCACTGCCGCAGGAGCTGCGAATAGCACTGTCGGAAGCCCTCCCATGCGAATGCGGCGGCACCTCATGTATGTCTCTGACGAGGTGAGTTGAATGACTGCAACGGATTGGGCCTTTTGGGGGCCAGTTGCTGGCCAGGTCGTCTACGTCCTCTACCTACTCGGCGTGCCGATCAACTGACATGACCAACGAAAGGCGTTGACCATGTTCAATTTCCAGCTTTGGTGGTGGACGATGAACTTTCCGCCAGAACTGCGAGAAGCCATACGGGCAGTCACACCCTGCCAGCTGTGGGGGCTGGCGAGCTGCCCATATGACTATCCCAGCTAGAGGAGGTCAGTTGAATGATGGACAACCCTAATTTCTACGGGCCGTGGCTGCCGCTCGCCTCCCTGCTCTACGTCCTCGGCCTGATTCGCTGACACGGACACGCCAGCGGTCACTGCCCTAGCCCCGAAAGGATCCCGGCATGGGCGACACCTTCTGGTTCCTGCCGATTCCGTACGAGACCCTGCGATGGCTGGCCGCGACCTATCCGTGCCTGGCCGACTTCCGGCAGGGCTGCTTCCCCGGTTAAGGACAACGACGACGGCCGACCTGCCAGGCGGGCGGCTACCGCTACCACTGAGGAGGTGAACGAAATGGACACCTGGACCTTCTGGTACGGCCCCATCGGCTACGTCATCGACGTCGCGCTCGCCTGGTGGTACACGACGTTCTGACAAATGACGGGCCAGCAAAATTTGGATCTGCCCGCCGTCGCGCACTCAGCAGTTTGTAGCCAACCGCGCTCGGGACCGTCTGCACGTACACCGCGCACTTCGAGGCCGTACCTGCGAACCAGAGAAGCTACGAGATCTGGGTGAACAACCACTTCGCACAGCAGACCTTCACGTCCGACGAACTCAAGAACGGTGCTACCTACCGCGTAGACAGCTCCACAGCAACCGACAGCGACAGCGATACAGATCGAGAGGCGGATAAGGGTGGCAGGTTCGATCCCGACGGGTGGAGTAGGTGTCGCAAACAGCTGACACAAAGCTGGAACTCATCCAGATTTTTTGTGATCTGGAGCCGTCCTTAAGTGTGATCGTCGACTGGTCAACCTATCCAATCCTCATGCAGCCCTGAACGACCTGCCATTGGTGAACACCTCTCCATCCTCCATCCACCCACTCAAATCCAGCTAGCGCGTTCACCCATCAGCGCCCGTTGCGTTCACCTATTGGAACCGCGCACGGTTTTCAGAGGCCGGTTCCCACTCCGCCGAGCCGCATTGGGTGCCGGATTCAGCACGTCGTCGACCTGATCGCGGCACGACTCGCATCCAACCTGAGCCGAGGTAACCGCCGACACCCGCACCAACGCGACTAATCAGCGAATACCATCCGCTACCAACCCGTCGGATCCCGGTAACTCTCACCGGGGACAAACGCAGCGGAGTGCGGTGTGATCACTGGGACGTCGCTCGGCGTCGAAACAGCACTAGCGCAGAGGACAATCTTGAAGCGTTCACTCATCGTCGCGTTGGCCGGCGCAACCATCGCCTTCGGCACCGTGGCTTCGGCATCGGCCGCGCCGGTCGACCTCGGAAATCCCTCCGATGTCGCCGATTCCGGAAGCAGCAACTTCTTCCACGCGACCCCCGGTGAGAACTCCGGATCCACCGACCTCGCCAACAGTGTGGCGGGCGGCCTGTTGTTCCCGGTGCTGTGTGTCTTCGTCGCCATCGTCTGCGGTCCCAACTAACCAGGCACGGCTGTCGTACCGGTAGTCCCGGCGGCCCGCAATTATCGGGCGCAAACGGGGGACCTCCGATCGCCGTTCCGGTTCCGGGTCCCGACAATTCGAAATGGAGAAACATCTTGTCCAAGAACATGATGCGCCGCGGCGCATCGATCCTTGCCGCCGTAACGATCGGCGTCGGCGGGCTGATGATCGGTGCGGGTGCAGCGGGCGCGGAGGGGAGTTCAGGGTCCGGTTCGGGAGACCTGTTGCCGGACAAGATCGGGCAACAACTGCTCCGAGAGTGCGACACCAGGGACTACATGTTTCCGCTCTTCCCGTGCT
This sequence comes from Rhodococcus kronopolitis, assembly GCF_042654025.1. Classification (NCBI taxonomy): domain Bacteria; kingdom Bacillati; phylum Actinomycetota; class Actinomycetes; order Mycobacteriales; family Nocardiaceae; genus Rhodococcus; species Rhodococcus kronopolitis. Next base: position 459,191 of record NZ_JBHSFO010000004.1, on the reverse strand, counting down.
GGGAACCGTGGATGAGCGCGAGGACCGAAATCGGAGACTTCACGATGCAGTACCAAAGCCCAAAGTCGGTGGCACCTCAGAGTAGTGCCGCATACATCGTCACAATCGCCCGAAAGAGCGAATCCGGTGGCGATGCGGCGCTCGTCACGAGCATCACCCATCAGCCCCCGAAGGGATTCAAGTTTTCCAAAACGCAGATCTACGGCCTCGGCTTCGAGATACAGCTCTGGGGCTGGCCTGCGACGACGGATCCCGCAACAGGGGCCGTCACGCTGACTGCACCACCGGAGGGTTGGCCGATGGTCGACGACATCAAGATCGAATTCCTCTACACGGCGGGTGACGCGCAAGACGCCGCCGACGGTGATCACGGTGCCAAATTCACCGGTACCGGGGTTCCGCCGGCAGACGGTTGGCAGCTGACGGGGCACACGCGGGTTGAGACCGTCAGCTCGCTCAACGGCGGATCATCCTGATCCGTTCGTCTCCGCGGCTTGTCACCGCCGGGATGGCCGCGACCGAGCCTGCATGGTCGGCGCGGTCATCCCGCGATCGGGAAGTCGACCGAACGCCGAGCCGCGGGACTACCCCGGCTTGGTTGGCACGGTGACCTGCCCCAAACCGGCACCTCGACCGAGCCTCTGGCAGTCGACAATCTAGAACTCATCCAGATTCTGCGTGATCAGGAGCCCTCCTTAAGTGTGACTACCGACCGGTAGGCCTATCCAATCCACATGCAGCCCACCATGCTCCGTCATGGGTGAACACCTCTCCATTCCATCGTTCGTTCCATCCATGCCTCGATAGCCGAGAGGCCGGCGTGGGGAACACCACTGCCAACCGGTCTCGGCGATGACGTGAGCCTGCACGGCCTGATCAACCGGTCCCCGCCTGTTCGCCAGATGGCGCGGCGCTGAGGTGGATGGCGAGCTGCCTGACGGCGTCGGCAAGCTCGGCTGGTTCGACAACCGTCACCGGAGCGGTGAGCGCGATGCGTGCAACCGTCATCGCCAGTCGGCCGAGATCTTCACTGCGGATCTGGACAAGACAGCAGGCCGCTTCCACCTCGATTGGTGTGTGATCAATCCATCGGAGCACACCCTCGAGTTCGGCGAACGTGGCTTGGATGGCGAGTTTTGCATCGTGGTGACGGGGTGGCGAGCCGACTGATCTCGCGACGAAGCCTGCCGCGTCACCGCCCGGGATCTCGCGTGGCGTGAAATGACTGCCTGCCAGCCAGGGCTCCGAGAGCCGGTCCAGTCGAAATGTTCGCCAGTCGGCACGATGGTGGTCCCATGCTACGAGATACCAACGACGTCCCGCCGTGACAAGGCGGTGCGGCTCGACAAGCCGCCTGCTGCTCTCGCCATCACCTCGCCGGTAGTCGAAACGCACGTGCTCGTGGTCGCGACATGCCGCAGCGAGCACACTGAGCGCTTCGGGGTCGACGATGTCGTCGTCGGCCCGCCGCATGGAACTAACGCTCGAATGCAGTGCCGACACACGTCGGCGTAGCCGATGGGGCAGGAGTGTTTCGATCTTCGTCAGCGCGCGCAGCGACGTTTCTTCGATGCCGCCGATGGCGGCCTCGGCGGCGTAGCGCAGTCCGACGGCTACCGCCACGGACTCGTCATCGTCGAGGATCAGGGGCGGCACGTGTGCCCCCGTTGCAAGTCGGTAGCCCCCGTATCTTCCGGACGTGGAATCGACCGGATAGCCAAGGTCGCGTAGGCGATCGATGTCGCGCCGCACCGTTCGCTGCGTGACATCGAGTCGTGCGGCAAGTTCGGCACAGTGCCAGAAACGATGAGTCTGAAGGAGCGAGAGCAGTTGCAGTGCTCGGGCTGTGGGATCGTTCCGCATTTCTTTAGATTGCCAGCGATCTAGGACTTCATGTGTCCACGATGCTCCCTATCGTCGGATCAACCGGCCGATCCAGACACGAGATCGGTACTCAACCCAAAGGAGCATCCGTGAATCCATCCGACTTCCCCACGCCCGTCCTTATCCCAGTCAACGGCGTGGAACTCGAAGTCTTTGAAGCAGGACGACACAATGCCGGGAAGCCCATCGTGCTGTGTCACGGATGGCCAGAGCACGCCTATTCTTGGCGATACCAGGTGCCCGCCCTTGTCGCTGCGGGCTACCACGTCATCGTCCCGAACCAGCGCGGCTACGGCAACTCATCACGTCCGACCAAAGTGACGGACTATGACATTGAACATTTGTCGGGTGATCTCATCGCGCTTCTCGATCACTACGGCTACGAAGATGCCACCTTTGTCGGTCACGATTGGGGCGCCTTTGTCGTGTGGGGCCTGACCCTGTTGCACCCGGACCGGGTAAACAAGGTGATCAACCTGAGCCTGCCCTACCAGGATCGCGGAGAGCAGCCCTGGATTGAGTTCATGGAAGCCGTGCTTGGCAGTGACTTCTACTTCGTCCACTTCAATCGACAGCCGGGCGTCGCGGACGCCGTGTTCGAAGACAACACCTTCCGGTTCCTCCGCAACCTGTACCGGAAGAACGAACCCCTCAGGGAGCCTCAGCCGGGTATGGCGCTGATCGATCTTGCCAGAGCAGAGACGCCACTCGGTGAGCCTCTGATGAGCGATAGCGAATTGGCCGTTTTCGTCTCCGCATTTGAATCGACAGGGTTCACGGGAAGTGTGAACTGGTATAGGAACCTTGACCGCAACTGGCGCTTGCTGGCCGACGTGGACCCGATCATCCAGCAGCCCACGCTCATGATCTACGGCGACAGGGATGTGGTCCAGAGGTCTGAGAAAATGGCGGAGTTCGTGCCCCACGTGGAAGTGGTCAATCTGGATTGCGGTCACTGGATCCAGCAGGAACTGCCGGATGAAGCGAACCGAGCGATCTTGAGCTGGCTCGAGCGGCAGGAAGCCACGGAGTCAAGGCTGAGCACTGCCTCCGCGTGACTTTCGCGCAGGATTACGGCGCGATTCGCATCCAGACTGGGCCGAATGTCGATCCCGAAGCAGCTACGGACGACCGCTTCCGTGATGTGGTCGAGGTTGAGCGGCGGAATCCATAGATTCCGCTGCCGGAGAGGGCGGCCGACGACGACTCCTCGTGTCGCACGGAGACGAGGTGACGCCGCCGCCGGCGTGGCGAGCACGTCGGTCGTCGTGCTGGGCCGGATCGTCTCGTCGGTTGGCAGGTCGTTCACACGGTGACCTGGCTGTCGAGCAGGCCGTCCTTCCCGGCACGCGCCGCGCGCTCGCGAGACGTCGCCGAGTACTCGTCGAGCCGAACTGCTAAGTATGGGAAAGCCCCCGGTGCACGTACTGCATCGGGGGCTTTCGTCTGTGCATGACCTACCGGATAAATGAAACCCCTACAGCAGGTCCGTTGTCAGGGAGCTGAACGAGAGGGCTCTGCAGGAACTTCTGAGAGGTCTTGTCGAAGATCGGCCACGAGGAGGCGAGATTCTCCGGATGGTACTCACGCATGTTCACGAGGATGGTGCCGCCGCGGCCCATCCAGAACGTGTCCGGAGCCTCCGCCCCAAACCCGATGAACTTCGTGTAACCCGTACCCAGATCATCGAAACTCCGCACCCTGCGGTACTCGATGATCTGCATGGTGCCCCTCGGATACTTGCGGTTCTGCATCGACACCACCGCGTAGATGGGAATGTGAGCATTCCATGCCGCCGTCACTGCCTGACCCGTGAGTCCAGTCGGCGCCATGATGTCACCAACGGCCAGACCGGCCGCCGTCGCACCGATTGAGTCCAGGTCGGATGCAGACGCTGCAGTCGCACCAGAGAGCGCCACCCCCATCGTTACTGCTGCAGCCATGACACCGACTGCACACTTCCTAGCCACTGACACTAGAAACCCCCTCTGTTTGGTCCACTGCGAATGTGCGCGTCAAGATCTGACGTCTCTTGAGGTATCCCTCAGATGGCCATGTTTGTTACTGATGGCTTGTAACGAAAGATCAATGCCCAGAGGGAGTTTGGCTTCAGGGGTGCAGATGAGACCGACTGCCGAATCGCCGGACATCAAGTCGACGCCAAGTGGAGCCAGACAAGTGGTTCGTGGATGCTGCCATCGATACCGGACGAATCCAGCTCGGGGCGGAACGCCGCGGCGAAGGGCCGCCAGTCATCCTGGTCGGCGGGACGGGGATGCCTCCCATCGCCTGGGAGGTTTCCGGGCTGACAGCCGCCCTTGCCGGCAATGGCTTTGATGTCATCGGATACGCGTCTCGAGGCGTTGTCCCCAGCGACGCTCCGTCACCCCAGTGCACCGTCGCGGACCTCGCCGAGGACCTCATGTCCCTCATCGACACCCTGGCATTCGATCAGCCGCCGGCGCTGGTCGGCTACTCCCTCGGCAGCTTCACCATCGAACACCTCCTGTCGACATGCCCAAACAAGTTCTCAGCCTGGTCGCTCTGGTAGGCGCACATGCTTGCCCATTGGTCGACAAGTGGGCCTGCCGAGGTAGCTCAAGCACGTGCATCCCATGCCTGGCTCCGAGATGCGGAGCGCATGGATCGACTCCCCCACTGTCAGGTTTCCTAGGCCGATTTCCCCTCGACTGGGCCTCACTGGCCCGATTCGGCGCATAGTGAGTGTCTCGATCGACGATCGGAACTGACCCACAGATCACCGACCTATGACGCACAGGGATTGGCGCTGCCCCGCCCCTTGGAGCCATTCACCAGTGTGAGTGACCGCGAAAAGAGCCCTAGGGACGCCAGATGTAAACCTTTCCGCCTCCGTACCCCGCCCCGGACCCCGAGCCGAAAAGTCCGATCGCTGTGGCCGCGTTCTCCAGGGCGTGAACCTTGCCCTGCGGATCGGTCTGGCTCGCGTAGAAGAACCCATGCCAGGCGCCACATTCGATACGGTCCGTGCCGTACGGGCTGATGACGACCATCTTGTCGGTGGTCCAGGCCTGCGGATCGAGCGGCACCACAAACTGGTCGCTGCACGGGCGTGACTCCGGTCCACCTTGTCCCGTGCGCACCTCAGCCGACGCGGTCGGGGCGAGCACCGTTCCGAGAATGATTGCCAGGGCGCAGGAGCCTAGAAGGTGCTTGCGGTTCATCGTCAGTTGCCTTCCGAAGGTAAAACAGAATGGACAGTCTGTTCATCGGGCGAGCCCAGGGATCCATTACGGGCAGCGCGACGACGAAACTCTGGCGGGTCAGACTGTGCCCGCGTTCATACGAGAGGCGATGCTCGGGCCACGGCCTTCGTTCGCGGGCAGGCCTGCGGCGGGCGCCGGGCAAGTATGCGTCCGCGATCGGCACAAGCATCGAGACCCGACATGCGGGCAACCCTTATCGGAGTGCGGGAATCGCCGCTTCCTGCTTTCCCCGGGCCCGGTCGGTGCTTCCCCAGACCCGCCGCTCGTCACCGCTACGAAACGCGACACCCACCCCTTCCATGCCCCAGTTGATGACGGTGATCTCGCCGGGCAGTCCGGGATCCGAGCCGCTCGTTGAGTAGGTACCACCCACCGCGTAAACCTGGACAACCCGTCCATCCGGCATCCGGATGTTCAGACCTTCGGGATTGCAGTCGTGAAGCCGGTCCTGATCGAGCTCGTCGACCGGGATCTCCTCGCGCACGGCGCATCGGGGCAATGACTCATAGCCGGGAGTGATGACTTGCCCCGAATAGCCACCGCAGCCACTGAGCAGCAGCGGCGTGGCGACGGCAGCGAAGAGCACACGCCTGCAAGACCCTGCACCACCCAGAAGTACCCGGATACGCCCGACCATCCGTTGAATCTCCCACGAGGCCTGGCGTCCGGCCTCGGCCGACGGCAACCTGCCGGTCGGCCGTCCTGCTTTCGACGAGCTTCAAATGCGCTCGCTGAGCTGCATGTCGACGGTGATCGGCGGTACACGCCCGAGTAGGGCGAGAGCCTGCCATTGCCGAAGGCTCGACGGGTCTCACCTATCAGGTTTGGGTTGTGGGAGACCTGGCCTCCGTCGCTGGATCTCATCGGGATTGGTGTGATCTGGCACCCTTCTTATGTGTAATCACCCATCGGTAAACCAATCCAATCTGCATGCAGCCCAGCACAGCCCGTCATGGGCGAACACCCCTCCACCGGTACAGTGCGATCCATCGAGTGAAACTAGCCCGCGTGGCCGAGTTCGGTCGCCCGCGCCCGCAGGTAGTTCTGCTCGGGGATGCTCATGGTTTTGCGGGCGGCGGATCGGTAGAGCGCCGCGGCAGCGTCGAGGTCGCCGGTCAGCTCGAGTAGATGGGCGCGGACCGCGTCGGGGCGGTGCGAACGGGCCAGCCGCGGGTCGCCGTCCAGGGTGCTCAGCAGACGCAGGCCTGCCTGGGGTCCGTAGACCATCGCCGTCGCCACGGCCCGATTGAGCGTCACCGCGGGATTGTCGGTCATCGTCTCGAGCAGGGTGTACAGGCCGAGAATCTGCATCCAGTCGGTGGCTTCCGCGGCGGGGGCCTCGGCGTGGAGTGCGGCGATGGCGGCCTGGATTTGATAGGAGCCCAGTGCTGTTCGCGACATCGCGTCCGTGACGATGTCGATGCCCTCGTCGATGGCGTCGCGGTGCCACAGTCCGCGGTCCTGCTCTGCCATCGGGATCAGCCGTCCGTCTGCGGTGCTGCGTGCCGGCCGACGGGCGTCGGTGAGCAGCATGAGCGCGAGAAGCCCTGCCACCTCGCCGTTGTCGGGGACGGCGTCACGGAGCAGGCGGGTAAGGCGGACGGCCTCTGCCGACAGCTCGACGCGATGCAGGTTCGGACCCGAGGAACTGGTGTACCCCTCATTGAAGATCAGGTACAGCACATGGAGGACGGCGTCGAGCCGCTCGACCCTCTCGTGTTCCGGTGGCAGCGCGAAGGCGATGCCGGAACGCTTGATCTGGGACTTGGCGCGGCTGATGCGTTGGCCGACTGTCGATTCCGGCGTGAGCAGGGCCCTGGCGATCTCGGTGGTGGTCAGCCCGCCCACCGCGCGCAGGGTGAGGGCGACCTGCGATGGGCCGCTCAACGCGGGGTGGCAGCACATGATCAGCAGTGTCAACGAGTCGTCCTCGCCGGGCGAAGGGCCGACGTCGGCCGGTGGCGCGTGCAGTTCGTCATCCGGCGTTCGCGTAGCCGAGCTGTCCTCGCGCCGCCGCCGGGCCTGGTCGCTGCGAAGCTGATCGATCATGCGCCTCGACGCGACCCGGATAAGCCAGGGTCGGGGATCGACGGGCACGCCCTCGCGCGGCCATTGCAGCGCCGCCGCGAGCAGTGCCTCCTGCACGGCGTCCTCGGCAACGTCGAAGTGGCCGTAACGTCGCACCAGCGCGCCGAGCACCTGCGGCGCGAGTTCGCGCAGCAGGTGCCCGAAGGCGACGTCGTCCATGACTTTCAGACCGCGGCGGGGTCGCCTTCCATCACCGGTCGCAGTTCGACGGTGTCGCCGACCGCGTCGACGATGCGGGCGGTGATGGCGAGTGCACGGTCGTGCGTCGCGCACTCGATGATGGAGAAGCTGGCCAGCACCTCCTTGGCCTCGGCGTACGGACCGTCCGAGGCGATCGGCGTCCCGTCCACCTTGCGCACGGTCTTGGTCAGGGACGGATCCGAGAGTCCCTGTGTCATGACAAGTTCGCCGGAGTCGGTGAGTTCGCGCTCGAGATTCTCGTAGAACTCGCACATGGCCCGGAACTCCGGGCTCGTCACGTCCACCGCGTCCCAGTCCGCCTGATTCGTGTACGCCAGCAGCATGTACTTCATCGGATCTCCTCGTTCGATCGGTATCACTGCGCTGTCCTGGTCATCGTCGACGGGTAGCCGCCGCCTCCCGGATAGACCCATTCACCGTCGAGGACGGTGTCGTCCTCGACGAAGGTCCCACGAAAATACGCTGGCGAGCCCTTCGCCCCTCCCCAGATCGTCAACGTGTCGCCGTCGAGTTCGTAGACGTAGTCCAACGTGTTGCCCTGACTGTCGTAGAACCGGGACACGACGTCCGTGCCCGGCTCCTCACCGAAGGGACGGAGGTTGCCGATGAACTCCGTGCCGACGATTGACTCACCGAACTGCTCGAGCTCGACCTGCTGGATCAGGAAGTAACGGCCCTCCATCCACGAGTAGGTCACGGTTCCCTCGGCTCCGCCAGTGACGCTCCAGGTGCCCACGAGCCGGTCGAGACGCTCGAGGTCCGCGGAGGGCGCCGGTACCGGCTGGGTGATCTCTTGCTCGCTCATCATTGATGTCCTTTCGATGTGCTCTTCGGAAAACTCGTTGAGGAATTCAGGAGAGTTGGCTGACGGTGGTGCGCAGCAGGTCGGCGGCCACCGCCGAGACCCAGGTCCAGCCCACGACCGCGGCCGCCGCGAGGGCGAGGGAGAACCCGTCGCGCCCCATCAACAGGTCGGGGGCGAGCAGCGCGACGCCCACGACCGCGCTGTACACGCCCCACGCGCGCCGACCCGCGCGGAAGTACCGTCGTGCCAGCACGATGCACGCGGCGATCAGCGCGAGGAACGCGAACACCGGCGCGATGCTGTGGAGAATGCCGTGCACCGTCGGGTCGGACGTCCCCGCGGTCGTGGGGAAGCCGTTCATCGGGTCGGCCACGAACACCCCGGCCCACACCGAACTGAACCCGAAGACGCCGATCAGCCTCGGGACCCACGTCCGGCCGATGCCGGCGGTCATGGCCCGCCTCATGCCGACGGCGCCCGCGACGAACAGCACGCCGCTGACGATGAAGTTGGCGGTCTGTATCCATCCGCCGGGGCCCAGGCTCAGCAGGCTGAGCGGGTGGCGGGTCAGGTCGAACCCGTCGCGGGTCACCACCTGCGCGGCTACCACCGCGAGGTAGATCGGGCCGGCGGCTACTCCGCACGCCAGCAGTCGCCGCGTCGTGGTGGTCCGGCCAGCGTCGGAATACCTGGCAGTCGTTGTGTGATCGATGATCGCCATCGCGTGGTCCTCTCGTCGGTAACGGGCTTCCACTGCTACCTCGTTGCCGAGTGACGGGCTTCGACACACGAGGGCGAAGTGACTTTCGGTCGCTACGCCGAGGGAGCAGCAGCGGGGCGGAATTCGAGGTCGTCGACGAGGAGGTCCCCACCGGGCACCGGTGAAGGTCGAGCGCCCGGACGCCACCGTCCAGCTCCCTCCACCCTTCGACGAGCCCTCGATCATCCACCGGCGGGACCCACCGGCGGCTCATCCTCGACGGGCGACCGGGCCTTCGCTGGTCCAATTCCTCAAAGCCAGGCTCGCCGAGGACGAACGTGCGGCAATCGCTGACGTCAACGCAGACAGCCAGTCAACGCGGGCAGTTCGGGAGGTCGCATTCAAGCGAGTCCTGGTCGATGGCATGTATCGAGAAACCAATGGGATCTACGCCACTACCTGGCACGGCACCCCGGCAACGATGACCTCACCGCGCCTCTGTTCCCGGCGATGCGAATGGTCGCGCAGAAGCCCACCGGTCTACGCGCGACCGGGCGGCACACCGTTCCCAAGGCCGAAGACGTCTTGAGCGGACCATCTTCACGATTGACGGAGCGCTGCCACGTGGGCGTGAACGTTGCACGGCCATGGCGTCGCCGCAACGAGACTGGAAACCTGAGCCACCGTGAGGAACCGGCCGGATCGTCCGCCACACCGGGGGGGGTGAACCGCCCGGTGAGTCCGACGACAAACGTTGCCTTGCTCAGGCCACTGAGGTCCTGACCTGGGCGATGAGGTGTTCGACTAGCGTTATCAGTACAGACTTGCACGAATCGCGATCACGCGCGTCGCACAGCACGATGGGGGTTTCGAGGTCGAGGTCGAGCGCCTCGCGAACCTCGTCAGTTGTGTAGGTCTGGGCGCCGTCAAAGCAGTTCACCGCGACCGCGAACGAGACTCCGCGTCGTTCGAAGAAGTCGATCGCGGCGAACGAGTTCTCCAACCGACGGGTGTCTGCGAGAACGACGGCGCCGAGCGCCCCGCGCACCAGTTCGTCCCAGAGGAACCAAAATCGGTCCTGTCCAGGCGTGCCGAACAGGTATAGAACCAGGCTCTCATCGATGGTGATACGACCGAAGTCCAGGGCCACGGTGGTCGTGGTCTTACCCTCCACGCCCGACAAATCATCGATGCCGGTGGACAATTCGGTAATCGTTTCCTCGGTGCGCAGTGGTGCGATCTCGCTGACGGAGGACACCATCGTGGTCTTGCCGACTCCGAAGCCGCCGGCTACGAGGATCTTGACCGAGGCAGCCAGGTCGGCTGAGGACGCGTTGTCATGCATAGTTGTCTACAGCTTTCGGATTCCATCGAGTACTGCTTGCAGAATGTTCAGGTCGCCAATACCGGAAATGTCGTTGTAAGAGTCGCTGCTGGCGGGAGCCCTGAAGTTCAGCATTCCCTCGGCGATGAGATCACCGACCAGGATCTTGGTAACCGCCAGAGGCAGATTCAGGTGCGCCGAGACCTCGGCCACCGACTGCGCAGTACGACACAACTGAACGATTTCCGCGTACTCCGTTTCGATGTGCTGCAGCCGCGGAGCGGGGGACACGGTCACTACGAGCGTGAGCATGTCGAGATCGTGTCCCGCGCCCATCGTGCGACCCCGCGTGACGGCGTACGGGCGGACAAGAGGACCGGCCGCATCGTCGAACCACGGTTGACCTATACGTGTCACGGCAATCTACGCTCCATGCTCGGCCATACCGCTACGGGGATTCGCCGACAGATAGGTACCGACACGCTGAACAGTCAGGTTCATTTCATACGCGACCATACCCAGATTCGCAGTGTCGTTGGCTTGCAATGCGATACATGCGTTACTTCCGGCCGCCGTCACGAACATCACCGCATTCTCGAGTTCGATGACGGCCTGGCGAACGCCGCCGCCTTGAAAGCGACGTCCCGCGCTGCGTGCCAGCCCGTACAGAGTGGCCGACATGGCACCGAAGTGCTCGGCGTCTTCACGGCCCATCGACGTAGATCGGCCCAACAGTAGGCCATCGGTGGAAAGCACGACTGCGTAGCGCACCCCGGCAAGACGATCTACCAGATCGTCGAGAAGCCAGTTCAGGTCACCTGAGTTAGAAGTCGTCACCGTCACCTTCCTTCACCTTCCATTTCGTCCCTCGTTGCATACCCTGATGGGGATCCCGAATGCCGAGCCTGCTGGGTACCGTACGCGATGGCGGACATCCGATCTCGCGCTTGCTCCGCCGAGCGTGACGACTGCTGCGCGTCCACCTCGAGTTGAGGATCGCGCGCCAGCTCCGGCGCCAGACTGGCCTGCCGGCGACGGCGAGGCAAGCTCGGGCGAAGGCCACCATCGTTGTCGGGCAACAGTTGCGGAGTGCGGGACTCCGGTTCGACAGCGGGGGTCGACGGATCGTGCCACAGGGATGCCAGAGAATGATCCGTGTACTCGGTGTGTGGCGCACTGTCGATGTGCTCGACGTTCGCCCACGCCTGCGACGCGGTCACCGACTGCACTGGCTGTTCGGCGAGGGGCCCTGGAGTCGGCGGCGCCAGTGATGCGACACCCACTGCAGCCGAGACAGACACGGCCGAATCAAGTTCCGCCATCGGTTCGGCTACCTGCATCTCGGACCGACGTCCAGCGAGCCGATTCGGCAGATGACCGACCACAGGTGTCGCATCGGCGGCGACCACCGAGTTCGGCACCAGCACGATGGCGCGAATGCCGCCGTACTCGGATTCGGTCAGCTGCACAGAGATTCCGTGTCGAGCACCCAGTTGCGAAACGATGAACAAGCCCAGGCATGAAGTCGCAGAGAGCGTTTCGACTCCGAAATCCGGTGGATTGCGCAGCATCTCGTTGACGCGGTCGAGTTCCTCGACGGACATCCCCACACCCTGGTCAGTGATCTCGATCGCGACCCCCTTGCCGACCACGTTGCCGCTCACCTCGACGCGCGACTGCGGCGGAGAAAACGCCGTCGCGTTGTCGACCAGTTCGGCGAGCAGGTGGATGAGGTCGGCGACCACGTTGCCCATGATGAACACCTGAGGCATGCGGCGGGTGTGTACCCGCGTGTAGTCGAGGCTCTCGCCGATCGCGCTACGCACCAGATCGACTAGGGGAACCGGACTCCGCCACTGGCGGCCGGGCTCGCCGCCACCGAGGATGATGAGGTTCTCGGCGTTGCGGCGTTCGCGGGTTGCCAGGTGGTCGAGCCGGAAGAATGTCTCAAGCATGGCAGGATCCTCTTGGCTTTGCTCGGCCTCGTCCAGGACCTCGAGTTGCTTGTGCACCACCATCTGACTCCGGTGGGCGATGTTGAGGAACACCGCGCGCACGCCCGTGCGGGTACGGGCCTCGGTGATCGCGGCAGAAACGGCCGCTGTGTGTGCACGGTTGAAGGCCTTTGCCACCGAGCCGATTTCGTCGTCACCGAAGTCCAGGTGCGCAGGATTGGGATCGACCTGCTCGCCCGCGCCCAGCTTGCGCATGGTTTCGGGCAGTTCGACCTCTGCCAGGTCCAGTGTTTCCCGCCGTAGGCGCTCGAGCCGCCCGATCAGTCGGTTGGCCAGCCACAGCGACAGCAGGAACGCCGCGAGCGCAAGCGCGAGCACAGCGGCACCCGCCCACAGTGAGTTCGCCGCGGTGCGTTTGCCCTCGTCGGCAGCGATCTGGTTCGCATGGCTGTTCAGACCCTTCCATGCGCTGATCACGCCTTCATACAGCTGCCCCTGCGCGGTATGCCACTCGGCGAAAGTCATTGGTGGCGGCGGGACGTCACCGTCTTCGTCCGGCTCCGGCGGGTTGATGAGGTAGTCCTCCATCGCGGCCACCTGCTGCCAGGCGGGAGAGGCCAGCGCTGCCTGGATCTTCTCAGCTGATGGATCAGCGCCCAGGTCGGCGGCGAGCTGCGGAAGTGCGGTCCGGTAGTACCCGACCAGATTTCGATAGTCGTTGTGCAGCGGACCACCGCTGAGCTGTCCCCGCAGTTCGGCGGCGGTGAGCGCGGCGGAACGTGACATTCCCTCCATCGCGTGCAGGGCGCGCATGGCATTGAGGAGCGTGACGCCGACCTGGGCGTCGGGCGCGTTGGCGGTGATGAGGTTGCTGCCGAGCGCAACTGCATCGAGAATGCTGTTGTAGAGGGCATACGTGTCGCCGATCGACATTCGTCCTGCGTCGATCTGACCGCGGATCTGAGGCAGGCTGGCCAGCAAGGTGTCGAATCCACCCGTGTCGGCACCCATGGTGCCCTGCGACGCGCTCTGCAAACTCGATTCGTAGGGGGCCAGCCCGGCAAACGCGGTGTCGAGCCGGTTCCGTGCCGCGTCGAGCGCGGCCGGATCGCCCTGTTCGCCGGACAGATGCCACAGCGACAGCATCCGTTCCTGTTCTACGCCGGCAACCACATCGCGAGCGTGGGTCACGGCATCGCTATTCGCTGCCGCCCATTGTTGGGACTGTCGGCCCTCACGTATCAGGTATCCAGCGGTGCCTACACCGATTCCGAGCAGCGCCAGGCTCGGAACCAACGCGATGGCCAGGATCCGAGCTCGGACACCGAGGCGCACTTTCAACATCGGGGGAATATAGCTGGCCGTATCCGTAGCGTTTACTTCGGCCTCGCTACCCCGACCGTTCTTGATTCGGTTGTGCCGCTTGGTGTTTAACCCTATCCTCGGGTGGGCCGATGTAGGTTGCAAGGCTAAAGAATTTCTCTGTTCGTAGTGCTTCAAGAGACGATGGCGGAGCTGGCCGATAGGGACTGCCCCGGCGGTGTCCGGTGCGGCCGGCCTGATCCAAGCGATGCGCACGAATGCGTTGAACGATCGGCCAGTGAAACGCGGAGGAAGACGGGCGCGACGATGCCAATCGTCTCGTCACTACTGTGCGCGTACTCCGCTCAACGGCTGATTCACATTTGGCCGAGTTGGGCAGGTTGTGGTCCCGGTTGCGCAGGGTCGAGGGCTGGGCAGTCGGCTGCTCGAACTCGTGGAGAACCGTCTACCCGTGTCGGTCACCGAACTGCAGTTGTTCACGGGCGAACGCAGCGTCGGCAATCTCCGGCGATTCGCCCGGTTCGGATACGAGGAAGCCCGTCGCACTCCGACTCCAGGAGGCTACGCATCGGCCCATCTCACGAAGCGGCCGCGATGAGCGCTGCCACCGACGGCTCCCCTCCGGGGTAGCCCAACGGCTCCGAAGGCGGGTACCCAAGTCGGTCGGTCGGACCTGGCTCGATGCCGCGAGTCCCCGTCGAACTCCCCGACCGCGGACACCGTGGATCCGATCCAGATTTGTGTGATCTGGAGCCCTCCTCAAGTGCGACTACCGACCGGTAGTCCTATCCAATCCGCTTGCAGCCCAACGCACTCCGTCATTGGTGAACACCCCTCCATCCACCGAGCCAACACCATCCATCCGTCCACCCGGTCAAGGCATCCGGCCCTGAACAGGCTCGACCGCGCAGAAGCGGTCCTGGCACCACGGCCCGATCCGCACCCACCCGGCGTCGAAGAGCAGCGTGTCGCTGTACGGAAGCTTCGACGCAGTTCCGCTGTCGCAGGGCAGCACCGCGGCTTCGGTTCCGTCGTCGTCACCGACCACACGGATCCGTCCCGAGGTGCTGGCACGCGCCAGAGGATCGGGGGCGTCCAACCACTGGGTCTCCCCCGCGGGGTCGATGAAAGCGGTATAGGTGCGCACGCCGGCCTCCACGTGGTCAGACCGCGATCCCAACTCCGCAACGGTGCCCGACAGCGAATCCGCCGCAGCAGCGAGCGCCGCGGCGGCCTGGTCGAGCCGGGCACCCGCACCCTCGAAGCCCTCCAAGGTCTCGGTGGCCGCGCGGAGTTGCGACACGAGCGTCGCCACCTCCAGGATCGACTCGATCGACTCTGTGACACCGAGTCGCACCACCCGGGGATCAATAGTCACTGCGTCAGCACCTCGACACTCTCCTTCTCGCGGCACACGGAGGCGCACCGGCCCGAACTTGCCACCAGTTAACAGCATCGCGAGACCTGTCCCTGGCCACTGACGGACAGGCCGGGTTGCACCGACGCGACGCGACGAATGAGCAAAGACCACCGGATACCCAACCCGCCGGATCCCGGTAACTCTCACCGGGGACAACCACAGCGGGGTGCGGTGTAATCACTGGGACGTCGCTCGGCGTCGAAACAGCACTAGCGCAGAGGACCATCTTGAAGCGTTCACTCATCGTTGCGTTGGCCGGCGCGACCATCGCCCTCGGCACCGTGGCTTCGGCATCGGCCGCGCCCGTAGACCTCGAAGGTCCGACCCTCCCTACCCCCTGGGCCGGCAGCAGTTCCGGCAGCAGCGACTTCTTCTACCCGCACGACGGCCAAGACTCCGGATCCAGCCAGCTCGAACAGAACTCCGGGTCCACCGAGCTCGCCAACACTGTGTTCGTAGCCCCGTTCGAGGTGCTGTGCGTGCTCCTCGGCGGCGAGACAATTATGGACTGCCTTCCCGGAATCGGGTGATCCCAGGATGGGTGCGAAGCCGATGACATACCGCGAGTTCTCGCCCTGCCCGCACAAAACCTGGCTCCGCGCCGAGTCACCACAATGAAGTTGGTGAACACCTCTCCCCATCCACACGGCCCGCCACTCACCCTCCACCGTTCGGATACAGTAGGCGTGCATGCCTTTTGGTAGGGGAATGCTCCGACGCCCCGTCGCTCCCGGTGTTCACACATCCGGACTCAGCGACGGGGTGTCTTCATTGGCGGCGTGTGTGGCCGCACGGGCTGACGGCCGCCGACACGCCCTGATCGAACAACTCAGCAAGGCAGAGTGGAGTTCCCTGACCAGCGAGAATGCCGACACCGTAGTCCAACTGCTGACCGCATACATCTCGCTCTGGAACGAGCGAGACCCGGCGGTCCGTCGCGCCATCGGCAGCGAGGTATTCACCCCAGACGTGTTGTATTCGGACCCCAACATCTCAGCGGAGGGCCGGCCGGCCATCGACACTTACGTCAGCGGATGGCAACTGCAGTTCACCGACACGGTCTTTCGCCTCGGTGAGGTACGCAGCCACCACAACCTCGCACACTTCTACTGGAGCTTCGGCCCGCCCAGTGAATCTCCAGTGGCTGACGGCTGGGATGTTGTGGTGCTGGAGCACGGCAGAATCAGCAGAATCTACGGCTTCTTCCGCTAGACGCTGCGACAGAAGTGCAGGTGCAGGTGCAGGTTTCCTGCAGATAGACCGGGCGCCAGCGCCCCGGGCGGGCTGACCGGCACTCGCCGAGCACACCGCTCAGCGCATCGACGGAACGAACCGGCCGATCATCCTCTCCGGATCCACGGCCTCCGACGCCCTCCGCCGCAGCAGAGCGTCCAGCACGAGCCCGTCCAACGCAGCGACCAACTCGGCGGCCTCGGCGGGCGCCATGCCGCGTTCGGTCAGCGTTGCGACAAAGCGGTCCCGGCCGAGCACCAGTTCCGCCGCGAGTTCGGCGTCATGGAAGGACGCGACGATCAGTTCGTAACGGGCCCGGGTCCGGCTCGACTCCGGCCCCAACCACCGCGCGATCTGCTGCCGCGGCGTCTCCCCTGGTCGAGGCAGGTCGCCGTCGAGCAAGTGGTGCACCAACTCCGACACCAGGCCCCGCTGGTTCGCGAAATGGTGCCGTGCGCTTCCGTGAGGCACGCCTGCCTCATCCTCGACGCCACGCACCGACCAGTTTCGGAACCCGACCCGGCCGAGCAGCTCGAGCCCGGCGTCCAGAATTGCCTCCCGCGTCGACTTCACCACGCAGAAAAGATACCGTGCTACCTTCTTCTCCACTCGGAGAAATTCTCCGAGTGGAGAACGACTCGAATCGACCGAATCCGAGAGAGGAACGCATGCTCATTCTCTTCGACATTCTGCTTCTGCTCTGCGTCGTCATGATCACATCGTTCGGCGGGTATGCCATCCTTCGCTTGGTGTCCGACGAATCGGGCCGACGGTAGCCTGGCTCGATGCGGCGATGATCCACGAGAACGTGCCGCCCATCAGCAACATTGACGCATTCAGATCTGTGTGACGAGGAGCCCTCGCCAGGCACGATTGCCGGCTTGTCCACTTGTCCAATCCGTATGCAGCCCATAACGAACCGGCAAGGGCGAACACCGCTCCACCCGGCCGTAGCTCAGTCCTTGTGCTGCACGATGTTGAGAACGTTGCCGTCCGGCGCACGGACGAAGAACCGCCGCACGCCCCACTGCTCCGTCGTCAGCGGGTACACGATCTCGTAGCCGAGTTCCTGCGCCTCCCGGTACGCACCGTCGACGTCGTCGGTGTGGACGGAAACGACCGAGTCCTCCGGGGCGCTGGCGTCGCGCGTCACGAGTTGGACGTTCACCCCCGTCTCGGGCGAGGCGTAGCGGGCCACCCATCCCATGTTGAACTCCTCGGCGCTCAGCCCGAGGTAGTCGGTGTAGAAGCTCTTCGCCGCGTCGACGTCAGCCACGCGAAGGTTGGTCGTGATGCGGGTAGCGCGCATGTGGTTCCCCTGCCTGCAGTCGGTACGAACGATGATCGCCCGAAATCCAGGTCGTGTCGACCCGCCGCTGCCCGCCCGGGTCGACAGGTACGTCTGCCGCGCAACAGTTCTGGCGACTTGTGGGTGTCCGCGGGGCCGATCTACGGGGGCTGCTCGCGGAATCGGGACAGAACTCGGGCGCAGACCCCGAACGGTCGCGGCAGCGGTCGGACTTCTCGGCTCCTGGCGGCTCACCCGGCTTCGGAATAGTCTGTACGAGGCGGCGGGGCCGCCCATCCGGAGGCCGTGATGATCTGTGACCCGATGTGCTTCTACCCGTTCGACCGTCCGTGGGCATGGCCGCTGTGGCGTGCACTGTTCCCCGCGATGTACTCGGTCGAAAGTCCGCTGACTTCTGAATCAGTACGCACCGCTTGATCCGATCCGTCATCCACCCGTGATGGCGCAGAGCCGGAAGACATGGTGGCGGAAATGGCGACAGCCGCAATGGGCGCCGAGCAGTCAGACGAGCCCTCCGTCGACGGTTCCGTCGAGCAGGGCGGCTACCACCAGGAGCTGAAACGCACGCTCGGCTCCTTCCAGGTATTCGCGATCTCGTTCGCGTTCATCTCGGTGGCGGTCGGCATCTTCGGGACGTACGACGACGTGCTGCGGGACGCCGGGCCGGTCGGGATCTGGCTGTGGGTCGTCGTCGCGGCGGGGCAGGTGCTGGTGGCCCTGGTCTACGCGCAGTTCGCCGCCCGCATTCCGCTCAGCGGCTCCACCTACCAATGGGCGTCACGGCTGGCCAACCCGAAGGTCGGCTGGGGGTTCGGCTGGCTGACGGTCTGCTACCTGACGTTCGGCGTGGTCGCCGCCGACAATGCGATGGCCAGCCAGGCGTTCATGCCGCTGTTTCACATGGCGCCGGACGAGGACACCGCGCGGCTGATCACGCTGGGGATGCTGCTCGCCCAGGCCTTGCTCGTCGTCTTCTCGACGCGCATTGTCGCGATGATCAACGCGAGCGCGGTTGGGCTCGAACTGGTGATCGTCGTCGTGCTGGCGATCGCGCTCATCGTCGCCGTGGTGCTCACGGGCAACGGCGGGGTCGACAACCTCACCTCGCGCGGTGTCACCGAGGGCGCACCCGACTACTTCGCCGTCGGCGGCGGGCTGATGGGCGCGATGATCATGGGCCTGGCCACGCTGGTCGGCTTCGACGCCGCGGCGAACCTGGCCGAGGAGGCCAAGGATCCCTTTCGGACCGTCCCACGCGCGATCGTTGGATCAGTCGTGGCGGCAGGCCTGCTGGGACTGCTGTTCCTGATCGCGCTCACGGTCGCGATCGACGACGTCACCCGGATCAGCGCCAGCGAGTCGCCGGTCGCCGCGATCATGCGCGATCAGCTCGGTCCGGTCGTCGAGAGCACGCTGCTGGTGGCGATCACGTTCGCGTTCTTCGGCGCCGGCATGGTGACGATGGCCGCGTGCTCGCGGATCGTCTTCGCGATGGCGCGCGACTCGCGCTTTCCCGCCCACCGGCTGATGCGACAGATCAGCCCGCGCACCAACACGCCGGTCCCGGCGACGATCCTGATCTGTGTCATGGGGTTCATCCTGATGCTGGCGTTGCCCGGCGGCGCGCTGCTGAAGCTGCTCGTCGCGGGGACCATCCTCACCGTGATCGTCTACGGGGCGACGGTGATTCTCTACCTGGTGGTGCGCAAGCGACTCGATCACAAGAAGGGCGCCTTCGACCTCGGGCGCCTCGAGCTGCCGATCGCGATCGGCGCGCTGGTGTGGATGGTCCTCGTGCTCGTCGTGCTGGTCTCCCCCGCGGAGGCAATCGTCCCCGTCGGCATCGTGGTCGGTCTGGTCCTCGCCGGCGGCGTGTACTTCGGGTGGATGCTGAGGTTTCACCGGGAGGTGCTCGACACCGAGCCCGGGGACCTCAGCGTCTACCAGGCTTGACCATCCGGTACCAACCCTCTGGATCCCGGTAGTTCTCACCGGGGACAACCGCAACGGGGTGCGGTGTGATCACTGTGACGGGCCTGCGCATGGTGGCGTGCATCCTCGTGGCCATCATCGGTCCGACTGACCAGGCACGGCTGTCGTACGCCCGTCGGTCTCGTCCACCCGTCCTGATCCGGCGCAATCGGCGGGATGTCCGATTGCTGCGATGTCCCGGTCCCGGATCCCCACAACTCGAAATGGAGAAAAATCTTGTCCGAGAACATGATGCGTCGCGGCGCATCGATCCTTGCCGCCGTGACGATCGTCGTCGGCGGGCTGACGATCGGTACCGGCGCTGCGGGTGCGGAGGGGAGTTCCGGGTCCGGGTCGGGAGACCTGTTGCCCGACAAGATCGGGCAACAGATGCTCCGGGAGTGCGACCCCATGGACGCCATCTTTCTCATCCCCCTCCTCATCCCGTGCTGGGACTCTACGGCGAGCGCGAGCGCCGAAGTCGGAGACTTCACGATCGCCTCCGAAAGCCCGAAGTCGGTGGCGCCCCAGGAGAGTGCCCGATTCCGCATCCATGTCTTCCGGAACAGCGAATCCGGTGGCGATGCGGCGTTGGCCGTCACGAGCGTCACCCATCAGCCCCCGAAGGGATTCAAGTTTTCCCAAGCGGCGATTTTCGACTACAACCCCGACGCGCCGCGGCCGAGCTGGACCGCGACGTCGGATCCCACAACAGGGGCCGTCACGCTGACGGCACCACCGGAGGGCTGGTCGATGGGCGATAAGTCCATCGAGTTCGACTTCTTCTACGAGGCGGGCGACGCTCAGCACGGCGCCGACGGTGATCACGGCGCCAAGTTCACCGGTACCGGGGTTCCGCCGGCAGACGACTGGCAACTGACGGGACACACGCGGGTTGAGACCGTCAAGTCGCTCAACGGCGGATCATCCTGATCCATTCGTCTGCGCGGCTTGTCACCGCCGGGATGGCCGCGACCGAGCCTGCATGGTCGGCGCGGTCATCCCGCGATTGGTGACTAGACCGAACACCGGCCCGGCGCCCGCACCAACGGTACGGTTCCCGGCGACGGCCACGGCCACGGCCACGGCCACTGCGCCAGGCAGAACAGACTTGAATACCGTTCCTTTTAGCAGGAATTGGGGAAACTTCAACTTCGCGTCCGATCGTACGGACTCGACTTAAAACCTCGGTGAACGCAACAGTTCCCGGTCGCGGCGGCCTCTGTCACCTTTGACAAACCATCCCGCCACGCCCGACCTGAGGACTCAGACCATGGCATCACCGACGCCCAAGCGACGATCAACGCAATCGCGATCCCCGCGCGCACTCGCGGCCCTCGCCGCGCTCTTGACTATCGGTTCCCTGGTCAGCGCGTGCGCAGGGTCGACCGAGACCGAGCAGACCGCGGACGGCAAGTCCGTGCTGCGCTACCAGGGCTCGGCCGGACAGGTCATCTTCCCGGAGCTCGCAGCAGACCTCGGCTACTTCCAGAACGTCGAGCTGAAGTGGGTGGGTGACACCACCAGCGGGCCGCAGGACATCCAGTCCGTGGCGACCGGACAGACCGACTTCGGCATGGCGTTCAACGGCGCGGTCGTCAAGCTTCGCTCCGCGGGTTCCCCGATCACCTCGGTGGTGAGCTCGTACGGCGCCGACCAGGGCACCTTCACCGGCTACTTCGTGCTCGACGGCGGGCCGATCACCAGCGCCCGGGACCTGATCGGCAAGAAGGTCGGCATGAATACCCTTGGCGCCCACCACGAATTCGTCGTACGCGAATGGCTGGCCCAGCAGGGGCTCACGCCCGACGAGATCAAACAGGTCGAGTTGATCGTCGTCCCCCCGATCAACACCGAGCAGGCGCTGAGGGAAGGCCAGATCGACGTCGCCGCACTCGGGGGCGTCTTCCGGGAGACCGCCGTCGGCCGCGGCGGCCTGCACCCACTCTTCACGGATTCGGCAATCTTCGGGGACTTCAGCTACGGCACCTACGTCCTGCGTGACGACTTCATCGCCAAGGACCCCGAGGCGGCGAAGGACTTCGTCCAGGGCACGGCACGGGCCGTCCGCTGGGCCCAGACCACACCGCGGGACCAGGTCGTGGCCAGGTTCAAGGAGATCATCGGCGAGCGCGGCCGCAACGAGAACGCCAGCTTGACCGACTACTGGCGCAGTCCGGGCATCCCGGTCGCGGGGGCAGTCATCGCCGACCGCGAACTGCAGACCTGGATCGACTGGCTGGTCCGAAACGGCGAACTCGAGCCGGGCGAGCTGACGGCGGCCGACCTGTTCACCAACGAATTCAACCCCTACGCGAACGGCGCCTACGACGCCGCCAGCGGTGCCGACGGACAAGCGCTGGAGGCGGCGAAATGATCACCGAACCCAAACTTCGGCTCGACCGCGTCGGCAAGCACTTCGGTGTCCGCGGGTCCGAATCCCGGTTCACCGCGATCGAGGACATCAGCATCGACGTCGCGGACGGCGAGTTCCTGGTCCTGGTGGGCCCGAGCGGCTGCGGCAAGTCCACGCTGCTGGATCTGCTCGGCGGCCTGACCACACCGTCGTCGGGGCAGATCCTGCTCGACGGTCGACCGATCGCCGGCCCCGGCCTCGACCGCGGGATCGTCTTCCAGCAGTACGCGCTGCTGCCGTGGCGGACGGCGCTGCACAACATCGAGTTCGGCTTGGAGGCAAAGGGTCTGCCGAAGCGAGAGCGGCGGGAGATCGCGGAGCACTACCTCGAACTGGTCGGGTTGCAGGGATTCGGCGACCGATACCCGCACGAGCTGTCGGGTGGAATGAAGCAGCGGGTCGCGATCGCGCGGAGCCTGGCCTTCGACCCCGAGGTGCTGCTGATGGACGAACCGTTCGCGGCGCTCGACGCACAGACCAGGGAGTCGCTGCAGGACGAGCTGCTGCGGATCTGGCGTGCCACCGGCAAGACCATTCTGTTCATCACCCACGGCATCGACGAGGCCGTGTACCTGGGGCAGCGGGTGGCGGTGCTCACCTCGCGACCGGGCCGCGTGAAGACGGTGGTCGACATCGACATCGACCGCAGGTCCGCGGACGTCCGCTCCGGCAAGCGATTCCGGGAGTTCCGCCACCACATCTGGAGCCAGCTGCAGGACGAGGTGGCACGCGCCCAGCATCAGGAGCTCGAGGTAGCGGTGACCGTGGAGAAGGAGGAAGTCCATGTCTAGCGTCGAACTGCTCGCGCCGCGGGTCGCAACGGGTCCGGTGGCAGCGTCCTCCCCTCAGGTGGTGGTGCCCCGGCGCCCGGGAGTCCTCACCCGCGGCGGCAGGGCGGTCCGGACCACGGCCTGGCGGGTGCTCAAGCCATCACTGGCGATCGGCCTGTTCCTGCTGCTGTGGGAGCTGGCCCCCCGGCTGGGCCTGGTCGACAAGGTGTTCCTGCCGCCGTTCTCCGTGGTCGCGGGCGCCTTCGGTGGCCTGGCCGCGAGCGGCGAGCTGTGGAACCACGCCTCCGCCAGCCTGAGCCGGGCACTGACCGGGTTTGCCATCGCCATCGTGATCGCCATCCCGCTGGGCGTCGCCATCGCGTGGTACCGCCCGGTGGCCGAGTTCGTCAATCCGATCCTGGAGCTGCTGCGCAACACGGCCGCGCTCGCCTTGCTGCCGGTCTTCGTCCTCGTGCTCGGCATCGGGGAGACCTCCAAGGTCGCCCTGGTGATTTATGCGAGCACCTTCCCGATCCTGCTGAACACCATCTCCGGTGTCCGGACGGTGGATCCGCTGCTGGTCAAGTCCGCCCTGTCGCTGGGCCTCACACCGATCCGGCTGTTCCAGAAGGTGATCCTGCCCGCCGCCGTCCCGACCATCTTCACTGGTGTCCGGATGGCGGCCGCGTCCTCGATCCTCGTCCTGATCGCCGCGGAGATGGTCGGCGCGAAGGCCGGTCTGGGCTATCTGATCACCGCCTCGCAGTACAACTTCCAGATACCGAAGATGTACGCCGGCATCGTCGCCATCTCGCTTCTCGGTCTCGTCTTCAACGGGATCATCGTCCTCGCCGAGCGCCGCCTGTCCCGCTGGCGCGTCAGTCCGATCTAAAGGAGATCATCGCAATGTCTCAGCAGCCAAAGCAGTTTCACCTCAACGCCTTCCTCATGGGAGTCGGCCACCACGAGGCGGCCTGGCGCCACCCGCGCACCAATGCCGACGACGTGCGGTCGGTCGAACATTTCGCCGAGCTCGGCCGGATCGCCGAACGCGGCAAGCTCGACTCGGTGTTCTTCGCCGACGGGCTCGCGGTCGGTCCCCGCGTCAAGCACAACGTGCTCGCCACCTTCGAGCCGGTCACCCTGCTCACCGCGATCGCGGGCGCGACGGATCACATCGGGTTGATCGCGACGTCCTCGACCACGTACAGCGACCCGTTCACCACGGCCCGCAAGTTCGCCTCGCTCGACCACATCAGCGGCGGCCGGGCCGGCTGGAACATCGTCACCAGCGCCGGCGAGGACGAGGCCGCCAACTTCGGCCTCGACGGGATCCCGGACCACCTCGGCAGGTATCAGCGCGCCGACGAGTTCGTCGAAGCGGCGGTCGCCCTGTGGGACAGCTGGGAGGACGATGCCGTCGTGCTGGACCAGGACACCGGGGTGTTCGCCGATCCGGACAAGGTGCACGAGATCGACCACGACGGCGAGCACTTCCGGATCCGTGGTCCGCTGAACTCGCCGCGCTCGCCGCAGGGCCGCCCGCTGCTGGTACAGGCGGGCTCGTCCGAGAGCGGGAAGGAGTTCGCGGCGCGGTACGCCGAAGCGGTGTTCACCGCGCAACGCACGCTCGCCCAGGCGCAGGAGTTCTATCGGGACCTCAAGGCCCGGGTGACCGCGCACGGGCGCCACCCGGACGAGCTGAAGGTGCTGCCGGGGATCGTCCCGTTCATCGCATCGACCGAGGCCGAGGCCAGGGCACTGGAGCGGGAGTTCACCGATCTGATCTCGCCCGACTACGCGCTCCGGCAACTGTCCGCAATCGTCGGCGTCGACCTCACCGAGTACTCGCTGGACTCGCCCCTGCCGCCGCTGCCCTCCGTGCACGAGATCCAGGGCAACAAGAGTCGCTACGAACTGGTCAAGGAACTGGCCGAGGCCGACGGGACGACCGTACGTGAGCTCATCGGGCTGCTCGGGGGCGGACGCGGACACCGCACCTTCGCCGGCACCCCGGAGCAGGTCGCGGACGAGCTCCA
This sequence comes from Rhodococcus kronopolitis, assembly GCF_042654025.1. NCBI lineage: Bacteria > Bacillati > Actinomycetota > Actinomycetes > Mycobacteriales > Nocardiaceae > Rhodococcus > Rhodococcus kronopolitis. The sequence continues at coordinate 434,508 of NZ_JBHSFO010000004.1, read as the reverse complement.
GCTGTGGTTCGAGCAGGGGGCCGCCGACGGCTTCAACATCATGCCGCCCTTCCTGCCCGGGGGCCTGACCGACTTCGTCGACCAGGTGGTCCCGATCCTGCAGCGACGCGGGCTGTTCCGAACCGACTACACGGCGTCGACCCTGCGTGGGCACTACGGGCTGGCGCATCCGGCCAGCCAGTTCGCCGCGTCGCTGGACCGGACCAGCGCATGAGCGAATCCTGACGGGGCCCGCCACTCGGCAGAACCAGTGGTCCGCCGGCCGGACCGGGGCTTGTCCAACAGTGGCGACGGGGCGTGTAATCGAAGTGGATGGCGGCGGGGCCTCCTGGTCTCGTCCCCATGGCGGCGCGGGAGGGTCTGGGCCACCGCGGGACCGAGGTCTCGACCAGCGCAGGGTCCGCTCGGGTCACGCCCGTCGGCATGCTGGTCACCGGGCCACCGTTTCGATCAGGACGAGGAGGCCCCGATGCCCGAGGTGATGTGGAAGCCCGAGCCGGACAAGCACGACTATCCGGCGGCCGCGGACTATCTGGCGCTGCTTGCACCGCCACAGCAGGTCAAGGCGATCGTGGCGGCGCTCGAGGCGGCACCGATCGTGCACAAGAAGGCCAAGGACCTGCTCCGCGCCTCCCGGCTTCCGCTGCTGCCCGTCGACAACCCGCACGTGAGCTCCGACCTCGCGAAGATCGCCAAGGGCAAGTTGCTCTCGCCGATCCTGGTCGTGCAGGGCGACCTGTCGACCGACGTGGCACTCCAGGTCGCCGACGGCTACCACCGCGTGTGCGCGACCTATCACACCGACGAGAACACCGACATCCCAGTCAAACTCGCGCCCGCCACCGGGTAGCGCACTGTTGTGGCGGCGGAGGCCTAGCCGGTCATGGCGCCGACGGCCCCCGTGAAGTAGGGCACCAGCCAGATGGTCCACACGACCAGGCTGAACTGGTGGAACTTCGCCTTCTCGGAGGGTCGGTCCCGGAGCAGGACGATGACGGCCCACACCAGGTGAATGGCCATGAGCACGATCGCCAGGGCTCCGGTGACGATCATGATCGTGTCGAAGGTCGAGGTTCCGGCGTCCGACGACTCGTCGGAGATCTTGCTCATCAGGAAGGTACCGGTGGCGTCGCAGGCCAGGCCGAGCGCGAAGGCGCCGGCATGCCACCACTTCAGGGTCTTCTGGATGCGCTCCGACCACACGCCGATGGAGTAGAAGACCAGGGCAAGGGTGATGACGATGATCGCGGCGGCCAGCATGTCCCGAGACTAGCCGGGGCGTGCTGCCGATCAGCGATGCCTCGCCGCCGTCCACCGCAGTCGGCTCAGTGCAGGACAAACTTCCGACGTGCCGAGCGCCAAGCGGCCGAACGTGCGGTCCACCCGCCCCCAAGTGGATATTGGTGCCGGAACCCACCCGGGGTTGACTCGACAAGTACGCACGACGAGTCAGGGGAACCGACGATGGTGACGACGGCCGCAATGGCAGGGGTGGCACTCGTGGCCTTGACGATGGTCCTGACCCCGGGACCCAACATGATCTATCTCGCCTCACGCAGCATCAGCCAGGGCCGGCGAGCGGGAATGACATCGCTCGGCGGGGTGGCCGTCGGCTTCCTCGCCTACCTGACCGCCACGTCACTCGGACTCACCGCCGTTTTCTTCGCTGTCCCAGCACTTTTCGTCGTGATCAAGGTAGCCGGTGCGGCCTACCTCTGCTATCTCGCGTGGAGCATGATCCGACCGGGCGGACGGTCCGCGTTCGAGATTTCGGAACTGGAGCGCCACAGCAGTTTCCGGCTCTTCGGAATGGGGCTTGTCACCAACATCCTCAATCCCAAGATCGCCCTCATGTACGTGGCGCTCATTCCGCAGTTCGTCGATCCGTCACGCGGTCCCGTCTGGCAGCAGTCCCTCCTCCTGGGAGCCGTTCAGATCCTGGTCGCCGTGGCCGTCAACGCCGTGATCGTCCTGGCGTCCTCGTCCATCTCGGCGTTCCTCACCCGGCGGCCGGTCTGGTTGAGCATCCAGAAGTGGCTCGCCAGCGGGCTGCTGGGAGTGTTCGCGGTGCGGATGGCGCTGGACTGAGGGTGGGCCGCCGGTCAACGCGCCGCGCGGGCGCGGCGCGCCCCGCGACGGCGCTCCCGCCCGAGACTCCAGAGGTAGTGCTCGAAGTCGACCTCCATGGTGTGCCGCGGCGAGTTGTAGAACCGCCGCTTGGCGCGATCGTGGTCGGCCGTCATCTGCGACCGGATCTCGGCGTCGGGCGGCGGCAGGTACCGGCCGGCGAGGGTCTCCGCGATCCACGCGCACTGCGCCTCGGCGAGCGGCATCACCGCGCCGAGCGGCTGCAGGAGCCCGACGAAGTACAGACCCGGAAGGTCCGGGTGCACAGTTCGTTTCCACAGCGGAAGGTCGTTCTCGGGGGCGGTGACGAGTTCCGGGTCGAAGAACGGAAAGCTCACCCGGTAGCCGGTTGCCCACACGACCAGGTCTGCCCGGGACCGGGTACCGTCCGCGAAAATGACTGTGTCGCCGTCAAACCGGTCGATCTGTGGGCGCGGACTGATCGCACCGGCCCGCAGTCGCGCGCGGATCTGCTCGGACTGCACCGGGTGCGCCTGACCCGGCCGATGCGCCGGCCGCGGGAGCCCGTAGCGGGTCAGGTCACCTGCAGTGAGTGCGGTGACGCGGAGCCCGGCAGAGATGACCCAGCCCGGCATCCAGCCCGGCATCACGAACCGGTCGGCGGGCTTGCCGAACAACATCTTGCGCATCACCCAGTGACTGCGCCGCACCGCCAGGGTGGTGCTGCGCGCGACCTTGGACGCCTCGACCGCGATGTCGAGACCCGAGTTCCCCATACCCACGACCACCACGTCGCGGCCGGCGAGCTGGTCGGCGGCGCGGTAGTCATGGGAGTGGATCTGCTCGCCGGTGAAGCTCCCCGGAGTGGGGTCCGGCCAGCGGGGGTCCCAGTGGTGCCCGTTCGCGACCAACACCGCGTCGTAGCTCGCCACGCGCTCGCCGGCGGGTCCGGTCGTCCGGACCGACCACGTTCCGTCCGCGGCCCGCTCGACCTGCTCGACGGTGGTGCCGAAGGTGATGGTGTCCCGGAACCCGAAGTGCTCCACGTAGGACTCGAAGTAGGCCCCCACCTGGTCGTGCCGCAGGTAGGGCGGGTAGTCGGCGGGCATCGGGAAGTCCGAGAACGCCATCCGCGGTCCGGACGTGTTGATCTCCAACGTCTCGTAGCAGGCGGACACCCCGTTCGGGTTGTCGTAGACCCAGTTGCCGCCGATCACGCTGCCCTGCTCGAAACAGTCGAACGGGATGCCTGCGACGTGCAGTGCCTTGGCCGCAGCGATGCCCGACGACCCCGCACCGATCACGCATACCCGAGGCAGGTGCTCGACGGTCGGAACCGGGCCGGGGGCCGGGGCACTCCGCCGGGGTCTGACAACATTGAGCATGGCAGCCATGTTCGCACGAGATCTCGCCACCGACGCTGGGTAGGATCCGCATTCGTGACGTTACGGCGACCTCTGCTGCCCACCACCCGACCCACCCGGACACTGTTCGTCGCGGCGATCATCGCGATGTCGACGGCGTCCGGATTCTCCGCACCGGCCCTGGCCTCGGCTCCCGCGGTGGGTCCCACGCCGCCGGCAGCTCTTGCTGTTCCGAAGCAGCAGTCCGTCAGCGAACGCTACGCGGCAACCGGTATCCACGCCGTCACCTCGCTTGCGGTGCCCGGGTACCAGGTGTTCCACCCCGCCGACATCGCCACCAGCCCCGACCGGCACCCGGTGGTCACCTTCGGCAACGGCAGCTACGCGACGTACGAGCAGTACGAGCAGTTGCTCCGCCACCTGGCCTCCTGGGGTTTCGTCGTGGTGGTCGCCGACAGCAGCGTCACCGGCGACGGGACCGAGATCCTGGCGGCGGCGCGCTACATCCTGGCCCAGAACGACAACCCGGAGAGCGTCTTTCACGCCTCCATCGACGTCGCGCACGTCGCGGCCGTCGGACATTCGCAGGGTGCCGGGGGGTCGATCAATGCCAGCACCGCCTCCAACGGGCTCATCACCTCCACCGCCGTACTCGACCTGCCCGATCCGTGGTGGGCCACCCGGCCAGTCGACCAGATCGACGTGGCCCGGCTGACCGGTCCGGTGTTCTACCTGACCGGGTCCGACGATCCGGTCTCGACGGCGATACCGCAGGCCGCCTATCACGCCGTGAGCCCGGTGCCCGCGGCACGCGGCCGCCTGCTGGGGGTGGGACACAACTGGCCCACCGACGGGGGCGGGTTCCGCGGATACCTCACCGCGTGGCTGCGGTTCACCCTCACCGGCGACGCCGACGCCGCGCGCGCCTTCGTCGGTCCGGCACCGGAACTGTTGACCGATCCACGGTGGGACGGGACTGCGGTCAAGGGCTGGTAGTCGACGATCCGGGGGTGCGACGCGGCGAAACCCAATCCGCGCAACGCAAGCCGACGGTGCAGCGCCCTGTGCGACCTACAATGCTGGGACGGACAGGCACGGCGACGGGGAGACTGCCATGGGGTTCTACGACGATCGGATCGTGCCGCGACTGGTGAACGCCTCCTGCGGGATGTCGTTGACCGAGCCGACGCGGCGGCGGGTGTGTGCCGGACTGCACGGTCGGGTGATCGAAATCGGGTTCGGGTCCGGTCTCAACGTCCCGTTCTACCCGGCCGCCGTCGACTCCGTCAGCGCCGTCGAGCCCGCGGACCTGGCGTGGAAACTGGCCGGCGAACGACTCGCGGCCTCCCCCGTCCCCGTCGAACGATCCGGACTGGACGGCCAATCACTCCCCCTCCCCGACAACACCTTCGACACCGCGCTGTCGACCTGGACCATGTGCACGATCCCCGATGTGGATGCCGCCCTGCGCGAGGTGCGGCGGGTCCTGAAGCCGGGCGGCACCCTGCACTTCGTCGAACACGGTCGCGCCCCGCACGAGAAGGTCCGACGCTGGCAGCACCGCGTCGAGCCGATTCAGAAGGCCCTCGCGGGCGGCTGCCACCTCACCCGTGACATCCCCGCTCTCGTGCGCGCAGCGGGGTTCGAAATCCGCGATCTCGACACGTTCTACGAGGAAGGCGCCCCGAAGATCATGGGCGCGCTGTCGCTCGGGTTCACCGAGCCCCTCGCCCGCTGACGTTCCGCGCGCCTGGCAGAAGGCGACAACCCTCAGGATGGTTCGTCGTAGCGGGCGGCGATCGCGGTGACTCGGTTGCACAGGGCAGTGCGCAATGACCGCGGGGCCAGCGCTTCCGCGTCCATGGCGAGCTGCCACAGCGCCCATTCGGCGTGTCGTGAATCCTGGAAGGTCACCTCGAGTCGCAGCCAGCCGTCTGCGTCGAGCTCCTCGGCGAGGACCGCAAGCGCGGTGCTCACCAGGTCCTCCCGCCTCGTCGGGTTCACCCGTACCAGCACGGCGATCTGGTTGCCGCCGGCCCGAAACTGTGTGCTGCGTTCCTGCCAGGCCCGGTCCAGATCGACCCGGCCCGGCCGCTGTGCCGGTTCCGGGAGTTCCTGTGCGGCCAACACCCGCGACAGCCGGTAGGTGCGATCCGCGCCAGATCTCGTGGCCAGCAGGTAGCCCCGGTCACGCACGACGACGAGGCCGATCGGGTCAACCGTGCGCCACTTCGGGGCCTGATCGAGCGCCGCGTAGTGGATGCGCAGCTTGTTTCCGCCGAACAAGGCTCGCCGGACCTCGGCCAACATGCTGACGGGAACCTCCTCAGCGACCAGCCGACGCGACAGCAGGTCGGTCTCCGGATCGATGAGCAATCGCTCGGCCACGTCAGCCGCGGTGTCCCGATAGCTCTCGGGCAGCGCGTCGACCACCTTGAGCATCGCCGAGGCAAGCGCCGAGCCGAGGCCGAATGCCTCTGCGCCGCGCCGCGATCCGGCGACCAGCAGGGCGAGCGCCTCGTCGTGGTTCAACCCGGTGAGCTCGGTCCGAAACCCAGGTAGCAAGGCAAAGCCACCGTGCCGGCCGCGTTCGACGAAGACCGGAACACCGGCCGCGGACAGCGCCTCGATGTCGCGCAGCACGGTGCGGGTGGACACCTCCAGCTCGCCGGCCAGTTCGGCCGCAGTCAGTCGGCCGCGCTGGCGCAGCAGCAGCACCAGCGACACCAACCGGTCGGCACGCATCCGAAAACTCTACTGAATACACGACACAAGGTGTCGTGATTCATTGGGAGGCTTGCCACCACGGCGTCCCGGACAGCGGCCACCGGGCCGATGGACGTACGTACTTCGACGAAGCGAATGGAGCCTGATGTGTCAGTGGAACGAACGGCAGTCAACCCGGTGACGTGGTCGGCGGAGATGGGATTCAACCAGGGTGAGCTCGTCTCCGGGCACACCCGGACCCTGTACTGCTCCGGGCAGACCGCAATGAGCGCCGACGGCAAGCCCCAGCACGACGGTGACATGGAGAAACAGTTGGCACTGAGCCTCGCAAACCTGGAGGCCGTGCTCGGCGAGGCCGGCATGTCCCTCGCGAACCTCGTCCGGCTCAACGTCTACACCACCGACGTCGACCTGCTCTTCCAGCACTACGGCGTGCTGGCGTCGCGGCTGGGCGCTTCCGGGGTGGCGCCGGCCACCACGATGCTCGGGGTCACCCGGCTGGCGATCCCCGGCCAGATTGTCGAGCTCGAGGGAACTGCCGTCGCGTGATGCCTGCGCGCGGCCGAACCGCCCCCAGCACCTGGGGACGGTTCGGCCGCGGCGCGCGCTCAGGCGGCGATGAGGTCGTCGATCTGGTTGATCGACGCCGAGGCCCCTTCGACCACGCCCATGTCCAGCACCTGCTGCAAGGCCTCGGCGGACTCGTAGGTGCTCACGTAGGTCGCGCGGGTGCCGCCGTCGTGCTCGGCGAAGGTGAAGACGTTCTTCGAGACCGGCATCGCGGGGTTCGGATTGAAGTCCTCATCGGCGAAGCCGTCGTCGAACGAGAAGCCCCTCGGCTCGTCGACCGTCGTGACCTGCCAGTAGCCGGCAAACTTGTCGCCGTCCGGTCCGGTCATGAAGTACGTGACGCGGCCTCCCACCGTGAGCGCGTGGTCGATCACGGTCGCCGGGTACGTCGGCGGGCCCCACACCTTCTCCAGCTGGCGCGGGTCGGCGTAGACCTGCCAGATGCGCTCCACCGGCGCGTCGAAGTCAGCGGTGATGGTCAGGGTCCGGTTGTCGAGGTCCTGCTGGACATCGGTCACAGGCATGGTTCAGCCCTCCTTGGGTGAGTCGAGCGCAATGAGTTCATCGATACGTGCGATACGGCCGCGCCACACCTGCTCGAGCTCGGTGAGCATGGCGGCCACCGACCGCAACGCCGTCACGTCGCCGCTGGCGAGATGCTCTCGACCGCTGCGTCGCTTGGTGATCAGGCCGGCCTTCTCCAGCACGGCGACGTGCTTCTGCACCGCAGCGAAGCTCATCTCGTACTTCGCGGCGAGCGCGGAAACCGAGTGCTCCCCGGCCAGCACCCGGCGCATGATGTCGCGCCGCGTCCGGTCGGCAAGCGCACGGAACAGGGCGTCCGCGCGGTCCTCGTCGTCTCCGTTCACCCCCCAAACATACAACTAAATGGTTGTAGGTTGTCAACCCCGGACCGGCCGCGATGCGGGTCCCACTCACGAGAAACCGGTGGTCGTCAAAGCGGGTCGGCATTATCCCATACCGCCCGACCCATGTCCTCCGTTCAACCTAATTCGCGAAAACCCTCGGCCAGCCGCGCCCGATCTGACGGTTCTGTCTGGTGTGCTGCAGGCATGCCCGACACCGCCGGCGACGCCGCCGACCTACAGCAGAACCCGACCAACCGCGAGGACGCCCAGTGACCGCCGAACCCGCCGAACCGCGTGACGCGGTGTTCGCCTACGTCGACAGTCCCGGGGCCGGGCAGGCCATGCTCACCGCGTACGCCTTCCCCGGCACCGCGACCACCGCGGAGATCACAGCGTGGATCACGGCGCGCGCCGCGCGGATCCCCGAACTGCGGCAGCGGATGGTCCGCGTCCCCGCCGACCTCGACCACCCGTACTGGGTCGACGATCCGCGCTTCGCACCTGCCCGGCACATCACCTTCCACCAGCCCGGGGACTGGGCGGGGCTGTGCGCCCTCCAGGCCCGCCTGCAGGGCGAACCGTTCGACTGGGGTCGCCCACTGTGGGAGCTGCACGTCTCCACCGGCGTGCACGGCGTCGGCGGGATCGAGGGCCCGGCAACGGTCGCCGGCCTCAAGATCCACCACGCGGTGGCCGACGGGATGCTCAGCACGCTCATCGCCCGCCGGCTGTTCACCGACGAGCTCCCCGCGGCACTGCCTTCGACCAACGACCGCGAGCCGTCACGCACGGCGCTGTTCGGGCGCGCGGTCGCCGCGATCCCGCGGAACCTGGCGCGGCTCGCCGCTGCGCCGGTCGCGATCCGCACGGTCCGCCGCGAGCTGAAAGCCGAACAGGCGCAGGGCATGTGGACCGCTCCCGCCGCGCGGCGCCCCCGGACGATCCTCAACGAGCCACTCGGGAGGGACCGGGTCTGCGACAGCGTATTCTACAGATTCCCGGAGCTGCGGGCGCTGAAGGACCGGATCGGCGGCGTCTCGGTCAACGACCTCATGTTGACGGTGGTCGGCAGCGCGCTGCATTCCTACCTTGCCGAGCACGGCGGCGTCCCGGACGGGTCGCTCGCCGCCGGCGTCCCGATCTCGACGCGCGGCGCCGCAGCGGCGAATGCCCGCAACCAGTTCTCCCTCGCGTACGTCGACCTGCACACCGACATCGCGGACCCGATCGCGCGGACCCATGCCATCCACGCGTCGATGCGCGCGGATCAGGCCCGGAAGCTGTCCCCGGCGACGATGAAGTTCGACATGCTGGTGAACTCGATCCCCGGCTTCGTGGTGCGCCAGGGCCTCCGGGTGCTCCGTGCGTTACCCGTCAAGCGCGCGCCCACGGTCGGCGGGGCGAACACCCTGATCACGAACGTTCGGAGGGGTCCTGCCGACATGACGTTGTGCGGGTTGACCGTTGCCGCGACATTCGGCGTCACCCCCCTCATCGGCGAAGGCGGGATCGCGCACTCGATCGGCTCGATCGGCGACTCCGTCGCCATCAGCTTCACCGCGGACCCTGCGCAGCTGCGCGACGCCGCCCGGTACACCGAACTACTCCGCTCGTCCTTCGCCGCAATCGAGGCGGACATATACGCGTCCACGCGAACCGAGGGCAGCTGAGTCGACCGCCGTTCGCGACGTCTCCGGAGCCGTTCGTGGCGACACCGCTGAGCGGGTGGCCCGGCGCTCCGCTGGTAGGTCGAGCCGCCTCCTCGCCGTACTCGTGATTCGAGTCACCGGAAATAGGACGCGTAGTCGCCGAAGGGAACCTGGCCGGTGGGGCTCGCCTTCACGGCGTCGGCCACCGCCGCAGGGATGGGGGCCCAGTGGGCTGGCATCGCGGCCGCCAGGGCGGGCTTCAACATGTAGAGCAAGGCGAAGTTCACGATCCAGAGCGGCGGCGCCATCGACATCCCCACCTCCGAACTCACTCCCCCCTTGGCATTGGTCACCAGTTGAGCCGTGCCCGAAATCTCTTGCGATGCAAAGCCGTAGAGCGCCTGCACCGTGTATGCGGACCGATAGAGCGCCGCCAGGGTTCTGGTCGCACCGTTGTCCCTCATCCAAGTCCCCATGTACCCGCCGGGAGCAATCACCGAGTTCACCTGCCGTGTCGGCGCATTCGCGTTGGCCGGACTTCCCAGCAGTCCGCTGGTGTTCACGTAGAGCCCGTAGCTGGCCAGCACCGACGGCACGAGGTGACCGTCCACGTCGGACACCAGGGGACGGCCGGTGGTGTTGGTGAGGATCAGGACGCTTGCATCGATCATCTCGGCGGCGTCGCGACTGCCGCCGACTCCGCCGCCGCTGACGAGGTCGCGATACTGCTGTTCGGACAGTGCGTCCGACCTGCCGAGCCCGATCCGGCCGGCGATCTCGTCCGCCGCCTGCTGGCCGAGCGGCTGGTTGAGCTGATCCGGGCCGGTCAGCTGCGTCGGTGCCAGGTGCTCGTAGCCGGGCGCCCCGACGAACGGGACACCGAACCCGGTGTCGCCGGTCGCTGCCGCCGGTTCACCACTGGCCGCCTGGGGAGCAGCCAGGGCAAGAAGACACGCTCCGACCAGCGCGAGGACCGAGAGGGACCGGCGGTGGGGTAACGCTCCGCGATGCTCCGGACCCGCCAAACCTGTGCCGTGCATAGGTCAACCTCCCAGAACACCGTCGGGCGATTCAACACAAGCGTGCGCCTCAATGAAGCGCCGCGGCCGACGCCATGTCAATACCCCGGGTACGAGGAACGGTTCATTCGTGCAGTCCCACGAGTCGTGGCGTCGGCGCCGCCCACACGCGGAGGTGCTGACCCCTGGACGCCCGTCACCAGGCATGCTGTGCTGGAGAGGTCATCTCCCCGGCCTTGAAGGACCGGGACGGATCACCCGAGAGCCAAGGAATGCGTCATGACCACGATCCATCTCCACCGGACGACCACCGCGACGCCGGAGCAGGTCCTTGCCGGTCTCACCGACTTCGGTCCAGGTCGCGAAGAAATCTTCGGCAACAGCGCGGACAGCTACCTCAAGGTGCACCACGAAGGCCCCCACGACGCGGATGTCACGGAGGGTTCGAACGGCATCTGGGAGAGCCTGCACTACGACTGGACCGACCCGCACCGCGTCGTGATGACGACCACCGACTCCAACCTGTGGGGCGGCGCCTCGGGCCACACCTACACCCTCACCGAGCAGCCAAATGGCGAGACCGAGGTGGATGCTGTCGTGGTCCGCGACGGCAAGAACCTCAGGGGACACCTTCTCGCGGGCGTGCTCGGACTCTTCGGCACCCGTGTCCTGGGGAAGCAGTTCGAGAAGTCCGTCGCGGCCATCGAGGCCCGCTCAGGTGGAGACGACCCACATCCACACCACGAGTGAGTCGGCACCCGCCCAGGACCGATGCGGTCCGGAGCGAACCGCGAGATGAATGCGACTTCTCTCATTATGGGATTGCTATCCCATTGAATGAACATTTGCGTACGCTCGAACCATGAGCGACAGGCAAACCGTCTACACCCACGGTCACGACGAGTCGGTCCTGCGCAACCACCGTTGGCGCACGGCCGCGAACTCCGCCGCATACCTGCTGCCGGAACTGCGGCCGGACATGACCCTCCTCGACGTCGGGTGCGGCCCCGGGACGATCACCGCGGACCTCGCCGGGCTGGTTGCCCGGGTCACCGCCGTCGAAATGACCGACGGTGCACTCGAACTCGCCCGGACCGAGTTCTCGCGGCGCGGGATCACCAACGCGGAGACGGTCGTATCCGACGTCCACGCGCTCGACTTCCCCGACGACACCTTCGACGTGGTTCACGCCCATCAGGTCCTGCAGCACGTCGGCGACCCGGTGCAGGCGCTGCGCGAGATGGCCCGCGTCTGCCGGCCGGGCGGCATCGTCGCGGCCCGGGACGCCGACTACGGCACCTTCACCTGGTATCCCGAGAATCCCGAACTCGACGAGTGGCTGTCGCTGTACCAGGACATCGCCCGTGCGAACGGCGGCGAGCCCGACGCCGGCAGGCGCCTGCGTTCCTGGGCGCACGCGGCCGGGCTCGACGACGTGGCGACGACGGCGAGCACGTGGTGCTTCTCGTCCGACGACGACAGGCGGTGGTGGGGCGGGTCGTGGGCCGACCGGGTGCTGCACTCGAACTTCGCCGTCCGGGCCGTCGAACTGGGGCTCGCCGGACCGGACGACCTCGCGCGCCTCTCGGCGGGGTGGCGAACCTGGGCCGCCGACGAGGACGGGTGGTTCGCCCTGCTGCACAGCGAGATCCTCTGCCGTGTAGGCACGTAGCGGCCGGGCGCCCCCCGGCGCCGTGGTCAGGCCAACCCGCGCTCGCCCGACTCGGCGTGCCGCGATCGTCAGCGGGGCCGAGTCGGACTGAGCGTCAGGACCGGGACTGCACGAAGCGGTCCAGGCAGCGTTCGGCCACCGCAGTGATGGTCAACGCGGGGTTGACCAGCGCCGTCGAGCCGGGCAGCAGCGCACCGTCGACGACGAACAGGTTCGAGTAGCCGTCGACCTTGCCCTCGAAGTCGCACGCCTGCCCCATCACCGCGCCGCCGAGTCCGTGCCAGGTGCAGCCCGAGCCGAAGTCGCTCAGCCGGGTGTAGACCGGGATCCCGGTCGCGGGCGAACCCTGCCGGACCTCGGTGCGCTCGTGAAAGCGGCCGGCGAAGTTCCGGCCGCGCGCGTCGACGTCGCTGTTCGCCTCGCCGAACGGGTAGTTGAGTTCGGCGCGACCCGTCGCCGGGTTGTAGTCGATGGTGCCGCGTTCGTCGGTCATCACCTGGATCAGGTTGGCCATCATGCCGCCGCCGGCGACGTCCGGGAACGGCGACGCCTCCCAGGAGATGGACACGGGACCGTCCGGATTGTCGTCGTCGTACATGACCGCGACGCCGGGCCCACCCTGCTTGGCGCCGCAGTCGCGGCGCAGCAGGATCCGCGACATCAGGAAGTCGCCGTTGGTGCCGTACCCCTTGCCGACCTTGTCGTTCAGCCGGGGCAGGGCACCCTTCGCCTTCGCGGTGGTCAACAGCGAGCTGGTGTAGAACGAGCCGGCGGCCATGAATACGAAGTCGGCGACGAAGGTCTTGTGTTCGAGCACTGCGCCGGTCTCGTCGATCCGCTTGACCGTCACCTCGAAGCGGTCCTGTCCGGACACCTCGCGGATCTCGACCACCTCGTGCAACGGCAGGATGGTCACGTTTCCGGTGGCCTCGGCGGCGGGCAGGTAGTTGTGGTCGACGCTGTTCTTGGCGCCGGAGTTGGTGCCGTACGGGCCCTCGCCGACCGAGTAGGACGCGGGCCTGCGCCCGGCGATCTCGTCACGGACGATGTCCCAGTTGACGCAGAAGTCGTGCAGGACGGGTTCGCCGCCGAAGTCCTCGATGTAGTCCAGCCAGGCCCGCGCACCCCGGTAGTTCGGGTGTGCGAGCAGGTCTGCCGGCAGCGGCGAGGTGCCCAGCATCCTCCGGGCCCGCGGGTAGTAGGTCCGGTCCAGCTCGTCGTAGTCGATCTGGACGGGGAAGACCTGGGTGAAGTCCTTGCGTCGCGGCTGCGGGGTGAACGCGCCGAACGCCAGCGAGCCGCCGCCGACCCCCGACCCGTACAGCGCGTCGATGCCGTTGCCCTTGACCCGGTCGATGATGCCGGGGTAGCGGTCGATGTGCGTGAACTTGGTCAGCGGGTTGACCGGGGGCTGCTCGGCGAACCAGGCGGCCCGGCGGTCGGGCTCGTTGATGGTGCAGAAGGTGTTGCCGGCCGGGTCGATCGGCCACCGCCGACCGCGCTCGAGGACCGTGGTCTGCACGCCGGCCTGGCCCAGGCGCAGTGCGGCGACCGCACCACCGAATCCGCTGCCGACGACGACGGCGGTCTTGCCGCGCAGCGCGGTCGGTGCCGCCCCGACCTGCGCGTTGGCGAACGGTCCGACGAGGGATCCCGCGGCGACGGCGCCGAGACTCAGGGCCGCCCCGCGGAGGACGGACCGTCGGCTGTGCGGGACGCGTGCTGCAAACTCGGCTGTGGTCACCCGTGGAAGATACGCGGTCACCACCCCGCCCGCCCGGTCGAATTCACGCATTCACCGGACGGCGTTCGTCACCACTCGTTCGATCAGCTCGGCCACGTCCACCCGCGGGGCCGCCGCGCCGAGGGATCCGGTGGTCGACAGCACCGCGATGCCGTGGATACCCGCCCACAGCGCCGCCGCAGCGACCTCGGGATCACGTGCGCCCGTGGCGTGCTCGACCAGTGTGACGATGCGCTCGAAGAGCGGACGCGAGACCGCGCGGAGGTTGGTGCCGGACCCTTCGAGCAGGTCGTGCCGGAAGATCAGCGTGAACATCGCCGGCCGACGGGCGGCGAACTCGACATAGGCCGCGGCGAGCTGCCCGATCGTGGCACCGGACTCGCCTTCCGCGGCCGCGAGGGTCGCGGAGAGGTCGCGCAGACCGGCCTCGGCGATCGCCGCGAGGAGCAGTCGGTGGGTGGGGAACCACCGCCGCGGAGCCCCGTGCGAAACGCCGGCTCGACGGGCGATGGCTCGCAGGCCGAGGTCGGCCGAGCCCGTCTCCTCGAGCAGTTCGATGCCGGCGCTGACCAGCGCGTCTCGCGTCGCCTCGGTACTCATGTAGACATTGTCTTCCATCGCGCGGTAGACACTGTCTATGTCGTTGTTGCGAGCCTGCTGCTATCGCCTGTGCCGACACGTCCTGGTCGGACCGGCCCTGTATTTGCTGGGCCGACCGCGGTTCGTCGGACGTCGGCACCTTCCGCGCGGTGGGCCGCTGATCGTGGCGGCCAATCACCTCGCCGTGCTCGACTCCTTCTACCTGACCCTGGCAGTCCGGCGACAGACCAGCTTCCTGGCCAAGCAGGAGTACTTCGAGGGCACCGGGATCTCCGGACTCATCAGCCGGTGGTTCTTCACCTCGGTGGGGCAGATTCCGGTCGACCGTCAGGGCGGATCATCGGCATCGCCGGCACTCGACGCGGCGATCCGCATCGTCGACGAGAGCCGCGTCTGGGGCATCCACCCCGAGGGAACACGCTCGCCGGACGGCCGGATGTACCGAGGCCGGACCGGCGCGGTGCGGGTCGCGATGGCCACGAGCGCGCCGATCGTCCCGGTCGCGATCACCGGCACCCGACCCGACCGGTCCGTCCCGTGGTGGCGTCGGCACCGCGTGGTGGTCGAGATCCTTCCGCCCTTCGACCTCGATCCCTACCGGGCGGCCGGCCCGAGGGGCGTCCGGGAGGCAACCGACGCGTTGATGCGTGCCATTGCCGCGAGGACGGGTCAGGAGTACGTCGACGCCTACGCGAAGTCGTGGACCGACCCGATCAGCGAACTCGACGCGGCGTGACGCTCTGCCTGGGCCGGGGCGCCGGCTCGCGGTCCGCTCACACGTCCACCCACCGCGTACCTGCCGGGACGAGATTGGCTGCACCAGCAGTGATTTCGGCGACCGCCTCGGCCAAGCGCGCGAGGTCCCGGGTGGCAAGGGTGAGGGTGACGGCCGCACCGTAGGCGGTGTCGACGACGGCGACCCCACGACCGCGCAGTTCGGCCTCTACCCGGCCGGCGGTGTCGTGACCGACCTCGAGCGCCAGCAGGTCGAGGCGTTCGCGCCCGACCATCGGCGCCGCGTCGACCACCGCGGCCACCGCCCCCGAGTACGCGCGCACGAGCCCGCCTGCGCCGAGCTTGATCCCGCCGAAGTACCGCGTCACGACCACCGCGACGTCCACCAGGTCCCGGGTGCGCAACACCTGCAGCATCGGCACCCCGGCGGTTCCACCCGGCTCCCCGTCGTCGCCCGCACGTTCGGCCCGCTCCGAGGGCTCGTTTCCGGTGATGTAGGCCCAACAGTGATGCCGCGCATCGGGATACAGTCGCCGCTGCTCGTCGAGGAAGTCGTTCGCCTCGACCGGGCCGTCGACGCGCCGCAGCGCCGCGATGAACCGGGAGCGTTTGACCTCGGTCTCGGCCACGATGTCGATGGCCGCGGGCAGCGTGAAGGGCATGAACCATCTTCCCCCGGGCGCGACCCCGAATGTCATCCCTCGCGTCTCGCCACCTCGGCCAGTTGGTCGAACGTCCGCACGAGGACCTCACGTCGCTGCCGCTTGAAATCCGGCTCGGGCTCCAGCCCGTCGATCGCCTCGTCCCATACGGCCAGGAACCGGTCCTTCCAGCCTGCGATGGTCTCCGGGTCGGGCAGCCTGACCCCGACGTAGTGCTGCCGGGCAAGCAGGTGAAGCAGCTCCAGATTGCACGGCACCGCAACGCCCCAGTACTCGTCCGGCTCGAGTTCGACCGGGTCGCCGGACATCGCCTCGGCAACCTCGTCGACGAGCCGACCGGTCAGGTCCGAAAGATGATCGGCGGCGGTGTCGTCGTCGAAGTTGCCGCTGTCCCAGGTCCCCATGATGTTCGCATCCTCCCGTGTCCGTTTCTGGCGACATTGAACCAGCGGGCACCGACGTTCCACCGACGGGGCGAGCCGGTGAACCCGCTGTCAGTGGGCGGGCGCGCCGCATTCACCACACTCGGGAGCCAACGCCTCGACGGGCGGCTGTCCCGCACCGGCCGGCGACCGCACCGGAAGCAGCGGCCGCCACGGCCAGTGCTGGCCGAGGCGGCCCCGCGCACGCAGGAAGCCGAGGCCGAGCACCAACCCGAAGATCAGGTGCCCGATCAGCGACAACGTGATCGTCGTCGGCGTGAGCGGAAACATGTCCTGCTGGCCGTGCGGCGACAGGGCAACCGTCCCGATGAGTCCGGTCCATACGGGGAACACCGCGAAGGTGACGAACGCGAGGAGGACGGTGCGGCGTGACCGATGTTGGAGACCGAGAGCGAGGGCGATGAGGAAGAAGGCGATTCCGATCCCGCCGCCGTCGCCGAGGTAGCGCCACAGGTAGCCGACGATCGCGCCGGTCCTGGCGTCGGTTCCCGGGTGGAGCCAGGTACCCATGTGCGGAATGAAGTCGCCCCAGAGTCCGAGCAGGTACACGGTGTCGAGACGGAAGACGTCATAGGCCAGGCACGCGAACATGCCCCAGCCGAGGCCGTAGCCGACGATGCGGTCGATCGGGTGCGGCGCGAACACGCACAGCACGGCGAGGACGGCCGCGAGCGGGATGATCAGCAGCGGACCGGTGGCATTCATCGGCACGAGGCCGAACACGTGCGCCGAGATCGCGAGCAGCGGCAGGGCGGCGAGCAGCAGGTACATGCCGATCCGCGCGAGGGTCCAGTGGTGGCGAACCGCCGTCCGGACGGATTCGACGGCGGGCACGGCTGCGCCCGGCGGACCGGACTCGTGTGCGTCGGGGGCGGCGGTGCCGAGGATGCGGGCCATGACAGCGGGTTCCTTTCGGTCGAGGGATCTCCCACACGAGTGGTCGATGTCCGAGATCCCAGCGTCCGTCGAACACCCGGCGTGCGAATAGTGCCCCGAGGGGTGGAGGCAGCCACCCCTGCATCGACCCAGCGGGTTCACCTCGACCTTCGCAAGTCCGGCATAATCCCCGGCGAATCCGTCCGAGAACCAGGAGCGCCCCGGTGATCACAGAGCTGCAGAACGAATTCCACGGCCTTCCCGTCGTCGAGTTCCCCATCGACACCGCCCCCACCGTGCCCGACCAGGGCCCGGTCGCCTGGCGAATCTCCGTGCCGACCTACGAGCCGCCGTTCGACTGGCCGGAGGCGTTCGCGAGGTTCCGTGCCGCGGTCGACCCGGCGAGCGTGCAGGCGATCGTCGTCGGCGGCTGGTCCGATCCGTACGACGAGGGCTCCGCACCCGTGGTGGCCGCCCTCGTCGCGGCCGCCGGCGAACTGCCTGCGTTGCGGTCCCTGTTCCTCGGGGACATGACCTCCGAGGACTGCGAGATCTCGTGGATCGTGCAGTCCGACGTCACCGCCCTGCTGACGGCGTTTCCTCGGTTGGAGCACCTGGGGATACGCGGCGGCAGCCAGCTGACGATGACCCCGGTCCAGCACGAGAACCTGCGCAGCCTGGTGATCGAGACGGGCGGCCTGCCCGCCGACGTGGTCCGCGCCGTGGCCGCCTCGGATCTGCCGGCCCTGACCGATCTGGAATTGTGGTTGGGCACAGAGGAATACGGCGCCGATTCCTCCGTCGAGGACCTCGCCCCGATCCTCTCCGGCGAGAAGCTCCCACGGTTGACCCGCCTCGCGCTCTCCAACAGCGACCAGCAGGACGCGGTCGCGGCCGCCGTCGCGGCGGCGCCGATCCTCCCGCGGCTGCGGGCGCTGGACCTGTCGAAGGGCGTGCTGCTGGACGCGGGCGGCGAAGCGCTGCTCGCCGGGCAGTCGCTCATCCACCTCGAATCGCTTGACCTGCACCACAACTACCTCAGCGATGGCTTGCGGGAACGTCTTCGGGCGGCGCTCGAGCCGTCCGGTGTGCGACTGAACCTCGACGCCGAGGATGCCGACGAGGACGAGTACGACGGCACGATCTACCGGTCGGTCGCGGTCGGCGAATGACGCGATCCCGCCTGGCGGTCGTGGGCAATCCGGAGAACCGCCGCGTAACGATGCTGCTGGACGCCGCGGCCCGCTCCGGCCTGCCCACCCCGCGGGTGGTGTCCTGGCGCGAGGTACTCACCGAGCGCGGCGCACGGTTCGACCCCGACGAGGTGGTGCGCCTCGACTCGCCCGGCGAGAACCCCGAGGTGGATGCGCTGCTGCGCGGACCCGGAGATCCGACCCGCATCGCAGGCGGCCCGCGGTGGTACGCGTCGCTGCTCGCCGCCGTCGGGACACTGCGCGGCGGGCGACGGCTCACCGATCCGGACGACCTGGCAGTGCTGTTCGACAAGCGCCGGTGCCACGCGGCCCTCGCGGACGGGGCCGTCCCGGTGCCGGCCTCCCCCACCTCGGGCCGCGACGCGCCGGTGCCGCGGGACTGGCCGGAGGTGCGCGCGTTGGCCGCCGCCGCCGGGCTGCGGCGGTTCTTCGTCAAACCCGCGCACGGATCCTCCGCGGCCGGAGTGGTCGCGGTGGAGACCGCATCCGGTGGCCGGGTGCAGGCCCGCAGCAGCACGGAGGTCGCGGCGGACGGCGTCTACAACTCGCTGCGCGTCCGCCATCTCACCAGGGAAACCGAGGTCGGCGCCCTCGTCGACGCCCTCGCCGGCGAAGTCCTGCACATCGAGGCGTGGCTGCCGAAGCCGTCGTGGCGGGGCGTCGCCGCGGACCTGCGCGTCGTGGTGGTCGCCGGGCAGGCGACCCACGCGGTGCTGCGCACCAGCGCCCACCCCATGACCAACCTGCACCTGGGCGGGCGTCGCGGCGACCTGGACACCGCGCGAACGGGTTTCGACGCCGCGGGATTCGGCTGGGAGAACGCACTCGCCGTCGCGGAGCGGGCCGCCGCCCGGTTCCCACGCACCCTGTGCGTCGGGGTGGACCTGCTGCCCGCGGCGAACTGGCGCGGCGCAGCGGTGGGTGAGGTGAACGCCTTCGGCGACCTGCTCCCGGGCCTGGGCGGGCTCCCGGGCCGCGCCGACGGTCTCGACACCTACGCGGCGCAACTGGCCGCGGCGCAAGGATGGGCCGATCATGTCGCGGCCTGACGAAACGTCCGCCGCACCACCGGAATCGACTGCGGCACAGCCGGACATGAACACCGTCGTCGGCTCCGACGACATCCTGCTGGTCACGCTCGACACCCTGCGCTACGACGTGGCCTGCGAGCTCGCGGCCGCCGGGCGGATCCCGAACCTGGCGCGGCACCTGCCCGGCGGCCGATGGGAGGAACGCCACTCCCCCGGCAGCTTCACCTATGCCTCGCACCAGGCGATGTTCGCCGGCTTCCTCCCCACCCCGGCCCGGCAGGGGCCACACCCGCGACTGTTCGCGGCCGAGTTCGGCGGGAGCGAGTCCACCGCGGACCGCACCTTCGTGTTTGCGGAGTCGAATCTGGTCGCTGGCCTCGCCGCCGCCGGCTACCGCACGGTGTGCATCGGCGGTGTCGGCTTCTTCAACCGCGTCGGTGCGCTGGGCTCGGTGCTGCCCGACCTGTTCGACGAGGCGCACTGGTCCCCCGAACTCGGCGTGACCTCACCGACCTCGTTCGAGGCACAGGTGGACCTGGCCGCAGCGGCGGTGGCCCGGCTTCCCGCCGAGCGCCGCCTCTTCCTGTTCGTCAACGTTTCCGCGCTGCACCAACCGAACTGGTTCTTCGCCGAGGGGGCCACCGCCGATGACGGGGACACCCGGGCGACGCACGCGGCGGCACTGGAGTACGTGGATCGGCACATCGGGCGGCTGTTCGCTGCGATGTCGAGCCGACGTCGGTGTCTCGCGATCGTCTGCTCCGACCACGGCACCACCTACGGCGAGGACGGGTACACCGGGCACCGACTCGGCCATCCCGTGGTGTGGACGGTGCCCTACGCCCACTTCTTCCTCGAGGGACCACGATGACCGCGATCGACCTGCCCCTGCCGACGCCTCCGGGCGTGGCGCCGACGGGATACGTTCCGCCGTACCAGAACTACGTGTACGCGTATCCGCACAAGACGGCGTACCGGCCGCTGCACCCCCGTCCCACCCTGACCGACCTGTGGGCGGACGAACCGCAGGACGCACTGTCGCTGTACCTGCACGTGCCGTTCTGCGAGGTGCGCTGCGGCTTCTGCAACCTCTTCACCCGGGTCGGCGCGCCGGGCGAGCTGACCACCCGATACCTCGACGCCCTCGAGCGGCAGGCCGAGGCGGTGCGCGAGGCCCTGACACCGTCGGCCCGGTTCGCGACGGCGGCATTCGGCGGCGGTACCCCCACCTACCTGACCGCGGCGGAACTGAACCGGCTGTGCGACATCGCCGAGGGCATGGGCGCCGACCTGCGGGCCGTCCCCATGTCGGTGGAGGCGTCCCCGGCCACGGCCACCGCCGACCGGCTCACGGTGCTGGCCGAGCGCGGCGTCACCCGGCTCAGTCTCGGGGTGCAGAGCTTCGACGACACCGAGGCCCGGGCGGCGGTCCGACCGCAGCGGCGCGCGGACGTCGAGGCCGCCCTGCAACGGATCCGGGACGCGGCGATCGAGGTCCTGAACATCGATCTGATCTACGGGATCGACGGCCAGACACCGGAATCCTGGATCGCCTCCCTCGACGCCGCACTGTCCTGGCATCCCGAGGAGTTGTACCTGTACCCGCTGTACGTGCGGCCGCTGACGGGCCTGGCCCGCCGCGGCACCGGACCCGATCCGGCCTGGGACGCGCACCGCCTCGACCTCTACCGCCGCGGACGTGACCACCTGATCGCGTCGGGCTACGTCCAGGAGTCGATGCGCATGTTCCGCCGCGCCGACGCACCCGATCTCGGTCCGAACGACTACGCCTGCCAGACGGACGGCATGATCGGACTCGGTTGTGGCGCACGGTCGTACACCCGCGGACTGCACTACTCGTTCGACTACGCGGTCGGCGCGAGCGAGGTACGCGCCATCATCGACGACTTCGCGGCGAGCACCGTGGCGGACTTCCGCCGCGCCGTGGTGGGCCACGCGATGACGGAGGACGAGTCCCGACGCCGGCACCTGCTGCAGTCCGTGCTGCAGGCCACCGGAATGCCGTTGGCGGACTACCGTTCCCAGTTCGGCGCCGACCCGCACGAGCATTTCGGCGTCGAGCTGGACCGGTGGACGCAGCGCGGATGGCTTCGCTCCGACGGTGACCGGGTACGGCTGACCGCACTGGGCCTGGCGTACTCCGACGCACTCGGACCGGAGCTGTTCTCCGCGCGGGTGCGGGCGGCGATGGCCGAGTACGAAGGCCGCTGACAGTGCTGACCATCCTGTACCGGGGACCGCTGGCCTCCTGCGACTACGACTGCCCGTACTGCCCCTTCGCCAAACGCCGGGACACCCCCGAGCAGCTGCGCGCCGACCGGGCCGCCCTGGACCGGTTCTGCGCGTGGGCGGCGGACCAGGACCGGGAGCTGTCGATCCTGTTCACCCCGTGGGGCGAGGGGCTGGTTCGGTCCTGGTACCGCCGAGCCCTGGTGGCGCTGTCGCGGCTGCCACAGGTTCGCCGGGTGGCGATCCAGACCAACCTCAGCTGCCGCACCGGCTGGCTCGCGGACGCCGACCGCGACGCGGTCGCGCTGTGGTGCACGTACCACCCGGGCCAGACGCCGCACGACCGGTTCCTGACCAAGACCGCCGAGCTGACCGCGCTCGGAGTGCGCTTCAGCGTGGGTGTCGTCGGGCTGCCCGAGCACCTCGGGGCCGCCCGTCGGCTGCGGGCCGAGCTGCCCGATCCGGTGTACCTGTGGGTCAACGCCGCCGAGGGCCACGAGTACACCGACGCCGAGGCCGACGACTGGGTCGGGATCGACCCGCTCTTCGGGTTCAGCCGGCATCCACACCGGACGCGGGGCCGCGCGTGCCGGACCGGGGACTCGGTGGTGTCCGTGGACGGCGCCGGCACCGTCCGGCGCTGCCACTTCGTCCCGGAGGAACTGGGCAACCTGTACGACGGATCCTTCGAGCAGGCGTTGCGGCCGCGGCCCTGCCCGCTGGACGTGTGCGACTGCCACATCGGCTACGTGCATGCCGAGCAGCTCCCGCTGTACGACGTCTTCGCCGACGGTGTGCTGGAACGGATCCCGGCGGAGCCGGTGTGGCTGCCGCTCCCCGCACGTCGACAGCGCTGAACGGTCAGCAGTCGAACACCGACCAGCAGATGTCGTTCCGCAGCCGCTGGTCGTCGAGGACGAGTTCGCGTATCGCGTCCGGCAGCTGCTCGCGCTGCCACCGGCACTCGCGTCGCCCAGCGACCTCCCCCTCGCCCTTGGGCGCGGCGGCGCGTGCGGCCTTGATCGCGTACGCGGCCGCGCCGAGTTCGTGGGCGGCGACGTGCGCGACCGCCCCGGCCTGGCCTGCGGCGTAGGCGGCGTGCCGCGGCGCCCCACTCAGGTCTCGGGCCGCGCCCATCGCGTGGCCGCCCGCCGCACGGGCCTCCATCATCTTGACCTCGCCCCGCACCCAGGCCCGGGCGTGCTCGATCGCCTGGCGCGGCCTCGGGTCCTGCGGCCGCGCCGACTCGAAGAGGTCGAGGACGTGCTCCGCACAGGATGCCGCCCACAGGGCGAGCAGGTGGTGATCCGAGTCGGTGAGGGTCCCGCCGCGGCGGATCGTCACGAAACGGGGGTCCCGCACCTTCGGGAGGATCATGGCTGCCGCTCCTCTGCGTTCATCGCCCGACGCCCGGGGCCACGCAGGCGCGACCGGGGACACCCGAGCAAGCGTGCAAAACGGGTCGCGGATCCGCAAGCCCGTCGGCCGCCCGGAGGGCGGAGGACGATCGAGATGAAAGCGGCCCGCCCCCGAAAGGGACGGGCCGCACTCGGCAACTCGGGTGGTGCGGTCTGCCGCTACTTCTTGGCGGCGGGCGGGGCGTTGAGCAGCGTGATGAACTGCTGCGCGTTGGCGGCGCCGGAGCCGAGGCCACCGATGGCGGTGCCTGCGAGCGAGGCGCCCGCACCGAGCAGCAGCGCGCCACCGATGCAGCCGGCGACCGGGCCCGCACCGAACAGCAGCGCGGCCGGAGCGGAGACCACGCCCGCGACGGCCGCGCCGAGGAGGCAGCCGCCGACCAGACCGGTCGCTCCGCCGAGGTACCCGCCGATGGCCGCGGTGAGGGTGATGTTGTCCCTGACCCCGGTCACCGCGGCGGGCAGGTCAATGTCCTTGACGGCCAGCCCGATGTCCTTTGCCGGCAGCCCGATGTCCTTGACCGGGGTGGCCGCGGCGGGACTGAGGTCGGTGGTCAGGGTCGCGGTCCGGCCCTCGATCTTCGCGTCGATCGGGTGGGCGACGCCGGCGAAGGCAAGCGAGAGCGGCACCGACTCGACGACGGCACCCTTGTCGTCACGGACGACGAGCTGGTTGTTCTCCTTGCTCAGCGAGCCTGCCGCGGTGTCGACGATGACCTTGTCACCCGTGTTGGTGATCTTCCAGCCGACGCTGGGTGCGTCGACGGGTGCGGGAGCCGCGGCGGGCGCGGGAGCCGCGTAGGAGGTGCCGGCCGCGACGCCGAGGGACGCGGTCGTGATGGCCGCGACGGCCACCAACTTGGTCAACTTCATGTTCGGTGAGTTCCTTTTCGAATTCCGAGGGGGACATCGATGGGCACCCGCGAGACGGCTCCGCTGAGGCGAAGTCCTTGGGCGCTCGGGTCGTTCATGATCCTGTTCCCTCGGAAGGCCGCGCGGAAGCATTGCAATCACCGTGACCAGAAATCCCCGGAAGGCCCCGAACTACCGCCGGGCGTTCAGGTCCCCCAACTCCGCGAGCCGCTGCTCGGCGTCGCGCACGATCCGTTCGACGAGCTCGGCCACGGTGGGCAGGTCGTCGATCATGCCGACCACCTGACCGGAGGCCAGGACCCCGGCCTCGGTGTTGCCCTCGACGAGTCCGGCGCGCAGCAGCATCGGACTGTTGGCCGACATCATCAGCTGCGACAGAGTGCGGTCGCCGCTGCGCACCAGGACGGCGCCCTCGGCGATCAACGCGCGCCAGCTGATCCCGGTCAGCTTGCGGAACCGGATCGTGTTGACGGCCGCATGCCCGAGCGTTCGCAGGCCGTGGCTTCGTTCCAGCGACTGGACCAGCTCGGTGCGCAGCACCCGGTGCGGGATGCCGTCGACCTTGGTCGTGACCACGGTGTCGCCCAGGCCGCGGGCCAGGTACGCCCTCTTCACCGACTCGGGGACGGTGCTGTCGCTGGTGAGCAGGAACCGGGTGCCCATGGCGATTCCGGTGGCGCCGTAGGCGAGCGCCGCGGCCAGGCCGCTGCCGTCGAAGAACCCACCCGAGGCGACCACCGGGATGTCGACCGCCCTGACGACCGACGGCAGCAGCAGGGTGGTCGCGACGCCACCGGTGTGGCCGCCGCCCTCGCCGCCCTGCACGATCACCGCGTCCGCGCCCCACCCCGCGACCTTCTCGGCGTGACGGGCCGCCCCGACCGTCGGGATCACCACGATGCCGGCGTCCTTGAGCTGGGCGATCATCTCCTGCCGCGGCGCGAGCGCGAAGGACGCGACGCGCACGCCCTCGCGGATCAGCAGCCTGACCCGGTCCTGCGCGTCCTCGGCGTCGGCCCGCAGGTTCACCCCGAACGGGGCGTCGGTGCGCTCCTTGACCTCCCGGATCGCCGTTTCCAGTTCCGGGTACGTCATCGTCGCCGACGCGATGATGCCCAGCCCGCCCGCCCGCGCGGTCGCGGTGACCAGCCGAGCGCCGGACACCCACCCCATGCCGGTCTGCACGATCGGGTGCCGGACCCCGACCAACTCCGTGAACCTCGTCTGCATCTGCCGTCCCCCTCCGTATCAAGCAAGCACTTGCTTGGTATATCTACCACAGCAGCCGCTCCGCGTCCCACGGGAAACGGGAGCGCCCGCGGACCGCACATCACGGAACCGGGGCGGGCGACCCGCGACCGTGAGAGGATCTCGGCACGAATCCGAAGGGAAACCCGTGAGCCACAGAAACATTCGCAAGGGCGGTTTCGCCGCATTCGCGTTGGTCATGGCCACCGGGCTGAGCGCCTGCCTGGCCCCCGGCACTCCGCCGGGATGGTCGAGCTACACCATCGCGCGGGGCGCCCACAGCGCATCGGTCGACAGCCCGACGGGCGCGACCGGACCCCTGGCGGGCTGGATCAGCCCGTCGGGTGCGTCGCGGACCTACGACCTCGTACTGACCCCCACGGCCGAGTACGTCCTCACCGCCCCCACCCAACCCGAGGACCAGTTCGACTGGAACAAGCTGCCCGGCTTCTCGGACTGCGGCGACATCGACCTCGCCCGCAACGGCGCCATGTTCGGCTGGCGATGGCGCACCGACACGACGCCCCGGGTACTCGAGCTCGTGCCGTACGCCAATGCCGACGGCGTGCACCAGTACCCGCAGAACGCGCTCGCCACCCTCTCCCAC
This sequence comes from Rhodococcus kronopolitis, assembly GCF_042654025.1. Classification (NCBI taxonomy): domain Bacteria; kingdom Bacillati; phylum Actinomycetota; class Actinomycetes; order Mycobacteriales; family Nocardiaceae; genus Rhodococcus; species Rhodococcus kronopolitis. The sequence continues at coordinate 408,849 of NZ_JBHSFO010000004.1, read as the reverse complement.
GACGATCTCGCGGCCCTCGAGTCGCTGCGCTACACGATCGAGATCGACGGACCCGTCTACCGTTTCGCCATCGACGGCACGATCCGCGACCGGGCCGTGCACGAGTCGGCCACCCTCCCCCGGTCCTGCCCGACCCACCCCGCCGACGCGGGCAGGTGGTATTCCGGCTTCTACTTCGGCGGCACGTCCACCGCGCCGTCGCAGATCCACTCGTACATGCGCGAGGTCACCGACAGCCCGGCGCCCGGCGGGAACGGATCCCTCGGGTCGGCCGGATCGGCCGCCTGAGCGCTCGACGGGCGAATTTCGTCGATTCCCGCCTTGCCTGAACACTCTGACGTAATTTGTTCAACATGCCCATCGCCAACGGGGGCGCCGGAACCGTCGCGACCCCGCACAGCCTGGTCCAGTCGGCCGCAGCATGCCTACGGCGCAACGGTGTTCGCGGATTTCGACTGAGTGAGGTCGCCGCGACGGCCGGGGTGTCCCGCGGGACGGTGTACAACACATTCGGCAACAAGCAGACCGCCATCGACGCCGGACTCGACCACCTGTGCACCGGCTTCATCGACGGGTTGGCCGCGGCCGTCCGGCCCCGGGAGACCCTGCGAGGCCAGATCGGCGAGGCGGCGGCCCTCATCTACGACCACGCCAGCACCCCGCGGGACCTGGCACCGACGCTGCGCACCGACAGCATCATCGCGACGCTGCTCGAGCACTACGGCGACCAACTCTGCCGCACCTGGGCCACCTTCTGGTCGGTGCTGGTCACCGAGGCCCAGCACCGGGGCGAGGTGGACCCGGGCCTGGACCCGATGCACGCGGGCGACTGGATCGTGCGCGTCCTCCTGAGCCTGGAGATCCTGCCGCTCTCGGTGGCCGGATTCCGCAACGCGGACGACGCCCGGACCCGCGTCGGCGACCTCCTGGTCGACGGCCTGACACCGCGCCGGTGACGACCACCAGAAAGTGAGTCGAAATGACACACGAGTACGTCGACGTTGCCGTCATCGGCGCCGGACCGGGCGGCATCACCGCCGCACACCACCTGCGGCGGGCCGGCATCGAGAACTTCGTCATCCTCGAACGCGGTGACGACTTCGGGGGCAGCTGGCGGGACAACGTCTACCCCGGCCTGTCGGTGGACGTGCCGACGCTGTTCTACCAGTTCCCGTTCGCCCGCAAACCCGACTGGTCGCGCCTCTTCCCGACCGGCCCGGAGATCCAGGAGTACAACTGGAGGGTCGCCGACCAGCTCAACCTGCACAAGTACTTTCGCGGCAACTGCACGGTCCGACGCGAGGTGTGGGACGACGCGGAACAGCTGTGGGTGCTGCACATCGACGGCGACGCCCCGGTCCGCGCCCGGTTCGTCATCAACGCCGTCGGCGGCTACGTCAACGCCAAACCGGCGAGCGGCATCGAGGGCATCGACGACTTCGGCGGAACCGTGCTGCGCCCGAACGCCTGGGACCCCCACTACGACTGCTCCGGCAAGCGGGTCGCGGTGATCGGCACCGGTTCGAGTTCGGTGCAGATCGTCCCGGCGATCTACCGGCAGGCCCGCAGCGTCGAGATCTACCAGCGGACGCCGGCCTGGATCCTGCCCAAGCCCGACGTCGAGCTGTCCGGCCGGGTCCACCGACTCCTTGCGCTGCCCGGCGTCGGTGCCCTGGTCAACGGGTCCGCCCTGGCCGCGATGGAACTGCCGATGCAGTTCCTGTGCAACGTGCTGCCGCTGCTGCCGCGCAAGTTCCTCGCCACGGTGATGCCGCAGTACGACAAGATCTGGCAGTCGATCTACCGACGCCTGTTGCGGCGCAACGTCGACGACGCGGACATCCGCGGCGCGCTCGTTCCGGACTACGGCATTCTCGCCAAGCGGCCGGTGCTGTCGAGCACCTTCTTTCCCGCCCTCGCGGATCCGTCCGTGTCGCTGGTGGTCGACCCCATCGAGCGGGTGACCGCCGACGGCATCCGCACGGCGGACGGCACCGAACGCCCGTACGAACTGATCGTCGCGGCCACCGGATACGAGCTGTTCACCGACCCGGAGACGTACCGGACCGGCGCCGTGGTCGGCCCCAACGGGTTCGACCTGGCCGACGACTACCGCCGCAACGGGATGCGCAGCTACGGCGGCAGTGCGCACCCGGGCCTGCCGAACCGCTGGTCGCTGGTTGCGCCGCAGGGCTACGTCGGCATCGCGTGGCACACGTTCGTGGACCTGACCGCGCGTCACGCCGTGCGGGTGATCGCCGAGACCGAGAGGAGAGGCGCCGCGGTGGCGCAGGTCCGTACCGAGGCGTTCTCTCGATGGGTCCGCAAGATGCACCGTCACGGGAAGGCCATCAGCGCGTACACCGTGGACTCCAACCCGGGCCTGCGCACCTACTTCGTCAACTCGCAGGGCGAGGCCCTCTACTACCGGCCGCAGACCATCAGCGGTGCCTTCTGGTTCAGCCGATTCTCGTCGTTCGACCACTACTCATTCACGGAGGTTTCGACATGAGCTCACTCGCCGGGAAAGTTGCCTTGGTCACCGGAGCGGCACGCGGACAGGGACGTTCACACGCGGTCCGGATGGCGCAGGAGGGCGCGGACATCGTCGCCGTCGACGTCTGCGCGCAGGTCGCCGAGTTCAGCGGCTACCCGATGGCCGAACCCGAGGATCTCGCGGAAACCGCGCGGCTGGTCGAGTCCGAGGGCCGCAAGGTCCTGGCCCGGCAGGTCGACGTGCGGGACCTGCCGGGCCTGCAGGCGGTGGTGGCCGAGACCGTCGAGACCTTCGGCCGCCTCGACGTCGTGGTCGCCAACGCAGGCGTGTGCAACTGGGGGCGCATCTGGGAGATCTCCGCCGAGCAGTTCCAGGAGACCGTGGACGTCAACCTGACCGGCGTGTGGAACACGATCAAGGCGACGGTGCCGACGATGATCGAGGCCGGCAACGGCGGGTCGATCATCACGGTCGGCTCGTCTGCCAGCGTGAAGGCGCCGCCCGGCTGCGGCCACTACGCCTCGGCCAAGTTCGGTGTCCTCGGCCTGACGAAGGCACTGGCGGTGGAACTGGGAGAGTTCGGCATCCGCGCGAATTGCGTGCTGCCGTACGGCACCAACACCGCACTCGGCAACGACACCTCGATGTACAAGCTCTTCGAGAAGTACCCCACGTACGTCTACAGCTACCCGCCGAACCTGCTCGAGACCGACGCCCTGGTGGAGCCGTCGGAGATCTCGGAGGCCGTCGTGTGGCTCGCCGGTGACGCCTCCGCGGTGATCACCGGCGCACAGATCCCGGTGGACAAGGGGTTCCTCGCGCGCTGACCTTCCGGGCTCGGCGTGTCCGGGGGGTACCGCCGCCCCCGGGCACGCCTCGCCCATTCGATCAGCGGAGGTCGAACCGGTCCAGATTCATCACCTTGGTCCACGCGGCGACGAAGTCCGCCACGAACTTCGGCTGCGCGTCGTCGCTCGCGTACACCTCGGCCAGCGCCCGCAGCTGCGAATTCGACCCGAAGACGAGGTCGGCGGCGGTGGCCGTCCAGCGGAGCTCACCCGTGGCGCGGTCGCGCCCCTCGTACACGTTCTCCGCACTGGCGGCCCCGTTCCACTCCGTGGCCATGTCCAGCAGGTTGACGAAGAAGTCGTTGGTCAGCACCTCCGGCCGGTCGGTGAGGACGCCGTGCGAGGACAGGCCGTAGTTGGCGTTCAGCGCGCGCATCCCGCCGACGAGCACCGTCATCTCCGGAGCCGTCAACGTCAGCAGGTTCGCCCTGTCCACCAGCAGCCGCTCGGCGGCGGTCTTCTCCCCTGCGCGCAGGTAGTTGCGGAACCCGTCCGCCCGGGGCTCGAGCACCTCGAACGCCTCCACGTCGGTCTGTTCCCAGGTGGCGTCGGTGCGGCCCGGCGTGAACGGGACCGTCACCTCGTGCCCGGCACCGCGCGCGGCCTCCTCGACGGCCACGCATCCGGCCAGCACGATCAGGTCGGCCAGCGAGACCCTGATGTCGTCGGACCGCCCGCCGTTGAAGTCGTCCCGGATCAGCTCGAGGGCCGTCAACGTCTCCGCCAGCACGGCCGGCTCGTTGGACTCCCAGTCCTTCTGCGGCGCAAGGCGGATCCGCGCCCCGTTGGCGCCGCCGCGGTTGTCGGTGCCGCGGAAGGTGGCGGCCGACGTCCACGCGACCCCGACCATCCGGGGGACGGACAGCCCCGAGGCGAGGATCGCGGCCCGCAGCGCGGCGACCTCGTCCGGCCCGACCAGCCGGTGGTCGACCGCGGGGACGGGGTCCTGCCACAGCTGCGGCTCCGGCACCCACGGGCCGAGATAGCGCGTCACCGGCCCCATGTCACGGTGCAGCAGCTTGTACCAGGCCTTGGCGAACTCGTCGGCCAGCTCCTCCGGGAACTCCAGCCAGTGCCGGGTGATCGGACCGTAGACCGGGTCGAGGCGCAGCGACAGGTCGGTGACCAGCATCGTCGGGGCGCGCCCCGCCGACGCGTCGAACGGGTCCGGAATCGTGCCCGCGCCTGCGCCGTCCTTCGCCGTGTACTGCCAGGCGCCCGCCGGGCTCTTGGTCAGCTCCCACTCGTAGCCGTACAGGATCTCCAGGAAGGTGTTGTCCCACTTGGTCGGCGTGGGCGTCCACACCACCTCGAGTCCGCTGGTGATGGCGTCCTTGCCCACACCGGTGCCGAACGCGCTCTTCCAGCCCAGCTGCTGCTGCTCGATCGGCGCTGCTTCGGGCTCGGGTCCGACCAGGTCGGCCGGTCCGGCACCGTGGGTCTTGCCGAAGGTGTGGCCGCCGGCGATCAGCGCGGCGGTCTCCACGTCGTTCATCGCCATTCGGCGGAAGGTCTCCCGGATGTCGACGGCCGCGGCGATCGGGTCCGGATTTCCGTTGGGCCCCTCCGGATTCACGTAGATCAGGCCCATCTGCACGGCGCCGAGGGGACCGGCCAGCTCCCGCTCGCCGCTGTAGCGCTCGTCGCCGAGCCAGGTGTCCTCCGGACCCCAGAACACCTCGTCGGGTTCCCAGATGTCCTCCCGCCCGAAGCCGAAGCCGAGCGTCTTGAATCCCATCGACTCCATCGCGCAGTTGCCGGCGAAGACCAGCAGATCCGCCCAGGAGAGCTGGCGGCCGTACTTCTGCTTGACCGGCCAGAGCAACCGGCGGGCCTTGTCCAGGCTCGCGTTGTCGGGCCAGCTGTTGACGGGGGCGAACCGCTGGGCGCCCTCGCCGGCGCCGCCCCGGCCGTCCGCGATGCGGTAGGTGCCGGCCGCGTGCCAGCTCATCCGGATGAACAGCGGCCCGTAGTGGCCGTAGTCCGCCGGCCACCAGTCCTTCGAGTCCGTCATCAGCCCGATGACATCCCGCTTCAACGCGTCCACGTCGAGCGTCCCGAACGCGGCCGCGTAGCTGTAGTCCTCGCCCAGGGGATCGGCCAGTGGATTGGGCTGGCGCAGCGCCTGCAGGTCCACCTGGTTGGGCCACCAGTCACGGTTGGTCCTTGGCCGGCGCATCGACCCGGAGGGGGAGCCCATTGCCGGGCATTCGCTTTCACTGTTGGACACGGCGAACCTTCCTTGCTGGGGTACGTGAATCGGCAGTCATCGAGGCCGTCGCGAAGGGCGTGGTCGCGAAACCGGGGACGCCGACGCCGCGGAAACGGCGGGTGGAGTGACGGCGGACGCCGGCACGAGGCCGCAGCAGCACCGCGCTGTCGGCAGGTGGGCGGTCGTGCTCAGCCAGGACCGCCGCGGCCCGAGGGCGGGTCGCGCATAACTCAACCGGGCGCAGCTGCGCCGCGTAATCCCTCGTCGAGGGCACCCCTACACAATGGCGCTACTTTCCGGATCGAGTCAAGAGTTCGGGCGCGCCGGGGAGAATGCTCGGGTGTACACCGCAGCTGTCCCGGGCCGTGATCCCGCTCCGCCGACGCCCGTCGGCCGGGCGGTCGATGCACGCCTGCTGGCCGTCTCGGGGGCGGCGTTCATCTCCCTGACCGCGGTGTTCATCCGGTTGGCGGACGTCACGCCCGCCAGTGCCGTCTTCTACCGCTGCCTTCTTGCCCTGCCGCCGTTGGCCGTGCTGGCCGCGCTGGAATGGAGGCGGACGCAGGGAGTTCCGCGGCGGACGGTCCTGCGATTCGTCGTTGCCGGTGCGCTGCTCGGTGTCGACTTCGCGCTGTGGTCGCAGGCGATCCTGCTCATCGGTGCGGGGATATCCACGGTGCTCGTCAACGTTCAGGTGGTCGTGGTCCCGCTGCTGTCGTTCCTGATCATCGGCACCAGGATCCCGGCCCGCTTCGTCCTCTGCGTCCCGGTCCTGTTCGCCGGCATCGCGCTCGCGGGCGGGTTCGCCGGGGGCGTGGAGGCGGGCGCCGACCTCTACTGGGGAACCTTCCTGGCGCTGCTGTCCGGACTCGCGTACGCGGGGTACATCTTCATCGTCGGCGGGAGCGGGTCCTCGAGAAACGTTGCCGTCCAGGTGCTGTTGTCCACGGCCGCGGCCGGGTTCGTCGGCTCCGCCGTCGGGTTGTCCTGGGGTCCGATCGACCTCACCCCCGGGTGGCCTGCCTTCGGGTGGCTGGTCGCGCTGGCCCTCTCGGCCCAGGTGTTCGGCTGGATACTGCTCGGCGGATCCCTGCCGCGCCTGGCCCCGGAGGTCGGCGCCACCCTGTTGCTGCTCCAGCCGGTGCTGGCGATGGTCGCCGCGGTGCTCGTCGTCGGCGAACGACCGGCCCCGCTGCAACTGCTCGGTTGTGTCCTCGTCGTCGGCGCCGCCTGGTTCGTCTCGCGGGCGCCATCGGTCGTCGGGACCGCGTGAACCCGGCGTCGAGCCCCGGACCGCTGACACCGCGGTCCGGGACCCGACGCCGGGTTCACGCGTTCTCGATCACCGACTGCCCGGCCGGGGTGCGCAGCGACTTGGAGGTCGTCACGCCCGAGTTGGGGTTCAGCTTGTCCACCGCCCGGAACTGGAATCGGGCCTCGCCTGCGTCGACCGCGAGGACCCCGTAGCCGTGACTGACCATGTCGACGTGCTTGACGTGCGGGTTCTTGGCCCGTCGGCTGAGCTCCTCGGCCCGCGCGCCGGCGACGTTGTCGCTACTGCCGGTGAATCCGCCGTCGCCGGTGTTGGCGGAGGTGACGGACGGGACGACGAACTCGACGCCCGCGCGGCGGGTGCCGCCTGCGTTCCCCTGTGCGCCGCTGACCGTGCCGGGCGCGAACCCGGTGTCCCACAACTCGCCGGCCCAGCCGTCGTGGTCGTCACCGGTGACCAGGAGCAGGTTCTCGACCGACTGGGCGGCGGTGGACAGGATCTCGGTCCGCTCGGCGCCGTACCCGTCCCAGGTGTCGTAGTAGCCGCGGGCGCCGTCGTCCTCGGTCACCATGCCCATCATCATGCTGGCGTTCGCCACGACCTTCCACCGCGCGTCCGACTGGGTCAGGCCGTCGAGCAGCCAGCTCTTCTGCGCGGCGCCGAGCATGGTCCGGCCCGGCGCGTCGGCGTCCGGGCACACGGTGTGGTCCTGGTCGCCGCCCGGCTGGACGTCGCGGTACTGCCGGCTGTCCGGAGCGAACAGCTCCACCGTCTTGCCCACCCGCAGCGAGCGGTAGGTCCGCAGCGGGTCGGCGGAGAAGCGCGGCACCGGCATGTGCTCGAACCACGACTGCCATGCCCACTGCTTCTTCTGCTGGAACCCGACCGCGCTGTCGATCGGCGCGACGACCGGGAAGGTCCAGCCGTCCTTGCTGTAGTTGTTGCGGAACTCGTGGTCGTCCCAGATCGGGATGAAGGCGTGCTGGCTGTGCATCAGCCGCAGGTCGGCGTCCGTGCGGTACTTGCGGTACTTCTCCCGCATGCCCTCGATGTTCTGCGGGAACGGGTTGTTCTCGAGGCCCCGGACGCCCGGCTTGGTGAACTCGTACACGTAGTCGCCGAGACACACGACGAAGTCGAGGTCCTCCTCCGCGAGGTGCCGGTGCGCCGCGTAGTAGCCCTCCTCGAAGCCCTGGCAGGTGAACCAGCCGATGCGGACCGGCTCGTTGGAGTCGGCCGGCCGCAGCGTCCGGAACCGACCCATCTCGGACTCGCCCCCGTTGCCCCGGAACTGGTAGTAGTACGTCTCCCCCGGGGCCAGGCCGTTCACATCGAAGTGCACTGTGCCGTCGGCGTCTTCACGAACCTGCACCCGCTCGGCGAGCACCGGGCTGGACAGGTCCTCCCGCTTGGACACGATCAACGCCAGTTCGCCGCCCCGGGCGCTGCTCCCGGCGCTGCCGGTGCCGAGGCTGCCGGTCCCCGCACTGCCCGATCCCGAGCTGCCCAGCCCGGTGCTGCCGGTGCCGGAGGACCCGCCGATCCGGGTCCACAGCGTCGCGCCGTCGGTGCGCGGCACCCCGGCCATGACGCCGTTGCCGAACTCCGGGTTGCGGATCAGCCCCGCCCCGGCGTCCGGCGCCTGGCGCAGCACCGGCGTGGCGTTCGCGGTGGCGGGCAGCAGGCTCGCGCCGGCGAGGGCGGACAGGCCGGTCAGGAGGGCGCGACGGGAGACATTGCGGGATGAAGAGGACACGAGCCACCTCGGGGACGTAGGAGGGTAGACGCTCAGACCCTAATCCCTGGTTCACCAATTGTTGGACAATTGTTCATCGGCTGCGGGTTACGCCCGGACGGATCCGTGGTCGGCGGAGGGCTCGACGGCTGAATCCGCACCCGGTTGGTACCCGTCGCCCGCGCAATTGCGCCCGCGACCCGTGCTGCGTGGTGCGGATCGTCAGGACATGACCACACCCGAGGACACCGCGCAGGGCAGCACACCGACCACCATGCTCATCACCGGACCCATTCCCACGCTCGCCGGCGGGGTGTTGAGGAACGCGAAGCCCTGGAACCCGGTGGTCAGGTTGGTCCACTGGATGACGGCGCCGTTCCACTTCGACTGCGGTGCGGTGGTGTTGTAGCTGATCTGGTCGGGCGCCACCCGGTCTGCGGTGAACGTGAGCCACTCACCGGGCGCGCAACTCGATATCGACGACGGAAAGAAGGGTGCAGGGGCAGCCGACGCCGCGGCCGGAACCGCCAGCGAGAGCGCTCCGGTCGCCGCGATCATCGCCGCCGTTCTGCCAAAAGCTTTGCGGGTGAACATTGGATTTCCTTTCCTCGAACCCGGGTTCGCCTGCTCCAGTTTGCGAATCCGCATCACCTAGAGTGGCCGTCGTCCTTCTTCCCGTCGTCCGCAAGAAGCAAGCGAGACAATCGTATCCCCGGCGACGCCGCGTTCATCCGAATCAGTTGCTGCCCAGCCGAACCCGGACGCATCTGTACACCGTCGAAACTCGCCAACTGCGCTTGTGGGCCGCGACGCGCCGTGTCCGCCGACCGAGGAGCGGGCGATGTCGACATGATTGGTCGATGAACTGGAACACGGATCCACGGCGGGTCGGTGCCCTGTACACCGTCGAACTACTCCTGGAGGCAATCTCCACCGGGAACCGCTGGTCGATTGCGCGCCGGGCAACCGGGCCGCTGCTGGGACAACTTCTCGCGGCCGACGGCTCCGGGGGTTCGCATCCGCACGTGCTGGGGACGCCGCGACTGAGCCTGACGGCACACCCGCTCGCGGTTGTCGACGACGACGTGGCCGTGGTGCTCGGCGCAGTCACGGAGCGGACTCGGCCCGACCCGACACCGCTCGTCGCCGTCCTGATCCGCTCGACCGTAGATCCGCGGCACTGGCTCGTCGCCGCACTCGAGACCACCGCCGAGATCGCCGAGGACACGCGCCGCGCGGCCGTCCTCGGCGAGTACACGGAGTCGGCCGACGCCGCGACCATCGCCGCTCACAGTCCCCTCGACCCGGAAGCGGCGGCGATCGACTGGGACGACCCCACCGTGGTACTGCGCGCGCATGCGAACGGGACGGTCACCGTCGCGGACGCCCTCGCCCACCTGGCCGAGTTCGATCGGTCCGCCTGGCCGTGGCTCGCCGACGAGGGCGTGACCTTCGGTGGCCTGTACCTTCGCGCCCGGCATCCCGAACTGGTCCGCGAGCGCTGACCCGGCCGAACGCGGCGACGGGTCAGCCGAGGTCGGCGAGCTTGCGTGCCAGCACTTCACGCTCGCGTTCGTTGCCGCACCACCCAACCGCCCGCTCCAGTTCACTGCGGGCCTCGTCGGCACGTCCCAGCCGGGCAAGCAGCTCGCCGCGGACCGTCGGGAGCAGATGCGAGGTCGACAGTGGCCCGGCGGCCGCAAGCTCGTCCACGATCCGCAGCGCCGCCGCGGGACCCCGCGCCATGGAGACCGCCACCGCCCGGTTGAGCTCCACCACCGGGGACGGCGCAAGCCGGCCGAGCGCCTCGTAGAGGAGCACGACCCGCTCCCAGTCCGTGGCATCGACCGACGACGCAACGGCATGGCACTCGGCGATCGCCGCCTGCAGGCCGTAGAAGCCGAGGCCCCGACCGAGCTGTTCCGCGCGGGCCAGAGCCGCCCGCCCCCGGCGGATCGCGGCGCGGTCCCACCGCCGGCGGTCCTGGTGCTCGAGCAGGACCGGCTCGCCGTCGGGGCCGGTGCGGGCCGGGAAGCGCGCCGCGGTCAGCTCGAGCAGCGCCAGCAGTCCGTAGGCCTCCGGCTCGTTCGGCACCAGCCGGGTCAGCACCCGCGCCAGGCGCCGGGCCTCGCGCGCGAGGTCGAACCGGATCAACTCCGGACCGGAACTGGCCGAGGACGCCTCGGTGAAGACCAGGTAGATCACGCTGAGCACCGAGCCCAGCCGCTCGATCCGCTCGTCGGCCGCCGGCACCGCGAACGGCACCCGGGCCGCCGCGAGGGTCTTCTTCGCCCGGGTGATCCGGGCCTGCACGGTGGCGGTCGGCACGAGGAAGCCGCGGGCGATCTCGTCGCTGGTCAGGCCCCCGACCACCCGCAGAGTCAGCGCGACCCTCGCCTCCCTCGACAGCACTGGGTGGCAGGAGACGAACATCAGCGCAAGCACGTCGTCGTCGATCTGGTCCGGATCCCAGAGCACGTCCTCGGCGTGGTCGGGGTCGGCGACCGCGCTGCCCGCGGCAACGCCGCCCTCGCCCAGTTCGCGGGCGAGGGCGGCGTACCGCTCGTCGAGGGCGGAGCGCCGGCGAAACGCGTCGATGGCGCGGCGACGGCCGACGGCGAGCAGCCACCCCGCGGGGTTGCGGGGCACGCCGTCCCGCGGCCAGGTCACCAACGCCTCGGCCAGCGCCTCCTGCGCGAGATCCTCGGCCAGCGCGAAGTCGCCGGTGTACCGCGTGAGCGCGCCGACGATCCGCGCGGACTCGATCCGCCAGATCGCGGCGACGGCCTCACGGCCGGTGGGATCGGCCATCGCGTCGCGGGCCGGTCAGAGCTGGCCGGTGGCTTCGCGCCACGCCCGCTCCTTCTGGATCCACTCGTTGTCCTGCGGGAACTCGTCGATGGACGGGACCCGACGGATCTCGGTCTTGAAACCGGGCCCCGACGCCGGAACCCGCTTGGCCCACTCGATCGCCTCCTCCATCGAGGCCACATCGAGGATGTAGAAGCCGCCGAACAGCTCCTTGGTCTCGCCGTACGGGCCGTCGGTGACCACCGGCGGATCGGAGCTGTAGTCGACGACCACGCCACCGGCGGCGTCGTCGAGCCCCTCGGCGGCGACCAGCACGCCTGCCCGGATCAGCTCGTCGTTGAACCGGCCGACGGACTCGAGCATCTCGTCGAGGTCGGTGTTCACCAGGCCCGCGAAGGCCTCGTCCGTCGCTCGCATGATCAGCATGAACTTCATCGTTGTCTCCCTCGGTGGTGCGGGTCCCTCTCGGACCCTCTCATCCATAGGTCGAACGGGGAAGGTCGTGGATCGACACCCCCGTCGATTTTCTTCGGTTCCGAAGCCCGGTCCGGGCGGGACACGCCCGGCGGCCGACCGCTTCGGCCGGGTACTTCGACGAACGGGCCGCGGCGGACCTACGGCCGCAGCCCACGCCGGAGCATCCACCAGGCCCGCGCCGCGACCTCGCGGCGGGTCGGCTCGTCCACCTCGATCAGGATGGCCGCGAACATTGCCAGCGCGAGGACGACGTCGCCCGCGTCCACATCCGCGTGGAACGCCCCGTCGCGGCGCGCACTGTCGAGTTTGCTCTCCAGCAATTCGGTCAGCCGCGTGCTGACCTCCAGGATGCGGGGATCGTCGGTGCCGATCGGACGCACCATCGCGATGAACGCGGTCGAGACAGTGACCTGCTCGACGAGCGCATCGAGGACATCGTCGAGCGTGGACTCGGGCCGGATGGCAAGTTCCTCGACCACCGCAATGTTGTCCTCGAACACCGCGAGGATGACGCTGTCCCTACTCGAGAAGTGCCGGTAGAGGCTGCCCTGGCCGACCCCGGCGGTGCGGGCGATCAGGCTCATCGGCGCGTCGAACCCGTGCTCGGCGAACACTTCTCGTGCGGCCGCCAGGAGGGCGGCGCGATTCTCCGCGGCCGCCTTGGGTCCTCGGTTGACCCGACGCACAGAGTTCACGCCCGCCAGCCTAGTGACGCCCGGCGAGGGGCCGACCGCCGAGGCCGACGCGGCGCGGCGAGCACCGGACTCGGGCCCACCTGTTGACGCCGCCACCCGCGGTGACGCACACTTCATCTCCATCCGGACAGAGGTGTCCGGTTCGAAGGGGTTGAAACGTGAAGTCCTTGACCACCGTTCGCGCCATCGCCGGCGCGGCAGCCATGGCAATGTTGCTGCCCGTCGTCAGTGACGCCTCCGCACCCCGACCCGACACCTCCGGAATGGTGATCGAGTCGCACGAGGTCGGCCGGAACGTGGCGGCGCCCGCGGACTGCGGACCGGGCTCCCGACCGGAGACGGGGATGCAGGGCGACGTGCCCGCGGGCGACCGGGACAGCGGGCGCAGCACCGAGGGCTACGACTGCAACATCTCCCGGGTAGGCGGGTTCGCCGGCCGCGGCGCCGGCATCGTCTCGGCCAGCTTCGACCACTGCGCCTACCTGGGCACCATCTTCCCGGGCGACCTGCTCGGGCCGGCGCCGGGCGTGCAGGTTCTCGACGTCTCCGACCCCGCCAACCCGGTGCCCACGGTGAACCTGACCGAGCCGGCCATGCTCGCCGGCACCTGGGAGAGCCTGAAGGTCCACTCCGGACGGAAGCTCCTGGTGGGCACCGGGGTTCCCGCACTCACCGGATTCGGCCTGCTCTCGGTGTACGACATCTCCGACTGCGCGCACCCGCGACTGCTCAACCCGGGTACCGGCACCAACCTGCAGATGCCGCTGCCCATCACCTCCCACGAGGGCGGGTTCTCGCCCGACGGCCGGACCTACTGGTCCTCGGGCACCGCCCCGGGAATCGTCAGCGCGGTCGACCTGACCGACCCGGCGAACCCGCGGGTGATCTGGCAGGGCATGTCCGGCCCGTCCTCGCACGGATTCGGCATCAGCCCCGACGGCAACCGGATGTACCTGGCGGACAACGCCGGCGGACTCCAAGTCATGGACACCAGCGCGGTCCAGCGACGCGACCCGAACCCGCAGGTGCCGGTGCTGTCCCAGATGACGTGGACCGACGGATTCGCCACCCAGCACAGCGTGCCGGTGACCTACGACGGCCACCCCTACATCTTCACCCCCGACGAGGCGGCATCCGGCGGAGTCAAGCTGATCGACGTCGCCGACGACGCCAACCCGACGATCGTGGGCGGCATCAAGCTCGAGATCAACCTCCCGGAGAACATCGACAGCCAGATGGCGTCGGCGGCGGGCGGATCGGCGTTCGCCTACGACTCGCACTACTGCACGGCCGACCGACCGGCGAATCCCACGGCCCTCGCCTGCGGCTGGGCCTCGTCCGGCATCCGGGTGTTCGACGTCCGGGATCCGTTCGCGGCGAAGGAGATCGGCTACTTCAATCCGCCAGCGATGAAGGGCCGCAACCTGGAACGCTGGAACTCGCCGCACGCGCTGGCGTCCGTGCTCGGATATCCCGCCCTCAGCGCGCTCGCCGTGCAGGGAGCCAAGGACCGCGGGGAGTTCGATCCCGCCCAGGCGGAGAGCACGCGCACCGGCATGGTCGTCGGTGGCGACCTGTCCACCGACTGGTGCATGTCACCGCCGGAATGGCGCGGCAACGACCTCTGGGTCACCTGCTCCGACAACGGTTTCCTGGCCCTGCACCTCGACGAGGACGTCTACACACCGCCCGAGAACCAGCAGTCCACCCTCGGGTCATGACCAGGTCCGCCCTCGTGCGCGGGGTCGCGTTCGGGTCGCTGGCGGTGCTGCTGCTGGTGATCGGCGCGGCACTGCGACCGCTGGTCGCCCCGGTGGACCCGCCAGCCGTCGAGCCGGTGCTCAGCGCCACCGAGACCGGATTCGTCCAGGACATGGCGGCCCACCACCAGCAGGCCATGCAGATGGCGCAACGCCTCGACCCGGGCGCCGACCCGGGCATCGTCAGGATGGCCCGACAGATCCACGACACCCAGTCCGTGGAGATCGGCATGCTGCTCGGCTGGCTGCGCCTCGCCGACGCGCCGCCCACCATCCGGCAGCCGATGTCCTGGATGACGGCGGATGCCGCCGGCGCACACCACCATCAAGCGCCCTCTACCGCGCCGGACCTACCGAACGCACCGGGCGGGCTCATGCCGGGCATGGCGACGATGGCCGAGCTCGACGCCCTCACCGCCGCCCGCGGGCGGGACGCCGAGGTGCTGTTCCTCCAATTGATGTACCGCCACCACTTGGGCGGCGTCGCGATGGCGCAGACCGCCGACGCGATGCTCACCGGCGGGCCGGTGAAGCGGGCGGCCCGCGACATGGCGGCGACGCAGCGCCAGGAGGCCGGGCTGATGAGCGTCCTGCTGGCCCAGCGCGGCGGTCAACCGCTCCCCTGACGGCGCCGCGGGTCCGACTCAGGGTCGGCGCGCCGCCCAGGCGGTCCGACTGCCCCGGACCGTCAGGTCGCCGCGGCGCAGGAGCGAGGCGGGGTCCTCGTCGTCCAGCAGGCGGTCGAGCGCGGCGAGGTCGTCGGCGGCCAGCTGACCGTCGAGGAACGCCCGGATGCGGGTGAAGTGGGCGCGCGCGTAGAGGCCCGTGCGCGGTGGCGCCGGGTCCGCGTCGACCGCGAAGCCGCGCTGCTCGACGACCTCGAAGCCGGCCCGGCCGAGGTGGGGCCGCCAGTCCGGGTGCGCGTTCCAGTCCGCCTTGGCCAGCAGCTCGTGGCAGCGCGACTCCAGCCCGGGCCGGCCCATCCCCGGGTCGTCCGGCAGGAAGCGCGGGAGGCTGTCCATCTCGACGACAACCAGCAGCCCGCCCGGGGTGAGCGCATCGTGGATCTCGCGCAGCACCCGGTCAGGGTCGGCGACCTCGTGCAGCGACGACGCCGCCCAGGCCAGGTCCACCCCGCCGACGTCGGCGGGCCAGCCGAGGTCGAGGTCGGCCTGCACGACGCGCATCCGCTCGGCCACGCCCTGCCCGCGGGCGGCCGCCAGGACTCGGTCGAGCATCACCGGCGACCGGTCGATCGCGATCACCTCGGACGTGGGGAACTGCCTCGCCAGCGCGAGGCTGCCGGTGCCGGTGCCGGTGCCGACGTCGACGATCGCCCTGGGCGCGACGGGGGCGTGGCGTCCCAGCCACTCGGTCAGGTCGCCGAGGTACGAGCCGTGCACCTCCGCATCCAGGTCGAGGAGGTCCGCAAGGTCAGCGTCGTTGCGATGCCCGTGACCATGCCCGTGCTCGTGGCCGTGTCCGTGGCTCCGGCGGTGGTCGTTCTGGTCGTGCTGTGTCATGCCTCCACCGTAAGCGCTGTATGCGCATCAGGCATACCATCTTGCCTATGACGCAAGAACCTGATGTCGACGCCCTGATCCGCCAGCGCATCCGCGGCCTGCGCCTGGCCCGGGGCTGGTCGCTCGACGCGCTCGCCACCCGCTGCTTCCTGAGCCCCTCCACGCTGAGCCGCATCGAGACCGGGCACCGCCGGATCGCGCTCGACCAGCTCGTCCCCATCGCGCGCGCCCTCGGCACCACGCTCGATCAGCTGGTCGAGTCGGCCGACGACCAGGACGTGGTGATCCGGCCGCAGCCGGAGCACATGCGGGGCCAGACGGTCTGGCTGCTCTCCCGCGAAGGCGCGATGAACGGGGTGACCGTGGCGAAGATGCGCATCACCGCCGAACGAGCCGCCGGCGAGGGACGCCTCGGCGTGCACCCAGGCCGCGAGTGGTTCACCGTGCTGTCCGGCACGGTGCGACTGCACCTGGGCGAACGGACCTTGCTGATCGAACCGGGAGAGGCCGCCGAGTTCTCGACGATGGTCCCGCACGCCATCTGTGCGCACGACGGCCCCGTGGAGATCCTCACCATCTTCGACCGCGACGGCGAGCGCGCCCACCTGCACACGTCGGGCGAGCCCGCACCGGACTGAGCCCGCGGACCCGATCCGGCTACTTCCGGTGGGCGCGCAACTGGTAGAGCCCGGTCGTCACCGCCACGACCACACCGTCGGCGTCGGTGACCGTCGCATCGAGGGCGAAGTCGGACTTCCCGACCTCGGCAGCCTCCCTGGTGACGCGGACGATCGTGTCCTCGTCGAGCGTCGCCTCGGCGCGCACGTCCGTCGTCGCGGGGCGGGTGAACTTGATCCTCAGGTCCTTGACCAGCGGGTAGAACGCCGCACCGTCGAAGGAGGCAACGGCGATCGCGCCGCCGAGCATCTCGGCGACGGTGAACAGCACGCCGGCGTACATGACGCCGAAGTGGTTTCCGTTGCCCGCCACCGGAACCATGCTCGACGCGTAACCCCGCCGGGCCTCCACCGCACGCACCCCCATGCCGTGCACCACCGGTATCGCCGCCTCGACGGCGCCGTTGACGGCCGGTGCGAAATCGGGAACCTCACTGGCATCGGTCATCTCGCGGTGCCCCTTCTCTCTGGTGGCATGAACGACCAACGCCTGCGGCAACTCGCCGGGCAGTTGGCACGATCGCATGACTGCGGTCCCCTCGCAGCGTACGTGCGAGCGTGCCCCCGACTCGGAAATGACCGCGACATCGACACGCCGCCTCGCCGGAAACTGGTGGAATGCAGGCCTTCCCGCGAGCGGCGCCGTATCGGAACTCCACCCGCTAGCGTCTGACTGAGCACCGAAGCCGACGTCCCGCTGCGATACCTTCCGCGAGCCGTCATCTCCATCGAAAGTTGCTTGTCTGCAGGCAGACACCCGACCGAGCCAGTTCGAGACCATAGGAGAAAGTCATTACCGAATCATTGCTGTCCGACAAGAATGCCGACGTCATCCGTGCAACCCTTCCGGTTGTCGGCGAGAACCTCGGCCCCATCACCGAGCGGTTCTACCGGAAGCTGTTCGCCGCGGCGCCCGTCCTGGAACGGGACGTGTTCAACCGCAGCAACCAGGCGCGGGGTGAGCAGCAGCGCGCGCTCGCCGGAGCGGTTGCCCAGTTCGCGACGCTGCTGATCGCCGACACCGACACCGATCCCCGAGAGACGATCGGCCGGATCGCCAACAAGCACGCCTCGCTCGGCGTCCTGCCCGCGCACTACGAGGTCGTCCACACGCACCTCTTCGCGGCGATCGTGGAGGTCCTGGGCGACGCCGTCACGGAGGACGTGGCCGGCGCATGGGACGCGGTCTACTGGCTGCTCGCCGACGCGCTCATCGACGCGGAGAAGGACCTGTACGCCGAGGCCGGCGTCCAGGCCGAGAACATCTGGAAAACCGTCACGGTGCTCGACAAGCAGCGCGAGACCGCCACCGTCGCGTCCTTCACGCTGGGAGCCCTCGACGGCGAGACCCTCCCCCCGTTCAAGGCCGGTCAGTACATCTCGGTCGCGGTCACCCTCGCCGACGGAGCACGGCAGATCCGCCAGTACAGCGTCACCCAGGTGACGCCGAGCACCTACCGCATCACGGTGAAGCGGGAGTCGGGCGACCCGGAGGGTGAGGTCTCGAACTACCTACACCGGAGGATCGACAGCGGCGACACCCTTGTCGTGTCGCCCCCGTTCGGCGACGTTGTCCTGCCGCAGGGCGACGGACCCGTCGTGCTGGTGTCGGCGGGGATCGGCAACACCCCGTTCGTGAGCTTCCTCCACGACCTCGCAGCCAAGGGCGACACCAGGAGCGTGACGGTGTACCACGCCGACACCGCCCCCTCCGCGCACGCACATCGCGAGGAGACCGAGCAGCTGATCAAGGCGCTCTCGGCCGACGGCCGATTCTGGTACGAGGACCTCGAAGGCTTCTCCGACGAACACATCGCGGAGGGCCAGATCAGCGGCAGCGCAATCGAAATCCCGGCCGGGGCGGACGTGTACCTGTGCGGCCCGATCCCGTTCCTCGATGCCGCCAAGAAGATCGCCGTGGCGAAGGGCGTCGACGGCTCCCGAATCCACTACGAGGTGTTCGGTCCCGACACGTGGCTCGGCGTCTGACCTGAAGTAGGACCCGCCGGCTGCACACCTGCTGTGCGACAACAACGTCAACGGTGTGCAGCCGGCGCCACCATCGAACAGTCGGGCCCACAGCGTGGTCAGCATCCAGCGAGAACCTGTCGAGACCAAAGGAGTTCGTCATGCTTTCCGAAGAATCCGTCCCGGTGATCGAGGCAACGCTGCCCGTCATCGCCCCGCACATCGGTGAGATCTCGGAGCGCTTCTACCTGAACCTCTTCGCGGCGGTTCCGGCGCTGGAGCGGGATCTGTTCAACCGGACGAACCAGGAGAACAAGGATCAGCAGAAGGCGCTCGCCGGAGCGGTAGCCGCGTTCGCCACGATGCTCATCACGAAGGACGCCCCTCCGATCGACCAGGTGATGGCGCGCATCGCCGCCAAGCACGCGTCGTTGGGTGTGAAGCCGGTCGACTACGACGTCGTCCACACCCCGCTGTTCGCGGCGATCGCCGAAGTCCTCGGCGATGCCGTCACGCCGGAGGTGGCGGCGGCGTGGGACGAGGTCTACTGGCTGATGGCGAAGTCGTTGGCCGCGCAGGAGGCGGCGCTCTACGAGCAGGCGGGCGTCGCGCCCGGCCACGTCTGGACCTCGGTCAGCGTGCTCGAAACCGAGAACGTCGCACCCGGGGTCGTCGCACTGACCCTCGGCCTGATGGACGGCGCGCCGCTGCCCGACTTTCGGCCAGGCCAGTACATCTCCGTCGCGGCCGTCTTCGAGGACCAGACTCGCCAGATCCGCCAGTACAGTCTCGCCGCCGGCAGGCCCGACGGATCCTGGCGGATCACCGTCAAGGCGGTGCCGAACGGGATCGTCTCGGTCGCCCTGGCCGACGTCGTCGCCGGTGACAACCTGATCGTCTCGCAGCCGTCCGGAAGCCTCACACTGCGCGACGGTGACGCCCCGATCACGCTGGTGTCGTCCGGGTCCGGCATCGTCCCCAACCTGAGCATCCTCCAGTACCTCGTGAAGACGAACAGTGACCGGCAGGTGCGCGTCGTGCACGTCGACTCCGCCCCGTCCTCGCACGCGCACCGCAACGAGATGGCGGACCTCGTCTCCCAATTGCCCAACGGCTCCGCCAAGACCGTCTACACCGCCGACAGTCAGGCCGCGCTGAACGTGCAGTCCTTCCAGCGCACCGGCGAGGTGTACGTGTGCGGACCGGTGCCGTTCATGAGGACTGCCCGAGATCTCGCCGTCGAGGCCGGCATCGCCGAATCCGCGGTCCACTACGAGGCATTCACCCCCGGATCGTGGCTGGGCTTCGGCTGAGCGAGCACCCTGAGGCGAGGGTCGCGGCCAGGGAGCTCGACCCAACTCCGGCGGCCCCGAACGCGCGAGGGCCCCTCCGTCTGCGGAACCGGACGGCCGGCGGCCGCGTCTGACCGAGTGAACCTCCCGCGTCCGGAGTGCCGATCGCGCTCCGATCCCGGAGGACACCGGATCCGGGAAATGGGGTGGGTGCCATGGCAGGTCAGCTCGAGGTCGATCCCGATGCGCTGCGTGCACTGGCGGCGGCACTGAGCGCCGAGGCCGACGAAATCGAGTGTGCCGACGCATCCGGTCCGGTCGCCGCCGCGGCCGACGCCATGACGGGGTCCGCCGTCGGCGGCGCGGCGGACCGAGCGCGTCTTCCACTGTGGACCGCCCTCCGTGGCGCCGCCGATCGCCTGCGGGAGATGTCGGTCGTCGCGAAGGAGAACGCCGACGACTACGCCGCCGCCGAACGGCGCTTCCGGCGGCAACTCGGGGCCGAGGAGCGCTAGGTGACCACGCTCGCGCACGTGCGCACCTGGCGCCCGGACGCCCTCGCCGCCGCCGGACGCGCGGTCGCCGAGTCGAGCCGCGCCTTCGCCGCCGCGGTGGCCGCGGTCGAATCGCGGATGGACACCGCCATGGGGAGCTGGCGGGGCTCAGCCGCCACGGCAGCCGCGGCGCGCGTCGCGTCGGAACTGGAATCCGCCCAACGTGTCTCGGCCGCGGCGACCGCCCAGGCCGCCGCGTTCGCCGGCGCCGCGGCGGCGCTCGGACCGGCGAGGTCGGCAGCGCTGACAATCGCCGACGCGGCACACGCAGCCGGGTTCCACGTGGCCGACGACGGCCGGGTGCGGGCGCCGACGTTCGTCAGCGGCCACCCGGTGGCCGACCTGCTCTTCCAGGCGCAGCTGTCCGAGCGCGCCAGGGCCTTCGAGGCCCGGCTGGTCCCCGCGCTGACGACGGCCGTCGAGCTCGACGCCCACGCCGGCGCGGCCCTGGACGCCGCCACCGCGCGGCTCGCCGACCTGCGCGGCGGGCGGGCAACGCCTGCCCGACCCGCGGCCCTGCAGGTGCCGCCCGCGCACGGCACCGCCGCCGACAACCGGAAGTTCTGGGATTCGCTGACTCCGGGGCAGCAACGCAAGCTCGTCTCGGAGCGCCCCGACTGGGTCGGCGACCGCGACGGGCTGCCCGCCTACGCGCGACACGCGGCGAACGTGCGCCGGTTCGCCGACGAGCGCGCACGGCTCGTCTCCGAACGCGGCCGACTGCGGGCGAACCTCGACGGCAACCTCTTCGGCGGAGCCTTCACCGACGACGACGCCGCGCTCTGGTACACCGAGCGCAAGCTCGCCGACCTCGACGGGATCGAGGCGATCGTGGCGAGCAACCCCGACGGCCTGCTGCTGCTGCTCGACCTGCGGTCCGGTGAACGGGGCATGGCGGCGTTCGCGGTCGGCAACCCCGACACCGCCGACCACATCGCCGTCACCACCCCCGGGCTCAACACCACCGTCGGCGACTCGCTCGCCGGCATGGTCGACGAGGCCACCGAGCTCAGGTCCGCGGCGGAGTCGAAGGTGGCACCCCGCGGCGAGACGGTCGCGTGCATCGCCTGGCTGGGGTACGAACCGCCGCAGACCACCGGACCGGGCGGCCCGGTGGACGTCGTCCGTGGCCTGACGGAGGTCGCACAGCCGGACCGGGCGGCCGCGGGCGCGGTGCGACTGGCGGGCTTCTACGACGGATTGTCGGTGGCGTCCCGGCGGCCCGACCCACACCTGACCGCGCTCGGTCACTCGTACGGGTCCCTGACCACCGGACTGGCACTGCAGGATCCGAGCCCAGGACAGCCCGTCGACGACGCCGTGTTCTACGGCTCACCCGGTGTCAACGCCGGCGACGAATCCGATCTCGGACTGGCCGACGGCCATGCCTATGTGATGGAGGCGGACGGGGACCGGCTTGTCACCGCGGTCGGCAGGACCCACCTGTTCGGGCCCGACCCGGGCAGATCGGACTTCGAACAGCTCGCCGTGCACGCCGGGACCGGACCCGACGGCGTCGCTCGCGACGGGGCGCACTCCCACGGCCAGTACTCACAACCCGGCGACAACGGGGAGCTCCGCATGTCGGGATACAACATGGCGATGATCGTGGCCGGACTGCCCGAACTGGCGGTGCGCCGATGAACCGGAATCGCCTCCCACTGCTCGCTACGACCGCGGCCACCGCGGCGGTCCTGGCCGCCGGCTGCGGGGACCGGCCGGGCGACCCGTACCGCCACGCGCCCGCAGCGGTCGCCGACGCCAACGCCCGCCTGCGGGACCGGCCCACCCTCGCGGAGGCCGAGTCACGCGTCACCGACGCGATCCGGCAGATCGCCGATGTTGCGGTGGCGCTCTCGCCCACCCTGCGCTGGGAGCCCGGTCGCGACCGGGAACAACACGGCTGCGGCGGCGCCTACGCCACGACCGACGGCCGCACCGTCGAGACCCGGTTCCTCGTCTCCCGCACACCGATCCCCGACGCCGACTGGCCGCATGTGCTCCGGGCCGCCCGCGACCTCGCCGCGGCCACCGGCCTCACCCGACTACAGGTCCACGTCGAACAACCAGGGCGACACGATGTCTCGCTGTCGAGCGACGGCGGCGACACGATCCATCTCGACAGCCTCACCGGTGCGGTCCTCCGCGCACGCACCGGCTGCCGGCTTTCCGCGGCCACCGGACCCAACCCGTAGGAGCACCGCCATGACGGACGACCCGGTCGAGACCCTGTTCGACGATCTCGCGGCGAAGGCCCGGCGGATCGAGCAGGCGGTCGCACGCATCCGTGGAAGTGCCGTGTCCACCCGTGGTGACGTCACCGTCGAAGTCGATGCCGCACACCGACTCACCGCCCTACGCATCACCGACACCGCCCCGGCCGGCGGGGTCGACGCCCTGGCGACGGCGATCGCCGACACCCACCGCGCGGCGTGCGACTCCGCCGATGCGGCGGCGCGGGCCCTGCGCGACGAGCTCACGGCCGACCCCACGGTCGCGCGGGTGCTCGACCGACTCCGCACGCACCCGCCGTCGGCCGCGAGCCCACCCGCCCCGTCGGCCGCGGACCCGTTCCGACCGCGCGGGCCGATCCTGCGCGAGATCTGAACGACGCTCAGCGCCAGTCGTCGACGGGCTCGGGACTGCCGGCCGCCATGTGTCCCCAGCAGTCCGGCCGGCTGCCGTCCACGTCGGTGTGGCCGTAGGTGACCGCCAGCCCGTGGGAGGTGAGGACCTGCCCGGCGAACCGGCGGCGATCGGGGTCGGCGGCGAGGGCGGCGACCCCCCGGGCGACGAAGGCGGGCGACTCGGTGATGGCGAAGCTGGGCTCCGCGAGCACCGCGTCGCGCCAGTTGTCCTCGGCGACCTTGTAGATCTCGAGCATCGCCTCCGACCGAATCCATCCGGGGGTCACCGCGACACAGGTGGTGTCGGTGCCGGCGAGTTCGACGGTGACACCCTTCATGATCCGTTCGACATTGGCCTTCACCAGGTCGTAGTAGGGGCCGACCAGCTGCCGGTAGTTCTGGTTGTACTCGTGAGTTCCGTCGGTCATCTCCACCACGAGGCCGTCGCCGGTCTCGAGCACCAGCGGCATGGCCCGGGCCAGGGTGATCAGATGGGTGTGCACGCCCATCTCCAACATCCGCAGTCCACCGGCAAGGTCGTGCTCCCAGATCGGCTTGTTCCATTCCGCGTAGCGGTCGCCGCCGAAGATGTCGTTGACCAGGACGTCGAGTCGGCCGTGTTCGGCCCGGATCCGGTCGACCAGGGCCTCGACCTGGCCGATGTCCAGGTGGTCGACACGCAACGCACTCCCGCAACGCACTCCCGCGGCCACGATCAGGTCGCCGGTCTCCTCGATGGTTTCCGGGCGGCCGATCTCGGAGCGGCCCTGGTGCCGGCTGCTGCGCCCGGTTGCGTAGACATAGGCCCCCGCCCGGGCCAGCTCGACCGCGATCGCCCGCCCGCAACCACGGGTCGCGCCGGCGACGAGCGCCACCCGTCCGTCAAGTCGTCCCGTTGCCATCCGATCAGCAAATGACCGATTTCCGGCCCTGTCAAACGAGAGCAGCGGCGTGCAACACACGCCGACTTGACTGACACACGCGTGGCCGACCTGCCACAAAGGCCGCCGAGAGGGCCCTCCGCGGGCCCACACCAGCGACAACATAACGTTATGTGATCAACGCCACATTCGCGCTGGAGCACTGTAAAGCCTGCATGAAGAACCGCCGAGCATAGCTCTGGCGTAGACGAAGCGGCCCAGAGGTGGCACTCTGTACACGAGACCAGGAACCTCGACCTGAGGACCGGCTCGCAGTAACAGGAGTAATAAAGTGGCACAAGGCACCGTCAAGTGGTTCAACGGCGAAAAGGGCTTCGGCTTCATCGAGCAGGACGGTGACGGACCCGACGTGTTCGTGCACTACTCCGAGATCCAGGGCAGCGGCTTCAAGACCCTCGACGAGGGCCAGCGCGTGGAGTTCGAGATCGGTCAGGGCCAGAAGGGCCCGCAGGCCACCGGCGTTCGCACCGTCTAAATAGCGACTTAGTCCAGTAACCCGCGCCGCTCCGGCGGCGCGCGCATCTGGCACCGAAGGGCGCCCCCGTTCACGGGGGCGCCCTTTGTGTTTGCGTTCGCACGCCACGAATCGCGCGAACGGCAGGGAAAATCCCAAAGTCCGGAAGCTGTCGATTGATTTAACCCAACCCAATCACATTCAGCGATAGAACGTGTTCTACTTTCCCGGATCTCTACTCATCATCTCTTGAGAAGACCGGGTTACCCATGCCTCGATCCATCATTCGCCGTGCTGTCGCCCCCGCCGGCGTCGTCGCCCTCACCGCGGGCCTCGCCCTGATCGGTACACCCGCGCAGGCGGGCACCGTCAACTTCAAGACCGCCTGCCAGGCCACTCCCTCGAAGTTCGTCGGCCCCCAGCACCAGGTCGCCGACGCCTCCGCCTCCGTGACCGCGCCTGCCACCGTCGCCCCGGGTGAGACGTTCACCTACCGGATCCAGAACGGCCCCGGCTCCTACCCGGACTCGCAGTCCGGCGGCACCACCACCAACCTCTCGCGGATCAAGTTCGACTTCGAGATCCCGGCCAACAGCACCCTGGTCAGCGCCGCTGTGGTCCCCGGCACCGGCGCCAACCTCGACAACGTCGCGCCCAGCGTGCTGCGCGTGAACACCGCAGGCAACGTGGACGCCAACGGCCCGATCCTGCGCCTGTCCGGCAACAACGAGGTCATCGGCAACGGCCCGAACGGCAGCCGCGACAGCGAGGGCGGCATCCGGGCGCCCAAGTGGAAGAAGAACCTCGACGGCACCGCCAACTCCGGCGGCAACAGCGTCTTCCAGCTGCCCGCCGTCGACGTCACCGTCACCGCCGTCGCCCCCGGCACCATCACCCCGAAGCTGCGGGTGAGCGGCAACGCCGCGAACTACAACAGCGACGAGAACTACAGCACCTCGCTGGCCAAGGCCTCCGCGCCGGTCGTCGGCACCGTCTGGGCGCCCACCCAGTGCGTGCCCAAGGACAGCAGCGGCGGCGTGCTCAACGCCGGCGGCAAGCCGTTGACCACCATCCAGGTCGTCGCGCCCGCCGTGGACACCGCCACCACGCTGACCGCTCCCGCCGACGCCACGGTCGGCGCCGCGATCACCCTCTCGGCCGGCGTCGCACCCGCCCCCGCGGGCGGCACCGTCCAGTTCAAGGACGGCGACACCAACATCGGCGCACCGGCCACGATCGTGAACGGCACCGCCGCACTGCGCCACACCTTCGCCGCCGAGGGCGCACACACCCTGACCGCGGTCTTCAGCGGCGCCGACGGATTCACCGGTTCCACCTCCGCGGCCAAGACCGTCAACGTCACGCCCGCCACCGTCGTGGCCGCCCCGACCGCGACCACGTTGACCGTGCCCGCCACCGCGACCTCCGGGTCCGCGGTCGCACTGTCCGCGACCGTCTCCCCCGCTCCTGAGGGCGGCACCGTCCAGTTCTCCGAGGACAACGCCCCGATCGGCGCGCCGGTCGAGGTCGTCGGCGGCGTCGCCACCCTGGCGCACACCTTCGCCGACGCCGGACACCGCAACATCACCGCGTCCTACCAGGGCTCGCTCGGCTTCGCGGCCTCGCAGTCGGCCTCGGCCACCGTCGATGTCAGCGCCCCGGCGCCGTCCGACGTCGCGACCGTCACCAAGGTGACGGCCCTGCCCACGGCCACCGTCGGCAAGTCCGTCGACCTGTCCGCCACCGTCTCCCCCGCATCCGCGGGCGGCACCGTCCAGTTCATGGACGGCACCGACAAGATCGGCGGACCGGTGAACGTGGTCAACGGCGCGGCGATCCTGCCGCACACCTTCACCACCGCGGGTGGCCATTCCGTCACCGCCGTCTACAGCGGTGCGGCCGGCTACGTGAAGTCCACCTCCGCACCCTTCGCCGTGACCGCGTCCGAGCCGGGCGACGGCGGCACCGGTGGCACCGGCTCCGCCTCGCTGCCGTTCGGCTCGTGACCACCCACCACACCCGCACCACCACCTCAGGAGTACTCATGTCGCACGCGCCCATGCGCCGCGCAGTGGCGGCCCTCGCGGCCGCCGGGATGGCCACCGGCGGGCTGATGTTCGCCGCCCCGGCCTCCGCCGCACCCGTCAACACCGACTTCACCGCAGCCTGCTGGGGCAAGTTCAAGAGCCTGCTCGACACCACCGACAAGACCATCGCCGCCGGCGTCACGGTCGACGCCCCCGCCACCGTGATCACCGGCGACACCTTCACCTACCGGCTGCAGCCGAAGGCGGTGACGCTGCCGGGTAAGGGTGAGAACCTGCGCAACCGCGCCAGCGTCTCGCGGCTGAAGTTCGACTACGAGATCCCCGAAGGCGCCCAGTTCGTCTCCGCCACCGTGGTTCCCGGCACCGCCGTCAACCTCGGCGGCACCGCACCGACAGTGGAGCGGGTCGCCGAGGACGGCACCCCGAACGCGGAGGGCCCCGTGCTGCGCCTGTCCGGCGGCAACCAGACCGTCGGCAACGGCCCGAGCAGCAACGACGGCGCCGAGGGCGGCATCGTCGTCAACATCAGCGGGGACACCACCTTCCGGCTCCCGGCGATCGAGGTGAAGGCCGTGGCCGGGCCCGTCGGATCCGTCGTCGAGCCGAAGATCCGCACCGCGGGCAACGCAGGCAACTACAAGGCGGACGAGAACTTCTACACCTCGCTGATCCGCGAGAAGGACCCGCTCGCCGGGGTGTCCTACTGGTCCGCGACCCGCTGCTCGCCGCGTGACAGCGGCGGTGCGGCACTGAACGCAGGCGCCGGCTCGCTCGCCACGATCAAGGTCGTCACCCGCCCGGACGCCGTCACCACGACCACGCTCGCGGCCCCCGCGACCGCGGCCAACGGCGCGTCCGTTGACCTGACCGCCACGGTCAGCCCGGCCACCGCCGGCGGCTCCGTCCAGTTCAAGGACGGCGGCGTCAACCTGGGCGCACCGGTCCCGCTCACCGCGGGCACCGCGACCCTCCCGCAGGTCTTCGACACCGACGGCGCGCACGTCATCACCGCCGTCTACCTCGGTGCCCCCGGGATCGCCGGGTCCACCTCCGCGGCCAGCACGGTCACCGTCAGCACGGTCGTCCGCGACACCACCACCGTGCTGACCACGCCCAGCCACGCCAAGACCGGCGTGGCCGTGAGCCTGGCCGCCACCGTCGACCCGGCCCCGGCCGGTGGCACCGTCCAGTTCTTCGACGGCACCACCGCGATCGGCGCCCCCGTCGCCGTGGCCGGTTCCGTCGCCACGCTGGCGCACGAGTTCGAGACCGCGGGCACGCACGCGATCACCGCGAAGTTCAACGGCACCAAGGGATTCACGGCGTCCGCCGCCGCGGCCCGCAACATCGAGGTCTCGGTCCCGGCACCCAACGAGTCCCGCACCACCACCACGCTCGAGGCCCCGGCCACCGCGGCCCCGGGTGAGGCGGCGACGCTCACCGCCACCGTGGCTCCCGGCCAGGCCGGCGGCACCGTCCAGTTCTTCGACGGCACCACCGCGATCGGCGCCCCGGTCCAGGTGACCGGCGGGACGGCCACGCTGACCCACAGCTTCACCGCCGTCGGCGCGCACGGCGTCACCGCCGTGTACAGCGGCGCGGCCGGCTTCCTCGGCTCGTCGTCGGACGCCTCGGTGGTCAACGTGACCGCAGTGGAGACCCCCGGCACCGGCGGTACCGGCTCGGCGGACGGCCTCTTCGGATCGTCCTGATCACATCGCACCATCGTTAGTCCCGGGCAGCGGGCGCGTCTCCAGGACGCGCCCGCTGCTCTTTTCTCTGTCACGGGAAGGACCCGCCCCCACCCAGCGCGCCCACGCCGTCGCGTCCGGCACGGAAACGACTGAGGGCGTCCCCCACACGATCGTGGGGAACGCCCTCAGGGACAACAAGCGAGGATCAGGCCTCGGCGAGCCGCGGCATCTTCACGACCTGGCCGGCGTAGGCCAGGCCCGCGCCGAACGCCACCAGCAGCGCCGTGTCGCCTTCCTTGGACTTGCCGGTGCGGAGCATCTCCTCCATCGCCAGCGGGATGGACGCGGCGGAGGTGTTGCCCGTCTCGGCGATGTCGTTGGACACCGCGACGGTCTCCGGCAGGTGGATGCTGCGAGCGATCACGTCGGTGATGCGGGCGTTGGCCTGGTGCGGGATGAACGCGTCCAGGTCCTCCATGGCGACCCCGGACTTGTCGAGGGTCTGCAGGGCGATCTTGCCCATCTCGAAGGCGGCCCAGCGGAACACCGAGGTGCCCTCCATCTTGATCCACGGCCGCTTCTGGGTCGGGTTGGTGGCGAAGTCGACCCAGTCCGGCTCCTGGCGGATCGCGGTGCCCTGCGCGCCGTCCGAACCCCACACGACGGGTCCGATTCCGGTCTCCTCGCCGCGGCCGACGACCACGGCGCCCGCGCCGTCGCCGAAGATGAAGCGCACCGAGCGGTCGGTGGGCTCGGTCGAGTCGCTCATCCGCTCCACACCGATCACCAGGACGTACTCTTCGGTCCCCGCGCGCACCAGGTCGGAGGCCAGGCCCAGCGCGTAGCAGAAGCCCGCGCAGCCGGCGTGCACGTCGATCGCGCCCGCCCCGCCGGTGCCCAGCGCGTCCGCGACCAGCGCGGAGCAGGACGGCGTCTGCACGGGGTAGGTCGAGGTCGCGACGACGACCGCGCCGATCTGCTCGGGGCTGACGCCCGCGGCCTCGAGCGCGCGGCGTCCCGACTCGATGGACATCGCCAGCACCGACTCGTCCTCGCCGGCGAACCGCCGGGTCTTGATGCCCGACCGCGACTGGATCCACTCGTCGGTCGAGTCGATGTGCTCACAGATCTCGTCGTTGGTCACGACACGTTTCGGGCGGTACGCACCCAAACCGAGCAACGCGGAATGCCGAAGCTCCGTCGAGTTCGCGATAACTGCGCCCATAACCATGTCTCCTCTTGTTTCAAAAATGCCGCATCGGGCACCCGGTCGAACCGGCGAACTTCTCACGACACCGTACTGTGCGACGCCCTCGCCCCGACACGAACTCGGACAAGAACCTGTTTCAGTTTAGCCGTCGGCGGCGGTGGCGAAACCTCCCGATTCACACCAGCCCCGCAACTCACACGGACAAATGTGTGCTGCGTCACTAACATGTACGTCGGTGTCGGCGGCGTTTCACCGAGCCGTACACCGGCTGACCCCACACACGGAAGCCGGAGGGATTTCTCGTGAGGACTGCGCGCACCAGGGCACTTGTACAAGCTTCGATTCTTGGCATGGCGACGCTGCTGGTGCTCGCCGCACCCGCCGCCGCCGACCCAAACACGGTGAATCCAATTCCTGGCCTGAACGGCACAAACGGCCTGCCCACGCTGCACGGACGCACCACCGCGGTGGCCCAGGCCACCGGGCTGCTCAGCCCCAACCGGACCCAGGACACCAACGTCCTCGGCACCGATCTCGGCATCATGTGGGACAACGGCCGCGGCGAGGTCCTCACCGCGTTCGGCGACACCGCAGGCCTCGGCGTGCCAAATCTGCTCGCCGGCAGCCTGTGGTCCTGGCGCAGCAACACGTTGTACCGGAGCGACGACCGCAACCTCGCCGACGGCATGACCTTCGGCAGCACGCCGCGCGACCTCCTGGGCCAGGCGAAGGAGTTGGTGCCCAGTCCGAAGATCCCGTTCATTGAGATCAGCCGCATCCCGACGGCCGGCGTCGCCGTCGACGGGGTGCAGTACATGTCTCTGATGTCGGTCAAGAACTGGGGCACGCCGGGACAGTGGGAGACGAACTACTCCGGCCTGTCCTTCTCCACCGACAACGGCGAGAACTGGACGCAGGCCACCGAGACCAACCGTCCCAGCACCGGAGGCAACCGGAACTTCCAGATGAACGCCTTCGTCAAGGACGGCGGATTCGTCTACGAGTACGGCACCCCGCCGGGCCGCGGCGGGCTGGTCTACGTCGCGCGGGTGCCGGAGAAGGCGATCCGCGACCTCGGCGCCTACGAGTACTGGAACGGCACCGCGTGGAAGAAGGGCGACGTCAACGCCGCGGCGCCGATCGTGCAGGGCGGCGTCGGGGAGCTCTCCGTCGCGTACAACGAGTTCCTCGGACAGTTCGTCATGCTCACCACCGACGACTTCAACTCGGTGGTCATGCGCCGCTCACCCAGCCCCAGCGGCCCGTGGAGCCCACCCGAGGTGCTGCTCGACGCCCGCGAGCTGCCGACCGCCTACGGCGCCTACATCCATCCCTGGTCGTCGGGACCGGACCTCTACTTCCTCACCACCGTGCACTCGAACTACAACGTGCTGCTGATGCACACCCAGCTCAACCGCTGACCGAGGGGGCCGACCCCACCACTACGGTCACGCGCATGGATGCACACGACTGGGACGCCAGGTACGCGGGCGACGAACTCACCTGGGGCGCGGCGGCCGATCCGACCGTGGTGGCAGTGGCGACCGCCCTGACCGCCGGTCGTGCGCTCGACCTCGGCTGCGGAGAGGGCCGGAACGCGCTGTGGCTGGCCAACCGGGGGTGGCGCGTGACGGCGGTGGACTTCTCCACCGTCGCGCTGACCAAGGGCCACCGCGCGGCCGCGCATTCGCCCAGGTCGGTCCGCGATCGCGTCGACTGGGTGCGTGCCGATGTGACGCAGGTCGAACTGCCGTCGGACTATGACCTCGTACTCCTGTCCTACCTGCATCTGCCCAGGTCGGAGCGGCGGGCGCTGTTGCGCCGAGCGGCGGGCGCGCTGACCCTGGGCGGCACCCTGCTGATCCTCGGACACGCCGCCACCGAGCATTCGGAGTTCCCCGTCGAGCTCGAAACACTCTGCCGCCCAAATGAACTCGCCGAGGATCTGGAAGGGACCGGGCTCCGGGTCACGATCACGCCACAGGGTCGTGGCACCGAATCGGGCGTCACAGAGGACCTGGTGGTGATCGCGACGAATCCACCTCTTGGCAGCTAACTGAATCGCGAGTAACATCGCCTAAGTTACCGACGAGTAGCTATACTTGGGCGGTACCGACACAGCGAGACCGCACCTCACCGGGAGAGTAAGAAGACATGGGCCATTACAAGAGCAACGTCCGTGACCTGGAGTTCAACCTCTTCGAGGTGCTGGGTCTCGAGAACGCACTGAGCGCAGGCACCTGGGGCGACCTGGACGCCGCGACCATCAAGGACATGCTGTCCGAGGTCGCGCGCCTCGCCGAGGGTCCGCTGGCAGAGTCGTTCGCCTTCGCCGACCGCAACCCGCCGGTGTTCGACACCGAGACGCACGAGGCGACCCTGCCCGAGCCCTTCAAGAAGTCCTTCAAGGCCATGTGGGACGCCGAGTGGTACCGCATGGGCCTCGACGAGGAGATCGGCGGCGTGCCGGTCCCCCGCGCCCTGGTGTGGGCCATCGCCGAGATGATGCTGGGCGCGCAGCCCGCCGCCTTCATGTACCAGGCCGGCCCGTCCTTCGCGAACGTGCTCTACACCAACGGCACCGACGAGCAGAAGCAGTGGGCCGCCACCTGCGTCGAGCGCGGCTGGGGCGCCACCATGGTCCTCACCGAGCCGGACGCCGGCTCCGACGTGGGCGCCGGGCGCACCAAGGCGATCCAGCAGGACGACGGCTCCTGGCACATCGAGGGCGTCAAGCGCTTCATCACGTCCGCCACCTCGGACGACATGTTCGAGAACATCTTCCACCTGGTGCTGGCCCGCCCCGAGGGCGCCGGACCGGGCACCAAGGGCCTGAGCCTGTTCTTCGTCCCGAAGATCCACTTCGACTTCGAGAAGAACGAGCTCGGCGAGCGCAACGGCGTCTTCGTCACCAACGTCGAGCACAAGATGGGCCTGAAGGCGTCCACCACGTGTGAGCTGACCTTCGGCGGCCACGGCGTGCCGGCCCAGGGCTGGCTGGTCGGCGAGGTCCACAACGGCATTGCCCAGATGTTCGACGTCATCGAGCACGCCCGAATGATGGTCGGCACCAAGGCCATCTCCACCCTGTCCACCGGCTACCTCAACGCGCTCGACTACGCCAAGGCGCGCGTGCAGGGTGCCGACCTGACGCAGATGACCGACAAGGCCGCGCCCCGCGTGACCATCACCCACCACCCGGACGTCCGTCGCAGCCTCGCGATGCAGAAGGCGTACGCGGAGGGACTGCGCGCGGTGTACCTCTACACCGCGGCGCACCAGGACGAAGAGGTCGCCAAGCTGGTCTCCGGCGCCGACAAGGACACCGCGTTCCGCGTCAACGACCTGCTGCTCCCGATCGTCAAGGGTGTCGGCTCCGAGCGGGCCTACCAGTACCTGACCGACAGCCTGCAGACCTACGGCGGCTCCGGCTTCCTGCAGGACTACCCGATCGAGCAGTACATCCGCGACTCGAAGATCGACTCGCTGTACGAGGGCACCACCGCCATCCAGGCGCAGGACTTCTTCTTCCGCAAGATCGCCCGCGACCGCGGCGTCGCCCTGGCCCACGTGGCCGGGCAGGTCAAGCAGTTCATCGACAGCGAGACCGGCGACGACCGCCTCAAGGGCGACCGCGCCCTGCTGGCCACCGCCCTCGAGGACGTCCAGACCATGGCCGCCACCCTCACCGGGTTCCTGATGGGCGCGCAGGAGCAGCCGACCGAGCTGTACAAGGTCGGCCTCGGCTCCGTGCGCTTCCTGATGGCCGTCGGCGACCTGCTGATCGGCTGGCGTCTGCTGGTCCAGTCCGAGATCGCCCTCGCGGCCCTCGACGGCGGCGCATCGGAGAAGGACAAGCCCTTCTACGAGGGCAAGGTCGCCATCGCGTCCTTCTTCGCGAAGAACGTGCTGCCGGAGCTGACCGCGAGCCGCGCGATCGTCGCGGCCGTCGACAACGACATCATGGAACTCGACGAGGCCGCCTTCTAGGAGCTTCCGAGTCCGCCGGGTGGAGACACCCGGCAACACCGAAAACACTGCCGCGCACCGGTTCTCCGGTGCGCGGCAGTGTTGTCTGCGCCTGGCCTCTTGTCGCCCTGGAGGTTCGGCGACCGCGGCCGTGGCGGCGGTCGCCGGCTGACCCTACTTGCAGTTGACGATCGGCACCGGGTCGTACTTGACCGTCCGGGTGTGCCGCGAGATCTCCTCACCGGTCCGGCGATCGGTGATCACCCGGGTGTCGCTGGTGGTGAACCCCTTTGCGCCGCTGGACGGAATACAACCGGAACCGCTGGGCAGGTTCACCGTGTTCGGCGAGGTTTCGGCGTACCGATCTCCGGAGATCGACTCCACGTCCACCGACTTGGTTCCCCAGAAGCGCACCGTCACATCGGAATCCGTGCCCACCGCCTCGATCACCACGCCCGTCGGGGCGGTGTTGGTGAACTTGAGGTCGATCGCGCCGTCGAACACGGTGGCTTCACGGGCGGCCGGGTAACGCGAGATGTAGTAGCTGTGCTCGGTGTGTCCGGCGTCCTTCATGCCCGCGAAGTACGACGCGTTGTACAGCGTGGTCGCGAGCTGGCTGATGCCGCCGCCCACCGCCTTGTCTGGCCTGCCGTTGTTGATGATCCCGGACTCGACGTAGCCCTGGGCCGCGCCGCGGGGGCCGGTGTGACCGTTGAGCGAGAAGGTCTCCCCCGGCTTCACCAGTGCGCCGTTGATCTCCTCGGCGGCGAGCCCGATGTTCACGCCGGACGCGTACTCGAAGCCGCCGCTGGTGTACTCGCCGATCACCTCACGGACGCCGAGACCCTCTGCGGCAGCGGTGGTGAGCGCCGGCTCCTTGGTCTCGTAAACCGCTGCAACGGTGCGGTTTCCGTGATCGGCCAGTAGCTCCGGCAGCTGCGCGAGAGTCTTGGGCCACTCGACCATGTTGCCGCTGACCGACGGCACCACCGTCGGCGAACTGCCGGCGAAGGTGAAGCTCGCGTCCCGCGGCTTGACCTCCGTGGACGCCAACTGCGGGGCCAGCAGCCCGATCGCGGCTCCGGTGTCGAACTTCGGGGCCAGCCCGCCGTTGCCGTCCGGCACGAACGAGAGCACCGCGCCGACGTCGTCGGGTCGCAGCACCGCCGACTCGCCGTCCTTCCCGGTCACGGTGATGTCCCCGACCGTGGCCGGGATCGCGACGTCCTGCAGCGCGCGGTCCACTCCGGCCTGCGTTACCGAGACCGGCGCCAGGTTGACCGGCAGCTCGACGCCCCCGACGGCCGCCCAGTCCGCGGCCAGGGCCTCGACGGCGCCCGCACCGTCGAGGCTCTGGCCGACGCGCGGCGACACCGCCGTCGGGGTTGCGCCGGCGAACACGACACCGCCCTCGACCGGCGCGAGGTCCGTCTGCGGCCGCAGTCCCTCGACGGCGGCGGTGAGCAGGACGTCGTCCCGCGTCGGGACCGTCCCGATCTCGCGATGGGAGAAGAACGAGGTCAGCCTGGTCACCGGGTTCAGCGGCTGGGCCCCCGCCCGATCCAGGGTGGCGGACCAGTCGACTCCGAGTCCGGCCTGTTCCGGAACGATCTCGGTGGTCACCTCGCCGGCGGTCACCGCGACAGGCTGCGAGACCCGCGGGCCGAGCTCCGCGCGAAGGCGCTCCTCGGCCTCCTCCGGGGCCAGCCCGCCGACGTCGACACCCGCCACGGAGACACCGCGCGGCACAGCGTCCGCGGACGTCGCGTAGTCGATCCCGTACGCGAGGACTCCGACGGCGAGCGCGGCGGCCGCACCGATCGCGACCTTCACGCCGGTGGCCCGACCGGGACCGCCCGTGCGGTCGGAGGGCACGGGGTCGGAGTTGAGTCCCCGGGGCTCCGAGGGCGGCGACTGGGGCTGAGCGTGCTGGGGCAGGTGAACCTGGGCCTGAACCTGGTGGAGCTGCGGCGCAGCCTGCTGCTGGGCCTGCTGGGCCTGCTGGGCCTGCTGGGCCGCCTGAGCCTGAGCCTGGTGCGGCTGCGGCGCAGCCCGCTGCGGCTGCGGCTGCGGCTGCGGCTGCGGCTGCGGCTGCGGCTGCGGCTGCGAGGACGGAGTGATCGACCGCGGCAGGGCGACGACGGTGGTCGGCGGCTCTTCCGACGACTGGGCCGCCGTCGGCTCGACCCGCACCACGGACAGCACCTCGGTCTGCACCTCCCCCTGATCAACGGCGGGCACCGTGAATGCGTCCACCGGCGCCGCGGAGTCATCGGGCAAGTCGGGGTCAGCACCCGCGGACGGTGCATCCGCGGACGGATTCACATCGACCGCGGACCCCGCGGGGGTGGCGACCTCGTTCACGGCGTCGGCGGCGTTCACAGCCTCCGTGTCGTGCGCTGCCTCGGCGTCGGCCGCGGACGTGGCAACCTCGTCAGCCGTGGTCTCGGGGGCGATATCGCGCTCGAGCGAGATCCGTTCCGTCTTCCCCTCGTCGACGTCGGGCGCGGTGTCCCGCGCCTCCGATTCGGGGCCGGTTTCCGCCCGTTTGCCCGAATCTCCACCGATGTCGCCGTTGGCGCCGATCATCACGGCCCTCCCACTGATTGCTTCACCCCGCCGAAGCCAGGTCATTTCCGAAACTCAAGGGTAGACGGGACAAAACGTGCACTGCCGATACGTGGGCCGGGAATCGGCCGAAGGGGGGC
Organism: Rhodococcus kronopolitis; assembly: GCF_042654025.1. Lineage (NCBI taxonomy): Bacteria > Bacillati > Actinomycetota > Actinomycetes > Mycobacteriales > Nocardiaceae > Rhodococcus > Rhodococcus kronopolitis. Next base: position 372,876 of record NZ_JBHSFO010000004.1, on the reverse strand, counting down.
ACGGAGGAGGGGCGACGACGGCCCGCAGATATAGGTAGTCCCGCATTGCAGCCGGGTCGGGGGTCTGGCTGCAACGCGGGACTACTTGGGTATCGGGGTCGGATCACAAGGCGTTACACATCCATCACAAGAGATTTCCGATCCGGTTTCCGATGCCGCAATTCGTGCCCCTACCAGGCATTACATGCAGGCTCCTTGCGGCAACCGTCGGACCGTGGCCGTCGCCGGGCAGCGCCGCACACTCGCAGCGACCGTCCGCACTCGACCATCCCCCGAGCAAACCGACGGCGATTGGGTATGACGCTACGGCGCGATCCGCACACCGGGGGCCTGATGCCCGCATCACCACGGCGTGTCCGTGTCCAACGCGTCACTCCGGGGCAGCAATGCCCAGTCCGGCTGGCAACTCGGTCGCTATCGGGCGGACCGCGCACACCGACGTGACGGCCGGGCGCGCCATATTCGGCGGCGGCCACCGAGAGCGGCCCGGAAACGGCCCACGGTCGTCACCGTCGACTCCGTCCGCCGCCTCAGCGCGGGTGACCACGCGGGACTGGTGCGGACGCACCGGCCCGGAGCAAACAGAACAGGGCCCTTCTGTTCGGTGGGTACCGAACAGAAGGGCCCTGTGTGGTGAGTCGCGTCAGCGCTCGACGGCGGCGACCGCCGTGGGCGTCACGGGTGGAGCAGAACGTCCAGTCCGCGCTGGAAGTCCTGCACCCGCCGCTCGAGGGCGTGGTGGCCGCCGTTGACGAGCTCGGACACCCGGACGATGCCGGCGGTGTCGGCGACCTGGTTGAGGTTCCGCGAGGTCCAGTACCAGGCGGCGGTGGTGAAGGCGTTCTCCGGCGCCTGGAGAAGCTCGGGCTGCGCGACGAAGTCGACGCCCGTGTACTGACTCACCTGCTCGTAGTTGTGGCGGCCGGTGATCTGGATGGCGCCGCGGCCCTTGTAACGCTCCCCGTCACCCGCCTGGATGTTGCCGAGGTCCGCTCGGCCCTCGTAGGCTCGCCCGGACGCGTACTCCTCGAACGTCCGGAACCCGTCGGACTCGACGGCGAGCTGCGCGATGAAGGCGGCCTGGCGGACGGGGTTGTCGATACCGCCGCGGGCCATCGCCGCGTTCAGGGGTTCGACGTACGCCGCGATCTTCTCCGCGGGCATGCCGGGCACAATGCGTGCCAGCTCGTCGGGGGTCACCGCAGCGGGGGGTGCCGGAACGGCCTCCGGTGCCGGCTCCGCGGACGCGGGCGCAGCCTCGTCGGCCGACCCGGAGTCGGCGCCGGGCAGCGTGCCGAACTTGAGGGTCTTGAACAGGTCGCCAGCCTCGTGGAACCGGACCGGCGCGGCGACGACGCCCGCGGCGACGGTGTCAGCGGTGTCGGCCGCGGCGACGCCGGGGCCGACGAAACCGACGACCGAGGTGGTCAAGGCGGCGGCGGCAATGGCCGCACGGAAATGGCGCGAGTGTGAAACGTGCAAGGTCGGACTCCAAGATTCGGCCGAAAGGCGCGTCGGCCTGGCGAACGGATGCCGCGGGTGTTCGAAGGACTTCCCCATCCCTCAGATCACCGTCGAGCAGCAATTAGGTCACAACCAGGTAACGTCGCAGGTGGCCAACATTTCAACCAATCGAGACGAGCGTCACACTCGAGTTTGTGGCGTGTCGAGTTGACATTCAGAACGGTTCGTACACCGTCCAGAAGTACCCGATGCGGCAACACTCCCGCAATCTGACGGCCGCCGGAAACGCACCGACGGGCGAGCGGCTCGGATCATCGAACTCGAATGAAAATTGTTGTACTACAACAGCATTATTCGGAATACTGGTTTCGATCCGATGCGGGAGGGGAAGGCGACACACGGCGCGGGAGGCGGCGTTCGTAGCCGTTCCGTAGCGGTCGCACCGCCAGTCACGGGCCACCTCCGCGACCCGGCCCAGGGCGGCAGATCAGTGCCCCAGCTAACATCCCCCGTCCCGGTGCTGATGCGCACTTGATAACGACACGAACACCACCAGCGGGCCATCCGTAACCTTCCCGAGACCGAACACGCGCCCCACCCGTCCCACACCCGGCGCTGCCGTGAGGTCGGGTCTGGGACCCGCCGACTGTCGGTCGGCCCTGCCTCGCACCGCCCATGCGTGCGGGAACGCGGCGCCTCGTCCCGCCCCGCAACTCGGCGGGCCCAACTGCGTGGACGGCGATGGCTCGCGTTCTTCCCCCAGAACGACGTACGGCCCGGAATCAACATGATTCCGGGCCGTACCTCGACCGCCGAGCAAGGCTCGGCGACCCCCTCTTGGTGGATCTGGCGGGTTGTTCGGTCTAGCGCTCGATGATCGCGGTGACGCCCTGGCCACCCGCCGCGCAGATCGAGATCAGGCCACGGCCCGACCCCTTCTCTGCCAGCATCTTCGCCAGCGACGCGACGATGCGGCCGCCGGTCGCGGCGAACGGGTGCCCGGCCGCGAGCGACGATCCGTTCACGTTGAGCTTGCTGCGGTCGATGGCGCCGAGCGCGCCGTCCAGGCCGAGCCGCTCCTTGCAGTACTCATCGGACTCGAACGCCTGCAGGGTCGCGAGCACCACCGAGGCGAACGCCTCGTGGATCTCGTAGTAGTCGAAGTCCTGCAGCGTCAGGCCGTTGCGGGCCAGCAGACGCGGGATCGCGTAGGTCGGCGCCATCAGCAGGCCGTCGGGTCCGTGCACGTAGTCGACCGCCGCGGTCTCGGAGTCCACCAGGTACGCGAGCACCGGCAGGTTCCGCTCCGCCGCCCACTCGTCGGTGGAGAGCAGCGCGGCCGACGCGCCGTCGGTCAGCGGCGTCGAGTTGCCTGCGGTCATGGTGGCGTCGCCGAGCTTGGTGCCGAATACCGGCTTGAGGGTGGCGAGCTTCTCCACCGTCGAGCCGGGCCGGAGGTTGTCGTCGCGGGTCAGGCCCAGGAACGGGGTGACCAGGTCGTCGAAGAAGCCGCGGTCGTAGGCGGCGGCCATGTTCTTGTGGCTCGCGGCGGCCAGTTCGTCCTGGTCCTCGCGACGGACGCCGAACTCCTTGGCGGTGATCGCGGCGTGGTCGCCCATCGACATCCCGGTGCGGGGCTCGCCGTTGCGCGGGATCTCCAGGCCGACCATCGCCGGCCGGACGTTGCCGAGCAGCTTGACCCGGTCGCCGGTGGACTTGGCGCGGTTGATCGAGAGCAGGAACTCACGCAGGTCGTCGTTCACGGCGATCGGCGCGTCGGAGGTGGTGTCCACGCCGCCGCCGATGCCCGAGTCGATCCGGCCGGCCGCGATGGCGTCGCCGACCGCGACGATCGACTGCAGGCCGGTGCCGCAGGCCTGCTGCAGGTCGTAGGCCGGGGTGTACGGGCTCAGTGCGCTGCCCAGGACGCTTTCGCGCATCAGGTTGAAGTCCCGGCTGTGCTTGAGCACCGCGCCGCCGACCACCATGCCGAGCTGCTCGCCCTGCAGGTTGAACCGGCTCACCAGGCCGTCCAGCGTGGCGGTGAACATGTCCTGGTTGGACGCCTGCGCGTACGCCTTGTCGGAGCGGGCGAAGGGGATGCGGTTGCCGCCGACGATCGCGACGCGGCGCAGTTGCCTGCCGGTGGGCGCGGGGGCCGCGCTCTTGGCCGTCTTGGATGCGGCAGCCGGCTTGCTGGTTCGGGCTCTCGGGGTCACGTCGGTCTCCATGTATGTGCGATCCGCTCGGCGGTGGGGTCCTGCCTCGACTTTGAACTTACTCCAGAGTAAGTTCAATGTCGACACTGCACCCGGACCCGGGTGCCCGATCGACGAAGAAGGTGGACCGTGGCAGCCAGCAAGGGCGCTCCCGACCTCTACTCCCAGTTCCTCTCGTCCGCGCCGGGCGCGTTCATCGCCAAGCAGACCGGGCTCCCGCAGCCCGAGAAACTGCGCCGGTACCGGGCGGGCGAGCCTGCCCTCGCCGGCCCGCTGCTGATCGGCGGCAACGGCCGCCTCGTCGAGCCGGTGCGCGCGCTGCTCTCCGACTACACGTTCAGCCAGCCGCACGACGACCGCAACGGCGGACTGGTGTTCGACGCTACCGGCATCACCCAGGTGACCGAGCTCGAGCAGCTCTACGAGTTCTTCGCCCCGCAGATGCGCAAGCTCTCCGCGTGCGCCCGCATCGTCGTCCTCGGCACCACCCCCGAGGAGACCGGCAGCGTCGACGCCCACATCGCCCAGCGCGCGCTCGAGGGCTTCACCCGCAGCGTCGGCAAGGAGCTCCAGCGCGGTGGCACCGCCCAGCTGGTCTACGTCTCCCCCGATGCCGCCACCGGGCTGTCCGGGCTCGAGTCCACCCTGCGCTTCCTGCTCTCGGCGAAGTCGGCGTTCGTCTCCGGCCAGGTCATCCGGGTCGGCGCCGCCGACTCCGTCGCCCCGGACTCGTGGGATCGCCCGCTCGAGGGCAAGGTCGCCGTGGTCACCGGCGCCGCCCGCGGCATCGGCGCCACAATCGCCGAGGTGCTCGCCCGCGACGGCGCGCACGTGGTGTGCGCGGACATCCCCGCGGCAGGCGAGGCGCTGTCGGAGACCGCGAACAAGGTCGGCGGCACCGCCCTGGCACTGGACGTCACCGCGGCCGACGCCGCCGAGCGACTGGCGGCACACCTGCTCGAGCGGCACGACGGCGCCGACATCATCGTGCACAACGCCGGCATCACCCGCGACAAGCTGCTCGCCAACATGGACTCCAGCCGCTGGGACCTGGTCATGAACGTCAACCTGCTGGCACCGCAGAAGATCACCGAGTACCTGGTGGCCAAGGGCGCGCTGAAGAAGGGCGGACGGGTGGTGGACGTCTCGTCCATCGCGGGCATCGCCGGCAACCGCGGGCAGACCAACTACGGCACCTCCAAGGCCGGCGTCATCGGCCTGGTGCAGGCATCCGCGCCGGTGCTCGCCGAGCACGAGATCACCATCAACGCCGTCGCCCCCGGGTTCATCGAGACCGCGATGACCGCGGCCATCCCGTTCGCCACCCGCGAGGCCGGCCGCCGGATGTCCTCGCTGCTACAGGGTGGGCAGACCGTCGACGTCGCAGAGACCGTCGCGTACTTCGCCGGCCCCGCGTCCAACGCCGTCACCGGCCAGGTCGTCCGGGTGTGCGGCCAGTCGCTGCTGGGCGCCTGATGGCCACCAAGGTGGTGCGGCTGCGCGAGCGGCCCGGCACCCTGGACATCTACGCCCGGGCGGCGCTGGGCGCGCTGCCGCTGCGGCGCCCGTCCGGGAGCAGGCGGCTGCCCGAGCAGACCCTCGCCCTCGAGGACGTGCGGGTGGACCCGGACAACCTGGCCGCCTACACCCGCGCCTGCGGCCTGCGATTCGGTGACACGCTGCCGGTCACCTACCCGTTCACCCTGGTGTTCCCACTGGTGATGAAACTGATGGTTGCCAACGAGTTCCCCTTCCCGGCAATCGGTTCCGTGCACACGGACAACGTGATCGAGCAGTTCCGGCCGATCTCGGTGGCCGAGCCGCTGGACCTGAAGGTGCACGCGGAGAACCTGCGCCCGCACGCCAAGGGCACCCAGGTGGACTTCGTCAGTGAGATCTCGGTGGGACGAGAACTGGTGTGGCGTCAGGTCAGCACGTTCCTGAAGATGCATCCCACCGATGCGCCGAAGGAGCCGCGGGAGGCCCGCACCGAGGCCGCGCCGCCGCGCCCGATGCGGACGCTGCGGGTGGACCAGTCGACCATCAGCCGCTACGCCGCAGTCTCCGGCGACCGCAACCCGATCCACGTTTCCTCCTTGGGCGCCAAGGCCTTCGGGTTCCCGCGGACCATCGCGCACGGCATGTGGAGCGCCGCCGCGGTGCTCGGCTCGGTCGAGGGCCGGATTCCCGACGCGGTCACCTACCGGGTGAAGTTCGGCAAGCCGGTGGTGCTGCCGGCGACGGTGAACGTGTACGCCGACGAGGTCACCGGGCCCGAGGGTTCGGGATGGGACCTGGCCCTGCGTCACCCCAAGAAGGGCTACCCGCACCTCACCGCGACCCTGCGGTAGGCGTCGGACCCGCGTTCGTTCGCTCGCCCGGCCACCGGGCGGGCGAACGAACGAGTGAACGGCACATTCATTCGATGAGATCGAATGAACGCTTCCGTTCATTCGATCTCATCGAATGAACGGTACGTTCATGCGGCTGGTTCGCGGCACGAGCGCCGCAGGTGCCTAGTGGTCGCGCTTCTTTCCCGCCAGGCCGCGCCAGGCCAGGTTCTCCAGCAGGTCCGCCGCCGCGCCGACGGCGATCTCCCCGCCGGCGACGCGATCCGCGACCGCCTCACCGGCGCCGACCAGGGCGACGGCCATGATGGCGAAGTCCATGCCCTCGTCGGGGTCCTTGGTGCTGGACTCGAGCAGCCGCGCGGTCAGCTCGATCAGCCGCTCCCGGCTCCCCCGCACCTGACTGGCGAACGCCTGCTGGCCGATCGACTGGCGGTAGAGCACCATCCACGACGACCGGTTCTCGTCCACGAACCCGAGGAATCCCACCAGCGCGGCGCGCAGCTGCTCGCGCGGGGTCAGGTGCGGGTCCGCCGCCGGCGTGATGGCCTCGACGAAGCGCAGGCCCTCCCGGTGGATGCAGGCGGCGAACAACTCGTCCTTGGAGCCGTAGTACAGGTACAGCATCGGCTTGGAGATCTGCGCGGTCGCGGCGATCGCGTCCATCGACGTCTCGTGAAATCCGTTGGCGGAGAACACCTCGACGGCCGCGTCGAGCATCTGCTGCTCACGCACCGCCCGGGGGAGCCGCTTGGTTCCGCCAGCCATGAGTCCTCCAGAGTCGGGGGCCCGTCGGACGTGGCACCCGAAGTCGATCTTACTCTAGAGTAAGAATGGGCGTCTGCCGTGCGGCAGCGTGTCCCATCCTCCCCGAACCGGCCGTTCGGGCGGACGCCGCCCCGGCGATCAGCAGCTGAGCACGCCCTTCGCCCCCGCGACCCGCAGCACCGACGCGTCGACCTGGTCCTCGCTCAGCTCCCCCGACGCCATCAGCTGCTGCAGGTGGTCGAGCACGGCAGGCACCTCGGCGGTGGTCAGCCACAGCGCCACGTCCGCACCCGCCGTCAACGCCGCCCCGACCGCCTGCGGGACGTTCAGCCGATCGGTGATCGCCTTCATCCCGCTGAGGTCGTCGGTGAAGATCGGGCCGTCGAAGGGCGGCGCCCCGTACCCCGTCCCGGTCCGCAGCAGCTCCATCACCGCCGGGCTGATGCTCGCCGGCACGCCCGGCGCCGTCAGCCCCGGCACGTCCAGGTGCCCGACCATCACGCCGACCCCGGTGGTCACCAGCGTCCGGTACGGCACCAGGTCGTGGGTCTGCAGCTGGTCCAGCGGCGGCGTGGTGACCGCGCCGGTGTGCGAGTCGCCCGACGCGGATCCGTGGCCCGGGAAGTGCTTGATCACCGGGAACACGCCCGCGTCCCGCAGGCCGCGGGCGTACTCGCCGGCGTACTGGGTGACCACGGCCGGATCGTCGCTGAACGAACGGTCCCCGATCACCGAGTCCGCCGGCTGGTTGCTCACGTCCACCACCGGCGCGTAGTCCACGGTGATGCCGAGGTCGTGCAGGCCGCGCCCCCTGGTGAGGGCCAGCTGGTAGGTCTGCTCGGGGGTCATGGTCTCGGCCACCGTCCGCGGCGCGGGGTCCGCGCCGAGCAGGTCCGCGACCCGGGAGACCCGGCCGCCCTCCTCGTCGATGCTCACCATCAGCGGGACCTCGGCGGCCGCCTGCACCTTGGGCACCTGCCGGTCCCGCAGCATCGACTGGTCGGTCCAGCTGCCGACGAAGATGCCGCCGATCTGCTCGCTGCGCACCACGTCCACCGCGTCCGCGGTGCTGGCGACGCCGACGTTGAGCAGCTGCGCGAGCTTGCGGCGCTCCGAGAGCCCGGCCAGGAAGTCGGTGCCGCACACCGCAGGCTCGACCTGGTCGCGGGCGCCGGTGACCGGGTCCAGCCCCGGCGCCAGCGTGGTCGACACCGCCGTCTCCGACGACGTCACCGCGCTGGTCGCCGCCGTCTCGGTGGCCGGGCTGCCGCACGCGGCGAGCAACCCGAGACCGAGGAACAGGGCGAGGGCACGGGGCAATCGGGTGGACTTCACGGGTTCGAGCCTAGGACAGATCGACGCCCCGGGGCACCCGCCAACGGGTAGCGTGGCGACTAGATCGCCCCCGAAACGAGGAGGTCTCGATGCCCGCCGATCTGATTCTCATCGCCTACGACGGATCCGACAATGCCAAGCGCGCAATCGAATACGCGGGCCGGTTCCTCAGCGCCAACCGCGCGGTCGTCGCCACCGCCTGGGAGCCGATGGCGCGCCAGGCCGCCCGGATGTCGGGCCTGTCCGGCGTGATGCAGCCCGAGTGGGTGCCCGACGAGGACTCCGAGGACATCGCGCTGACCGATGCGAAGACCACCAACGCGGAGGGTCTGGACCTGGCCGTCGCCGCGGGCCTCGACGCGGAGGGCCGCTGCGTCGAGTGCAGCGCGACCATCTGGACAACCATCGTCGAGACCGCCGACGCCCTCGACGTCGACGTGATCGTCACCGGCACCCGCGGCACCACCGGGCTGCGGTCGCTGCTGCAGTCCTCGGTCGCCGACCACGTGCTGCGGCACAGCCACCGGCCGGTGCTCATCGTGCCGCCGGGCAAGTAGCCACCCGGGCCGGGCCGCGAGCCCGCCGACTATCGTCGGGAACCGACATGAACGGTTTCCTGCTCTCGCGCGCCGACCGGACCCTGCGCACCTGTGGCAGCCGGGACCAGTACCGCGGAATCGACGCCGCCGCCGAGGCCCTCGCGCGGCGCGCGGTGCCGCTGGTCGTCGGCGCGCTGCCGTTCGACCCCGCCGACCCCGCCGCCCTCACCGCCCCCGAGACGATGCACCGGACCGCGGGTCCGTGGCAGCCCGGGGCGGCGCCGGCACTGCCGGAGGCCCGGATCGTCGACCGGCTGCCCAGCCCCGACGAGCACCGCGCCCGGGTGGCGAGGCTGGTCACCCGGCTACGGTCCGGCGAACTCGACAAGGTGGTCGCGGCGCGCTCGGTGCTGCTCGAGGCCGACGCGCCGGTGCCGCCGTGGTCGCTGCTGGCCCGACTGGTGCTGCAGGACCCCGCCGGCAACGGGTTCGGCGTGGACCTCAGCCCCGCCGGCGGCCGGTACGTGGGCCGCTCGCTCGTCGGCGCCAGCCCGGAACTGCTGCTGCGGCGCACCGGCCGCGAGGTCGAGTGCTTTCCGCTGGCCGGCACCGCGCCGCGCCACGCCGACCCCGCGGCCGACCGCGCCGAGGGCGAGGCGCTGCTGGCGTCGGACAAGAACCGCGCCGAGCACGCCTTCGTCACCGACTGGATCCGCGACGCGCTGGCGCCGGTGTGCACCGAGCTGACCGTGCCCGACGCGCCCCGCCTGATCAGCACCCGTCAGGTGTGGCACCTGGCGACGCCGATCCGGGGCGTGCTGCGCGAGCCCGCCCCGTCCGCGCTGGACCTGGCGCGACTGCTGCACCCGACGCCCGCGGTCGGCGGCACCCCGTTCGACGCCGCGCTGGCCGCGATCCGGGACACCGAGGAGCCCCGCGGTTTCTACGGCGGCGCAGTCGGCTGGTGCGACGCCGACGGCGACGGCGAGTGGGTGGTCGCGATCCGGTGCGCCGAGGTGGACGCCGACGGGCTGCGTCTGCAGGCCTGGGCGGGCGGCGGCATCGTCGCGGCATCGGACCCGGACGCCGAGCTCGCCGAGACCTCCACCAAGTTGGGCACCCTGCTCGGCGCACTCGGCGTGAACACGCACGGCTGACCGGCGCACGGGTCCCACCACCCCGCGCGACCGCGACGTACGGTCCAACCCGTGTTGTCCAAGCCGTTGCCGGCCGCGCCCGCACTCGGCGCCCGCCCGGCCCCGGTCAGCCCCCGGTGCTCGCCGCCGCGGACACCGCCCCGACCGCGAGCGGGGCGGCCCGGCCATCCGACGACGGCCCCCTTCTCGACGCCGTGCCGCCCGGTCCCGGACAACCGAACCCGATCCCGGCGGTGCAGGTGATACCTTGACGCGAGAAGTTGTCCAGGCAGCAGCAAATGGGAGATCCGAGATGAAGTTCCTTGTCCCCGGTGTGGCAAGTGCAGTGATCGGCGCGGTTCTCGGCCTCGGTGCCGTGCTCGGCGTCACGGCAGCCGCCTCGGACAACACGCGTCCGCAGATCGACACCAGCGGCAACTCCACGTCCTCCCTGCTCAACCAGGTCGAGTACGGCAGCCGCTAACCTTTCACGACGATCCCGAGTACCCGCACCACCCCAGTCTCGACGACCGAGGCGCCGAACACCGATCCACTGACTCGTCGGTGGCTGTTCGGCGCCTCCGTCGTCGCGCTGGTACTGGCCTTCCTGCAGGCCCCCGGCCTGGTTGTCGCCGACACCAAGTACGACCTCACCGCGAACCCGATCGGGTTCCTCGCCCGCGCGGCGCACCAGTGGAGCAGCCAGGCCCCGCTCGGCCAGGTGCAGAACCAGGCGTACGGCTACTTCTTCCCGCACGGCGCGTTCTTCGGCCTGGGTCAGCTCCTGCACGTCCCACCCTGGATCACCCAGCGGCTGTGGTGGGCGCTGCTGCTGGTCGCCGGCTTCTGGGGCGTCGTCCGGCTCGCGGAGGCCCTCGGCGTCGGCAGCCGCAGTTCCCGGGTCATCGCCGCCGTCGCGTTCGCCCTCGCCCCACGGGTCCTGACCACGCTCGGTTCGATCTCCTCGGAGTCGTTGCCGATGATGCTGGCGCCGTGGGTCCTGCTGCCCGTCGTCCTGGCGACGACGTCGCCCGTGCGTCCTGTCGGTCCCCAGGGGGGACAGGACGCACGGGCGCGGAGCGCCCCGGTGCTGGCCGCGCAGTCCGCGACGGCGGTCGCGCTGATGGGTGCGGTCAACGCCGTCGCCACCGCCGCCGCCTGCCTGATCGCCGCGCTGTGGTGGGCCGCGCACCGGCCGAACCGCCGCTGGTGGCGGTTCACCGCGTGGTGGCTGCCGATGTGCCTGGTCGCGGTCGCGTGGTGGGCGGTGCCGCTGCTGATGCTCGGCCGGGTCAGCCCGCCGTTCCTGGACTACATCGAGTCGTCGGGCGTGACGACGCAGTGGACCAGCCTCGCCGAGGTGCTGCGCGGCACCGACAGCTGGACGCCGTTCGTCTCCCCCGACCACGTGGCCGGCTCGCTGCTGGTCACCCAGCCCGCCGCCGTGGTGGCGACGGGCCTGGTCGCGGCCGCAGGCATGGCCGGACTGGCGATGCGGTCGATGCCCGCGCGGGGACGACTGACCCTGATCCTGTTCGTCGGGCTGGCCGGGCTGACGGCCGGCTACGTCGGCGAGCTCGGCTCCCCCGTCGCCGAGAGCGTGCGCGCGTTCCTCGACTCCGGCGGCGCCGCGCTGCGCAACGTGCACAAACTCGAACCGCTGATCCGGCTGCCCCTGGTGCTCGGGCTCGCGCACCTGCTGGCCCGGGTCCCGCTGCCCGGCTCGGTGCCGTCGGCCCGCTGGCGCAACGCGCTCGCGCACCCCGAACGCCAGCCGATGGTCGCGCTGACCAGCCTGATCCTGGTGGCCCTCACCCTCACCACCTCGCTGGCCTGGACCGGCCGGCTCGCCCCCAGCGGCGCCTACCGGGAGGTCCCCGGGTACTGGCAGGAGGCCGCGGACTGGCTCGGTGAGCATGCAGGCGGCGACGCCGCCGACGGCTCCGACGCCCAGCGCGCGCTGGTGGTGCCCGGCGCCCCGTTCGCCAGTCAGGTGTGGGGCCTGACCCGCGACGAACCGCTGCAGGCTCTCGCCACCACCCCGTGGGCGGTCCGCGACGCGGTCCCGCTGGTGCCGCCCGGCGCGATCCGGGCCCTCGACTCGGTGCAGCGGTTGATCTCCGCAGGCACCGCGTCCGACGGGCTGGCCCCGACGCTGCTCCGGCAGGGGGTCAGCTACCTGGTGGTGCGCAACGACCTGGATCCCGAGAACTCCCGCTCGGCGCGGCCGTTGCTGGTGCACCAGTCCGTCGAGGGCTCGCCGGGACTGACGAAGGTCGCGGAGTTCGGCGAGGACGTCGGGCCCGGGCACGTCGACGGATTCGTCTCCGACGGTGACCTGCGGCCGCGCTACCCCGCGATCGAGATCTTCCGGGTCACCGACCCCCAGCGCGCCGACCCCGTCGCCGCCGGGCCGTACACCGTGGACCTGGCCGACGTTCCGGTCCTGCAGGGCGGCCCGGAGTCGTTGCAGCACCTGAACTCCCAGCCCGCGGGGACCGCCCCGGCCACCGGGCCGACCGCAGGCCCGGTGCTGCTGGCCACCGACGCCGCCCGCGCCGGGCTGCCGGTCGACGCCGTCACCGTGACCGACACCCCCACCGACCGGGAGACCGACTTCGGCGAGGTGGACAACCACAGTTCCGCGCTGCGCACCCCCGACGACCCGCGGCGCACCTACAACCGGGTGCCGGACTACCCCGTGGCGGGCGCCGAGCTGGTCACCGGGCAGTGGGACGGCGCCCGGATCACCGTCTCGAGCTCCGCGTCGGACGCCACCCAGCTCGGCGGCACGGCCCCGGGCACCGGTCCCGCCGCCACCGTCGACGGCGACGAGGCCACCGGCTGGTTCAGCAACGGACTCGAGAGCGCACTGGGGCAGTGGCTCCGGGTGGACCTCGACACCCCGATCAGTAGCGGGCTGCTGCACCTTCGCACCAGCGCCGCCGCCGTCGGCGTGCCGGTGAAGTGGCTCGAGATCACCACCCCGAGCGGCAGCACCGCGGTGCGGGTCAGCGAACCCGGTGCACCCCTGACAGTCTCGCTGCCGCCGGGCCCGACGCCCTGGCTGAAGATCACCGCCATCAAGACCGAGAACGGTTCGGCGGGAACGCAGTTCGGGATCAGCGAGCTCTCGGTCGACGACTACACCGATTCCGCCCACCCGGTGACCGTGCCGATCCGGCACCGCACCGTGCTGCCCCCGACCCCGGCCGGTGCCGCCGTCACCGGCTGGGACCTGAGCCAGGAACTGCCCGGCCGCACCGGCTGCGTGGACGCCACGGACCGCGTGCGCTGCAGCCCCGGGCTGGCCGTGCAGCCGGAGGAGCCCGGCCAGTTCGACCGCACCCTGTCCGTGCCCCAGGACACGGCCGTCACCGCGCGGCTGCTGGTCCGCTCGCGTCAGGGCGCGGCGCTCGACGACCTGCTCGCCGATCCGGCCCGGGCCCGCGCCACCGGCAAGTCCGACATCGGGGACGTGCGCGGCGGGGCGGCCGCAGCCGTCGACGGCGACCCCCGCACCAGCTGGCACGCGACCGCGGCAAGCGCCCATGGCGGCACGAAACCGACTGTGACGGTGAGCCTCCCGAACCCCGCCCTGGTCACCGGACTGGACCTGACGGCCAGCCTCGGGTCGCTGCCCGCCGCGCCGACTACCGTCGCGGTGAACCTCGGCACCGGCCCACAGGTGCGGGAGTTCCACGACGGCAAGCCGATTCGGCTCGAACCCGCCGTCACCGACCGCATCGAGCTGAGCATCGTCGACCAGGAGGACCTGCTCGGGGTCACCGGGTTCGGGGTCGCGCAGCCGCAGCCGACCGGCCTCGCGGAGATCGGCGTCCTCACCACCGGTGACCAGCCGGTTCCCGGGACCGGTGTCGACCCGTGGTCGGCGACCGACCGCACCGTCACCGTCGGGTGCGAGAACGGGCCCGCGCTATCGGTCGCCGGCCACGTACTGCACACCACCGTCACCGCGACGGCCGGGCAGCTGCGCTCCGGTGCGCCGGTGCCTGCGACGGTCTGCTCGGTTACCGGTCCGGGCGAGGTCGTCGCGGCCGATCCGGGCGCGGCAATCCCGTTGCCCGCCGGACGACAGGACGTGGTGGTCGCGCCCGGTGCGGCGTTCTTCGTCGACGGCCTGACCCTGACCGCGATCCCCGGCGACCCGCAGGCGCCGACCGTCCCGGCGACGCTGGCCGCCACCCGGGTGCCGACTGACGGCTGGGGCCCGGCCCTGCGCACGCTCGACATCGACCGCGGCGACGCCGACCGGCTGCTGGTGGTCCCGGAGTCCCACAACGTCGGCTGGGTCGCCACCGCGCCCGGCGGCGCGGAACTGACCCCGGTGGTGGTCGACGGCTGGCAGCAGGGGTGGATCGTGCCCGCCGGCACCGACGGCGCCGTCACCCTGACCTTCCCGACCGACCGGTGGTACCGCCTCGGCATCGCCGTCGGCCTGCTGGCACTGCTCCCGCTGCTGCTCACAGCGCTGTGGCCGAGACGGCGGCCCGCCGGCGATCCCGGACCGGCGCCGCGCACCTGGCACAGCGTCACCGTCGGCTACCTCGGGGTGCTGGCGCTGGCCACCCTGGCCGCGGGGCCGGTCGGCACCCTGGTCGTGTTCGCGGTGACCGGGCTCGCCGCCGCAGTCTGGCGGCGTCGCGGGCTCGCCCCCGCAGCCCGGACCCTGGTCGGGCTCGCCGGCGTCGGCACCGGGCTCAGCGCCCTGCTGCTCTCCACCGGACCGTGGCGCTCACCGACCGGGTACGTCGGCCACTCGGCGCTCGTTCAGCTGGCGGCGCTGGTCGCGGTGGTCGCGGTCGGGCTGGCGGTGCTGCCGATCTCGGCGCGGACGGCCGTTGCGGTCCGACGCCGACTCTCCCAGCGACCGAGGGCGAGCCGGACCGGCTCCTCCACCAGCGCGTAGCTCGCCGACGCCACGGCCAGGCTGAGCACCATCGTCACCACCAGGACGAACACGAAGCTGCCGCCGAACTGCGGGATGCCGAACACCGGGAACACGATCGAGAGCACCGCGAGGTGCCAGACGAACAGACCGTAGGACCAGCGACCGACGGCCAGCGCGGCCGGACCGGACAGCCACCGGTGCGCACGGGAGCGGTCCAGCACCAGCGGTGCGATCAGCGCGAACGCCAGCACGGTGCCGAGCACGATCTTGGTGGCGTACTGCCACGGCGCGGCCCGCTCCAGGCCCTCGGGGCCGGCCAGGTCCGTGCAGGCCAACCCGAAGGACACCACGGCGAGCGCCGCGAACAGCCCGCGCCGACGCGCCAGCCGGTGCATCGGCGTCTCGGGGCCCGTCGCCAGCTCGGCCAGCACCATCCCCGCGCCGAACCACGGCAGGTAGCCGGGCAGCCAGTTGTCTGCGTGGATGCCGTCCGGCGTCGGGATCGGCAGGAAGCCCCAGGCCAGGGCCAGCGCCGACACGCCGAGCAGCACCGGCACCCGCAGCCGGGCCGACGGCCCGCGCAGGCGCACCATCGCCCACGCGAAGAGCGGCAACAGCGCGTAGAAGGCCACCTCCACCGACAGGCTCCACATCTGGGTCAGCCCGTCGGTCAGGGTGAGCGGCACGAAGACCTGCACCAGGGCGAGGTTGGCCATCCACACCGTGGCGCCGCCGCCGGACACCGGCAGGAACGCCAGCACCACGACGATCACCAGCCAGTACACCGGCAGGATCCGGGCCGCCCGGTGCAGCAGGTAGCGGCCGGTGCCCGGCGCCGGGCCGAGTCCGCGGGCGGCGGCGGCGTGCGGGCGCCACAGCAGAAAGCCGGAGAGCGCGAAGAACACCGCGACCGCCAGGTCGAACCGGCCCCACACCCGGCCCAGCACCGGCGTCGAGGCGGCCCCGGTCTGGAAGGCGACGTGGGTGACCACCACGGCCATCGCGGCCAACCCACGCATCCCGTCCAGGGCCGGCACGAAGCCGCGCGCGGTCGAGGTGGGCGGCGCTGGGGGGGTCGCGTAGGTAGCCATTTGGCGTCCAGTCTGCACCGGATCGGCACCGGCCCCGCGCACGGGCAGTTCTTACAGCGCCTGAAAAAACGGCGTGCCAGCTCAATCTGGGACTGGACACTGTTACTGTCTGGCTCACTGAGTGTCCCGCTGGTATGGACGCTCTTCGCTCGTCGTGGCTTCGGGCCACGCCTCGGGGACTTGTGGCTACGAAGGACGAAGGAGATTCGGTATGGCGGAACGCTCAGGGCCGAGCAGGACACTCGCCTGCATCTTGGTGGGGCTCGGCGCCTTCCTATTGGCAGCCGCACTGCTGATCCCGACATACACCGTCGACAAGCTGAAGAAGACCCCGCTCGATCTCGAGGTCACCACGATCGCGACCGGCAACGGCGACGTCCTCGACGCCAAGGCACTGGCGGCAGGCAAGGCCGTCGTCGACACCAACGTCCCGCTGGTCGCACAGCGCTACGTCACCGTCGTCGACCCGTCCAACGCCGACGACATCACCGTCCAGGCGGGCCAGACGGTGCGTCGCACCGACAAGAAGGGCGACACCGGCCTGCTCACCGCGAGCGTGGACACCGTCACGCTCGACCGCGTCAGCTCGATGCCGGTGGCCGACGGCACCAGCACCATCCAGACCGAACCGGACAAGCCGGCCAAGGTGGTCAAGGACCGCGACGGGCTGCAGTACAAGTTCCCGTTCGACGCCGAGCAGAAGGCGTACCCGTACTTCGACCTGAACTCCCGTGAGACCCAGGACGTGAACTTCGTCGAGGAGACGGAGATCAACGGTATGAAGGTGTACCACTACAACCAGAAGGTCGCGCCCGTTGACCTGTCCACGGTTGTCGCGTCCCCGACGAACAAGCTGAGCCTGCCCGCAGCCACCTGGGGCGTGGAGGGCGGAGACGCCCCCGTCACCATGAGCCGCTGGTACGCCAACGAGCGTGACCTCTGGGTCGACCCGGTCACCGGCGTCATCGTCAAGGGCCAGGAGAAGCTGTACCAGTACTACGCCCGCGAGGCCGACAAGCCCGAGGTGACGGTCCTCAAGGCGACGCTGCCCTTCGACGAGGACACCATCGCGTACCAGGTCGGCCAGGCCAAGGACGGCGCCGACAAGCTGTCGCTGTTCGGCCGCACCGTGCCGATCGCGGCAGGCATCCTCGGCCTGATCTCGCTGATCGGCGGCATCTACCTCGGCACCCGCGGCGGCAACGGCCCGAAGACCCCCGCCACCAACGCCGGCCCCGCCACCACGCCGGTGGCTCCCGCGAACGACCCGAACCAGGGTTACGACTCGCAGGACGCCGCGACCGAGATGATCCCGCAGCAGGACTGGACCGAGTCGGACCGGACCGAGGTGTTCCCGGTCATCGACCCGAACCAGGACCCGCCGACGACTCGGCTGTAGTCCGCACCGCAGACCGTGAAAGGGCCCGCACTCGAAACGAGTGCGGGCCCTTTCGGTTCCGGGGGGGCGCTGGCACTCCCAGGGGTTCGGCGGGGCGCAGGTTCGACGGGTCGAGCCACCGGTCCCACAGGCACCCGCGTGTCCGCGCGTGCGCGTGCCTGCGCATTGGGGCGCCGGGGCACCGCGAGTGCCTCTGCAGCGCCGGCTCGGAACGACTTCCCGGCGGCCGCGCGACACGGCCGGCCGACCCCGGCTCCGGTGGACGGCGCCGCTGTGGTGGTGTTCCGGTCCCCGGAGCGGGTCAGCCGGCGTCGCGCAGCGCCGCGACGCTCACCACCGCCGCAGTGACCGTGGCCGTCACCACCGCGATGGTGACCAGTTCCTGCATGGTCGACGCGAACGCGAGGATCAGCCCGGCCTCCACCGCCAGCCCCAGCCACGCGACCAGTGCCAACCGGGTCCGCTCGCGGGCGATCGCGGACAGCAGCGCGCCCTGCAGCACCGCCAACGCGGCACCGGTGAGCGCGAACACCCACAGCAGTCCCTGGACCGGGGCGTAGTCCTCGCCGGCCACCAGCGGCGCCAGCGGCGCGACCAGCGCCACCCCGGCGACCGTCACCGCGCCGAGCCCGAGCAGCACCCCGAGCGCCGAGCGGACCGCCTTCGCGGACTCCGCGCGGCTGGCCATCTTCGGGTACAGCACCACCCCGACCGCGGCAGGCAGCCAGAACGCCGCCTTGGCCGCCACGGCGCCGAGCGCGTACTGCCCGGCCTGCGACTCGTCGAGCACCACCCGGGCCAGCAGCAGGTCCACCGAGGACATGCCGATCAGCGCCAACTGGACCTGCGAGGCCCGCAGCACCGCCGCCACGCCCGCGGTGCCGCCGCTTGCATCACCGCCGCTTGCATCACCGCCGTCCGGATCGGTGCCGTCCGGGCC
This sequence comes from Rhodococcus kronopolitis, assembly GCF_042654025.1. Classification (NCBI taxonomy): domain Bacteria; kingdom Bacillati; phylum Actinomycetota; class Actinomycetes; order Mycobacteriales; family Nocardiaceae; genus Rhodococcus; species Rhodococcus kronopolitis. The sequence goes on along the minus strand of NZ_JBHSFO010000004.1, from coordinate 354,725 downwards.
CGGTTCGCCGCGTCCGACCAGCACCCGGGCACCGAGCGCCACCGCCCCGGTGCCCACCGCCGCGGCGGCCAGCGCGGGCCCCGGGCCACCGCCGAGGGCGAGCACCGCCACCGCGGGCACCACCTTCGCCACGCCGGTCGCCGCGAGCACCACGCTGAGCTCGCCGAACCGGCCACGACCCTGCAGCAGCCCCTGTTCGGTGGCCAGCAGCACCAGCAGCGGCGCGGTCAGCAGCGCGGCGCCGGCCGCGGTCACCGAGGTGTTCAGGGCAGCGGCGACGGGGGCCACCAGCAGCACCGCGATCATCGCGACGATCACCGCGCACCGGCGTCCCAACGCCCGCAAGGCGCCGTCGCCCTGCCCGTGCACCACCTCGCGGGCCACCACGGTCTGCAGCGCCAGTGCCGGCACCGCCAGCACCAGTTGCGCGGCCAGCAGCGCCGCGAACTCGCCGTAGCCGACCGGACCGAGCCAGCGGCTGGCGGGCAGGTGCAGCAGGTACGACGCGAGGTTGGCGATCATCGACCCCGCCGTCACCATCGTCATACCGGCCACCGCGGAGGTGGCGGCGAGGCGAGGCGTCATCCGCCCATGATCGCACCCGTATCGTTCGGTACATGATCGCGCGGCCCGCGGGGCGCCCCGGGGCCCGGTTCGACGCGCGCCGCACCCTGCCTCCGCTCTACAGCCTCGCCCTCGCGACGCTGATCCTCGGGCCGCTGCTCGGGCCCGGATACCTGCTGGTCCGCGACGCGGTCAGCACGCCCCGGTCGTACCTCACCGACTCCGCCCTGGGGCTGACCGACGCGGCCGCCCGGGCGGTGCCGCAGGACGCGCTGCTCGCGGTGGCGTCGACCGCGGTCGACGGCGGCCTGCTGGTGACGGCACTGACGCTGCTGGCGCTGTGGCTCGCCGGCTGGGGCGCCGCGCGGGCGGTGGCGTCGCTGCTGCCCACCGCGGGCCCGGGGCCGCTGCTGCTGGCCTCGACGGTGGCGCTGTGGAACCCGTACGTCGCGGAGCGCCTGCTGCAGGGGCACTGGAGCCTGCTGGCCGGCTACGCGGCGCTGCCGTGGACGGTCCCGGCGGTGCTGCGCCTGCGCCGCGCGAGGCGGCCGTGGTCACCGCGGGCCTGGTGCCCGCTCGGCCTGACGCTGGCGGCGGCCGCGCTGACCCCCACCGGCGCGCTGCTCGCCGCGACGCTGGCCCTGGCGCTGCTGGCGACGCCGGGCGGTCGCGGTGCCCGGCGGCCGCGACTGACGGTGGCCGCGGCACTGGCCGCGGTCGCCTCGGCGCCCTGGTTGGTGGCGACCCTGTTCGCAGGCGCCGGCGGTCAGGGTTCGGACCCGGCGGCCGTCGCGGCCTTCGCGGCGCGCGCCGAACCGGGCCTCGGCACGCTCGGCAGCCTCGCCGGTCTCGGCGGGATCTGGAACGCGGACGCGGTACCGGGCAGCCGAACCTCGCTGTGGGCGTTGGTCGGTACGGCGCTGCTGCTGGCGGTCGTCGGCTGCGGGCTGCCCGCGCTGTGGCGCCGCCGCGGCAACCCGCTGATCGTGACGCTGGCCGTCGTCGCCGGCCTGGCGGTGGTTCTGCCCGCTCTCGGCGCCACCGGGTGGGGCCTGCGGGTCGGCGAGTGGGCGGTCACTGCCGTGCCCGGCGCCGGCCTGCTGCGCGACGCCCAGAAGTGGGTGGCGCTGGCGATGCCGTTCTACGCCCTGGCGGCGGCGGCCGGGGTGGGCACGCTGGCCGCGCTCGGCCGGCGGGTGTTCGGCGGCGAGGGCTTGTCGAGGCCACCCGGGCGGAGTCGTTCCGGATCGGCTACGGCCGCAGGCGTGGGCGTGGTCGCTGTGCTGATCGCGCTGCCCGACCTGGTCTGGGGCGTCGGCGGCGCGGTGCGCCCGGTGGCCTACCCGGCGTCGTGGGGAGAGGTTGCGGACCTGCTCGAGGACCGGTCCGGCGACGTCGCGGTGCTGCCGGCGGGTACCTTCCGGCGGTTCCCGTACAGCGGCACGGTCCCGGTGCTGGACCCGGCGCCGCGGATGCTGCCGCTCGACGTGCTCCAGACCGGCCGACTGCTGGTCGGGGCCGGCCCCGGGTCGGGCGCGGAACCGAGCGGGACCGGCGCGGGCTACACCGACATCGGCGGCGAGGGCGACCGGGCGGAACAGGTCGAGGCGCTGCTGCTCGCCGGTGGTCCCGCCGACCACCTGCCGGACCTGGGCGTCGGCTGGGTGCTCGTCGAACGCGACGCGGCCGGTCCGGTCGGGGCCGCCGAACACACGCTGGCACAGCTGGAACCGGTGTTCGGCGACGAACACCTGGCCCTCTACCGGGTGCCGGGCGAGCCCGTGGCGCGGCCGCACCGGGCGGGCGCGGTGGCCACGGTGGCCGCCGCGCACCTGGCCTGGGCGGTGCTGCTAGCCGGCTGCGCGCTCGGCTGCGCGGTGTCCCGGGTCCGGGGCCGCGCCGACCGGGTCTGAGGGCGCGTCCGGGGTCCCGATCAGGCCCGAGACGTACCGGCCGGAGGCCGACTCGGCGAGCACGGTGTGCACGCCTGCCGCGGTCTGCGTCCAGGAAAACTCCGCCGCCCGCGACCGGGCCTTGTCGCCGAGGTCGGCGCGCCGGACCTCGACCTCGAGCAGCTCGGCGACCGCGGCGGTGAGCTGCTCGGCGTCGTCCACCAGCAGCCCGGTGACGCCGTCGACGACGGAGTCGGTCAGCCCGCGGGAGCTGCGGTAGCCGACGGTCGGGACGCCGTGCTGGGCCGCCTCGATCACCGCCAGCCCCCAGCCCTCCTTGCGCGAGGGCATCACGTGCACCCACGCCCGGGAGAGGAGGCGGTGCTTGTCCTCCTCCGGCACGTGCCCGTGGAAGGTCACCGCGTCGGCGATGCCGAGGTCACGGGCCCGCTCACGCAGGTTCTCCTCCCACCAGCCACCGCCGATCACGTCCAGGTGCAGGCCGGGCGTGGTCTCGCGCAGCGCCGCGACCGCGGCCAGCGCGTCCTCGATCTGCTTGTGCGGCACCAGCCGGGACAGCACGCACACGCTCGGATGGACGGTGCGGGTGGCGTCGTCACCGGCGAGGACGGCGTCGGGCAGCGCGTCGGCGCCGTTGCGCACCACCGCGACCCGCTCGCGGTCGACGCCGAGCGCGGTCAACTCCTCGGACGACGGCAGCGACACCGTCAGGTACTGGTTACGGCGGTGCACCCGCGGCGAGAGCACCGACTCGACCCACCAGCCGATCCGGCCGACCAGCCGACCGGCTACCGGCCACTGTTCCCGGTGGCAGTGGTGCACCAGCACGGTGACCGGCGCACCCGCCACCATGCGGGCGAAGAAGGGGATGCCGTTCTGGGTGTCGATCACCGCGTCGGGAGCGATGCCGCGGAGCGGGCCGAAACCGAGCCGACCGGCGGCGATCGCGGCCAGTGCCCGCGGGTAGACGGTGAACCGGCCGCCGCCGCGGCTGATCCGGATGCCGTCGACCGTCTCCTCCCGCGGTGCCCCCGGGTAGCTCGCGGTGCGCAGGGTGACCGTGATGCCGCGGGCCGCGAGCCCGGCGCCGACCTGCTCGAGGTAGCGCTCGCTGCCGCCGCCCTGCGGGTGCCCGGTGTCCCGCCAGCACAACAACAGAACCTCGCGCACGGCACTACTCCTACGGCCTTCGGGTGGTGACGACCGCGGCGCGGCCGTTGATCACTTTATCCGCTGCGGGCCGTGCGAGGGGCCGCTCCGGCGGACTGCGCGAGGAGGCCGCTCGGCGGACCGGGCACCGGCGACCGCGGCGCCGCGAACTAGGGTGGCTCCCCGTGACCGCACTCCCCGTGACCCGTGTCTTCGCCCGCCGGGCCACCCTCCGACGGTCGGTGCGCCTGCTGTCGGACTTCCGGTACGAGCAGACCGATCCGGACATCTTCTACGGCGCCCTCGCCCGCGACTCGCTGGAGTTGGTGGAGGACCTCTACGCCGGGGCGACCGGGGAGCCGCTGTCCGGGCGCATCGTGCTCGACGTCGGCGGCGGCCCCGGCTACTTCGCCGACGCCTTCCACGGCGCCGGCGCGCGGTACGTACCGGTCGAGCCCGACCCGACCGAGATGCACGCCGCCGGCATCACGGTCGGCGACGCGATCCGCGGGTCCGGGATGGCGCTGCCGGTCCGGTCGGACAGCGTCGACATCTGCTTCTCCTCCAACGTCGCCGAGCACGTCCCCGAGCCGTGGACGATGGCAGAGGAGATGCTGCGGGTCACCAAGCCCGGCGGGCTGATGATCCTGTCCTACACCCTGTGGTGGGGGCCGTTCGGCGGCCACGAGACCGGCCCGTGGCACTTCCTGGGCGGCGAGTACGCGGCCCGCCGGTACGCCCGCAAGCAGGGCCGCGAGCCGAAGAACCGGTTCGGGGTCTCCCTGTTCGACGTCGGCGCCGCGGACGGACTGCGCTGGGCGCGTTCGACATCGAGCGGCGAACTGCTCGCCGCCTTCCCCCGCTACCACCCGCGCTGGGCGTGGTGGATGGTGCGACTGCCGTGGTTGCGCGAGCTGCTGGTGAGCAACCTCGTCCTGGTGATGCGCAAGTAGGCGGCTCCGCCGCTCGTGCGTGGTCGACGGGTCCATGGACCCGTCAACCAGGCACGGGCGATAGCCTGCGCGCATGACCGCTCTCGCCCTGGACATCGGCGGCACCAAGCTCGCGGCGGGCCTGGTCGCGTCCGACGGCACCCTCCTCGACGAGCACCGCGTGCCGACGCCCGCGACCGGGGTGTGGGACGCCGCCGCCGGGCTGTTGCGGGCCGTGGCCGGCGGGCGGACGGTCACCGCGGTCGGCATTGCGTCGGCCGGCCCGGTCGACGTGGGCGCCGGCACCGTCGCCCCGCTGAACATCTCGGAGTGGCGTGGCGGCTTCCCGATCGTCGAGGGCACCCGGTCGCTGTTCACCCGCGCCACCGTCCGGCTGGCCATCGACGGCGCCTGCTGCACGCTGGCCGAGCACCGCCTCGGCGCCGGCCGCGGCACCGGTGACCTGCTGGGCATGATCGTCTCCACCGGGATCGGCGGCGGACTTGTCCTGGGCGGCGCCGTCGTCGCGGGGCGCACCGGCAACGCCGGGCACATCGGGCACGTGGTGGTGCCGGACGCCGAGGACACCCCGTGTGCCTGCGGCGGCGTCGGCTGCCTGGAGGCGGTCGCCAGCGGACCCTCGTCGGTGCGGTGGGCGAACTCCCGGGGCTGGCGGGGCGCGACGGGGGTGGAACTGGCCGCGTCGGCCCGGGCCGGTGACGCCGTCGCGCTGGCCGCGCTCGACCGGGCCGGGACGGCGCTCGGCGCGGCGATCGCGTCGACCGCGGCGCTGGCCGACCTGGACCTGGCTGTGGTCGGCGGCGGGTTCGCACTGGCCGGCCCGGCGCTGTGGGAGCCGATGCGGGCGGCCGCCCGGCGACGAGCGGGACTCTCCTTCACCCGCGGCTTGCGAATTGTCCCCGCCGAGCTCGGCGGCAGCGCGACGCTGGCCGGTGCGGCGGCACTGACCCTCGGGGAGTAGCCGCGTCGCGCCTGGTCGGGCGTCGAATTCGGGTTTCGTTCCGACCCGAACCGATATGGGGGCTGATTTGCCCGGCGGAGTTCTGTAACGTGTTCTAGTGTGCTCCTCACCACACTCGATTTTTTCACCGCCGGACCGCACCGCGGCCGCGGTGACGATGGAACGAGGACACCGTGAGCACAGCCGAGACCGCATCCAGCGAGGCGCCCGCGGGCGACGCCGACAACTTCGCCGAGGTGGCCCGCCCGAGCGGGTCCCAACGCGACACCGCCGAACTCGGCCGTGAGCTGCAGGCCTGGCTCGAGACCCGCCTGCACGAGGGCGCGAACCCTCAGGTCACCGACGTCCGACTGCCCGGCGCCAACGGCATGTCCAGCGAGACCATCCTGTTCGACGCGGTCTGGACCGAGTCGACCGAGGACGCGCTCTTCTCGGAGCCGGGCACCCGACGCACCCACGAACTGGTCGCCCGCGTCGAGCCCGGCGCCACCACCATGCCGATCTTCCCGAGCTACGACATGGGCACCCAGTTCGCCGTCATGAAGCGGGTCGGTGAGCTGTCCGACGTGCCGGTCCCGACCGCGTACTGGTCCGAGTCCGACCCCGCGGCCCTCGGCGCGCCGTTCTTCGTGATGGAGCGCATCGAGGGCGAGGTACCGCCGGACGTGATGCCCTACAACTTCGGGTCGTCGTGGCTGTTCGACGCCACCGACGCGCAGCGCCGGTCCCTGCAGGACGCGTCCGTCGAGGTGCTCGCGACGCTGCACCGCATCGAGAACCCGGTGCAGCACTTCGACTTTCTGCAACTGCCGGACGGCGGACCGACCGCCGAGCAGGCGTTCCGCGCGCATCTGGCACGCCAGCGCGGCTACTACAACTGGGCGGCCGCGGCGGGCCCGCGTTCGCCGTTGATCGAGCGCAGCCTGGACTGGCTCGAGGCCAACGTACCGGCCGACGACTCCCCCGCCGTGCTGTGCTGGGGCGACTCCCGAATCGGCAACATCATGTATCGCGACTTCGCCCCGGTCGCGGTGCTGGACTGGGAGATGGCCGCGCTGGGCCCGCGTGAGATGGACCTGGCCTGGATGATCTTCCTGCACAGGTTCTTCGAGGACCTCGCGGGACTGGCGAACCTAGACGGGATGCCGGACTTCCTGCGGCGCGCGGATGTCGAGGCGCGGTACCGGGACCTCACCGGGCACGAGTCGACCAACATCGAGTTCTACGCCCTCTACGCCGCGCTGCGGCACGCGACCATCATGTTCCGGATCCAGTGCCGCGCAATCGCCTTCGGCCAGGCCGAGCTGCCCGCCGACCCGGACGACATGATCCTGCACCGCCCGACCCTCGAGGCCATGCTCGACGGCACCTACTGGGCGGGGCTGTCGTGACACCCGCCCGGACCGAGCACCCGCCCCCGTAGCGCACACCGCCACGCGACCTTCACATCACGAGCCCGAATCCCACACCAGCAAGGAAGTTCTCAATGACTGACTACGACAAGCTCTACATCGGCGGCCAGTGGGTGGCGCCCGCCACCGACGAGCGCCTCGAGGTGTTCTCGCCCGCCACCGAGGAGCGCGTCGGCAGCGTTCCCGTCGCCGCGCCCGCGGACATCGACGCCGCGATCGCCGCCGCCCGCACGGCACTCGAGGGTCCCTGGTCGCAGACCACCCCCGCGCAGCGTGCCGAGATCCTCGTCAAGGCGGCGAAGCTGATCGAGGAGCGTACCGACGAGCTGTGCACGCTGATCTCGGCCGAGATGGGCGCGCCGCGCGCGGGCGTCGAACTGATGCAGAAGACCCCGGCACTGGCCGTGCTGAACAGCTACGCGGAGCTGGCCGGGTCGTTCCCCTGGGAGGAGGAGCGCACCGGACCGTTCGGTACCGCCAAGGTGCTGCGGGAGCCGGTCGGTGTCGTCGCGGCCGTCATCGCCTGGAACGTGCCACTGTTCCTGCTCGCAAACAAGCTCGGGCCCGCCATCATCTCCGGCTGCGCCATCGTGATCAAGCCCGCGCCGGAAACCCCGCTGAACGCCAACGTGGTCGCGGAGATCTTCGCCGAAGCCGGGCTGCCGGAGGGCGTGCTGTCCATCGTCCCCGGTGGTGCCCCCACCGGCGAGTACCTGGTCTCGCACCCCGGCGTCGACAAGATCACCTTCACCGGCAGCAGCGCGGTGGGCCGCAAGATCGGCGCCACCGCCGCGCAGAACCTCAAGCGTTGTTCCCTCGAGCTCGGCGGCAAGTCCGCCGCGATCCTGCTCGAGGACATGGACGTCCCGGCGACCATGCCGATGCTGGTGCTCTCGGGCCTGATGAACTCCGGCCAGGCGTGCGTCGGCCAGACCCGCATCCTGGCGCCGCGCTCGCGCTACGACGAGATCGTCGAGGCCATGGCCAACTTCGTCGGCTTCATGCCGATGGGCATGCCGGACGACCCGGCCGCGCAGCTCGGCCCGATCATCACCGCCGCGCAGCGTGACAAGGTCCTCGCCTACATCGAGAAGGGCAAGGAGGAGGGCGCGCGCGTCGTCGTCGGCGGCGGTGTGCCTGCCGGCCTGGAGACGGGCTACTTCGTCGAGCCGACCATCTTCGCGGACGTCGACAACTCGATGACGATCGCGCGCGAGGAGATCTTCGGACCCGTCCTGTCGGTGATCGCCTACGACACCGTCGAGGAGGCCATCGCGATCGCCAACGACTCCGACTACGGTCTGGCCGGCTCGGTGTACACCACGGACATCGAGAAGGGTCTCGAGGTCGCCAAGCAGGTCCGCACCGGTACCTACGGAATCAACTGGTACGCCTTCGATCCGGGCTCGCCGTTCGGCGGTTACAAGAACTCCGGCATCGGCCGCGAGAACGGCCCCGAGGGCCTGGACGAGTACTGCGAGCTCAAGTCCATCCTGATGCCGCCCGGCTACGGCATGTGATCCGATCCTGACGCGAACGCGCGCCGCACCCGAGGGTGCGGCGCGCGTTCGTCGTTTTCGGCAGAATCGGCCCCGGTCTCCGGGGCCGATCCTGCCGAAAGCAAGTCAGCCGAGCGGTCTCAGCTGATGCCGGCGAGGGTGAGGAACAGCGGGATGGACTCCGGGTTCTCGAGCACGGTGCTGCCGAAGTCGAGCACGCTGGAGGCACTGCCGATCCCGGACGGCATGATCACCGGCGAGATGGCCGTCATGGTTTCCTTGCCCACGCCTGCGCAGGCGCCGACGACCGCATACACGCCGTTGGGCACGTCAAGGACCGTCTGCGTCACCGAGCGCTTCAGGGCGGTGGTGATCCCCGGCGTCCCCTTGATCACGCCGGAGTTCAGGACCGTCAGCAGGTTCGCCGGATCCGTGATGTTCCCGAGCAGGCCGCTGATCTCGACCGCCGCCGACGCGTCGACCAGTGCGGCGGCGCATCCGTCGAGCACGCCGGTGTTGTTGTCCTTGAGCGTGAACGTGACGTCGCCCCCCGAGACGGTCGAGGTGATCACGGGTGCGGTCGTCGGCGCGGCCGAGGCCGTCGCGGGCATCGCAAGGCCCAGCGCGGCGGTGGTGGCGGCGGTGACCGCGGCGGCGCCGGCGATCCGCTTGAGGGTGGAGCTCGACATGGTTGCCCTTCTTCGTACTGTCGGGTGTTGGGTTGTGCGCTCATCATCGCTCCGAATGCCGCGCACCCGTGGGAGGTCGGCCTTTCGGAACGCACACAGGCTAGGCGCGCAACCCCGGCAATCTGCCGAACTCGGTGAATCCGTAAGCAATTCCACAAAGTGCGGCGCCGCGGTGTCGGTCCAACGACGGGCACCCGTCGCGTCGTATCGTTCGCGCCATGACCGAACCCGACCCCACGCCGGACGGCGACCGCGAGAGCGCCGTGACGGTGCTGCTCGCCTTCGGCGCGAATCTCGCGATCGCCGTGGCCAAGTCGGCGGCGGCCGTGGTGACCGGGTCCGCGTCGATGGTCGCCGAGGCCACCCATTCGTGGGCGGACGCCGGCAACGAGGTGCTGCTGCTGATCGCGGGCCGGCGGTCCCGGCACCGGGCGGACTCGGCGCACCCCCTCGGATACGGCCGCGAGGCCTACGTCTGGTCGATGTTCGCCGCGCTCGGCCTGTTCGCGCTCGGCGCGGGGGTGTCGATCACGCACGGCATCCAGGAGCTCTTCCACCCGGAACCGGCGACCGACTTCGGAGTGGCGTACGTGGTGCTCGCCATCGCCTTTGTGCTGGAGGCGATCTCGTTCCGGCAGGCCTACCGGCAGGTGCGCAGCGAGGCGGCGTCCGCGGATCGCGACCTGCTCGAGCACGCCCTCAAGACCTCAGATCCGACGGTACGCGCGGTCTTCGCCGAGGACGCCGCGGCACTGATCGGTCTGGTGATCGCGTTCGCGGGCGTGCTGCTGCACCAGGTGACCGGCTCGCCGGTCCCCGACGCGATCGGATCGATCCTCGTGGGCGTCCTGCTCGGGGTGGTCGCGGTGATCCTCATCGACAGGAACCGACGGTTCCTCGTCGGCGAGGAGGCGTCGCCGCAGTTGCGCGAGGCCGGCCTGCGGGCGCTGCTGGACCTGCCGGAGGTCGAGCGGGTGACGATGCTGCGGATGGAGTACCTCGGCCCGCGCCAGGTGTTCCTGGTCGGCGCCGTCGACCTGGTCGGTGACGCTCCCGAGCACACCATCGCGGACCGCCTCGACCGCTGCGAGCGAGCCCTCGAACGGCATCCGCACATCCGCGCGGCGGTGCTGTCGCTGTCCACCCCGGGGGACCCGGACCTCACCCACCCCCACGGGTGAGACCGGACCCCGAGGTCAGATGTACATCGCCGGGTCGATGTAGCTGGTCGGGTCCACCAGCTGCTCGTGCTGGCGGCCACCGCGGCGGCGCACCACCGCGGGGATACCGGTCGCGATCGAGTCGGCAGGCACGTCCCGGGTGACGACGGCGTTCGCGCCGACCGCGCTGTCGTCACCGACCAGCACCGGACCCAGCACCTTCGCGCCCGCCCCGATGGTGACGCGGTTGCCGATCGTCGGGTGCCGCTTGGTCCTGGCCAGCGACTTCCCGCCCAGGGTGACCCCGTGATAGAGCATCACGTCGTCACCGATCTCCGTGGTCTCCCCGATCACCACTCCCATGCCGTGGTCGATGAAGAACCGTCGGCCGATCGTCGCGCCGGGGTGAATCTCGACGCCGGTGGCGAACCGGGTGAGCTGGGCCAGCACCCGCGCCGGACCGCGCAGCGCAGGCACCGCCCACATCCGGTGCGCCACCCGGTGCGACCAGATCGCGTGCAGTCCCGAGTAGACCAGCGCGTTCTCGATGTTGCTGCGCGCGGCCGGGTCCTGGCCGCGGGCGGCCTGCAGATCCTCCCGGACCGTGCGCAGCACTCCCATGAGTCTCAGCCCCGGATGTGCTCGAACAGTGGCGTGGAGATGTAGCGCTCGCCGAAGTCGGGCACCACCACCACGATCACCTTGCCTGCGTTCTCCGGGCGGCGGGCCAGCTCGAGCGCCCCCCACACGTTGGCGCCTGCGGAGATCCCGCCGAGAATGCCCTCGTCGGTGCCGAGCGCGCGGGCGACCCGCACGGCGTCGTCGAACTCGACGTCGATGATCTCGTTGTACAGCTCCCGGTCGAGCACCTCCGGCACGAAGTTCGCGCCGATGCCCTGGATCTTGTGCGGGCCGGGCTGGCCGCCGTTGAGGATCGGCGAGTCGGCCGGCTCGACGCCGACGATCTGCACGTCCGGGTTGTGCTTGCGCAGCGCGCGGCCGGCCCCGGTGAGGGTGCCGCCGGTGCCGATGCCTGCGACGAAGATGTCGACCGCGCCCGCGGTGTCGGCCCAGATCTCCTCGCCGGTGGTCCGCTCGTGGATCTCCGGGTTGGCCGCGTTGGCGAACTGGCGGGCCAGCACCGCGTTGGGGGTGCTGGCGACGAGCTCCTCGGCCTTGGCGACGGCGCCGGCCATGCCCTCGGCGCCGGGGGTGAGGACGATCTCCGCGCCGTAGGCACGCAGCATGACGCGGCGCTCCATCGACATGGTCTCCGGCATCGTCAGGATGACCTTGTAGCCGCGCGCGGCGCCGACCATGGCGAGGGCGATACCGGTGTTGCCGGAGGTGCCCTCGACGATGGTGCCACCTGCCGTCAGCTCGCCCGAGGCCTCGGCGGCGTCGACGATGGCGACCCCGATCCGGTCCTTGACGCTGTTGGCCGGGTTGTAGAACTCCAACTTCGCGATCACCTGGGCGCCGAGGCCCTCGGTCAGGCGGTTGAGCCGCACCAGCGGGGTCCGCCCGACCAACTCGGTGACGTTGTCGTAGACCTTGCTCATGGGTGGATCCTCCTTCGGGTCCGGCGGGGCGGCCGGACCACTGTGTCGTCAACCTCTGTCTCGTCAACCTGTGACGGGCTACAGGTATTGCACCAATTCCAACAGGTGGACAGAACACCACCCCCGGAAACACCGAATGCCACACCGTTTCCGGTGTGGCATTCGATGGGATGACGATCAGCCCAGACGGGTCTTGAGCGCCTCGAACTCGTCCTTGATGCCCGAGGGCACCTTCTCGCCGAGGAACTCGAACCACTCCTCGATCAGCGGCAGTTCCTTCTTCCACTCCTCGACGTCGACGGCCAGCGCCTCCTCGACGTCGGCGGCATCCACGTCGAGTCCGGTGAGCTCGAGGTCCGCCGCGGTCGGCACGAAGCCGATCGGCGTGGACTGCGCGCCGGCCTTGTGCTCGATGCGATCGATGATCCACTTGAGCACGCGGGAGTTCTCACCGAAACCGGGCCACAGGAACCGGCCGTCGGCGCCGCGACGGAACCAGTTCACGTAGAAGATCTTCGGCAGCTTGTCCGCGTCCGCGTTCTTGCCGAGGGTGATCCAGTGGTTGATGTAGTCACCGGCGTTGTAGCCGATGAACGGGATCATCGCCATCGGGTCGCGGCGGACGGTACCGACCGAGCCCTCGGCGGCGGCGGTCTGCTCGGAGGACAGCGTCGCGCCGAGGAAGGTGCCGTGCTGCCAGTCGAAGGACTCGCTGACCAGCGGAACGGTGGTCTTGCGGCGGCCGCCGAAGAGGATCGCCGAGATCGGCACACCCTGCGGGTCGTCCCACTCGGGGGCCAGGATCGGGCACTGCGACATCGGGGTGCAGTAGCGCGAGTTCGGGTGGGCCGCCTTCTCGCCGGACTCGGGGGTCCAGTCGTTGCCCTTCCAGTCGGTGAGGTGCTCGGGGGTGCCCTCGAGGCCCTCCCACCAGACGTCGCCGTCGTCGGTCAGGCCGACGTTGGTGTACAGCGTGTTGCCGGCCTCGATCGTCTTCATGGCGTTCGGGTTGGAGCCGTGGTTGGTGCCCGGCGCGACGCCGAAGAAACCGAACTCCGGGTTGACGGCGTAGAGACGGCCGTCCTCACCGAAACGCATCCACGCGATGTCGTCACCGAGGGTCTCGGCACGCCAGCCCGGGATCGTCGGCTGGATCATCGCGAGGTTGGTCTTGCCGCACGCGGACGGGAAGGCCGCCGCGACGTAGTACGCCTTGTCCTCGGGCGAGATCAGCTTGAGGATGAGCATGTGCTCGGCCAGCCAGCCCTCGTCGTGGGCCATCGCCGACGCGATGCGCAGCGAGTAGCACTTCTTGCCGAGAAGGGCGTTTCCGCCGTAGCCGGAACCGAAGCTCCAGATCTCGCGATCCTCGGGGAAGTGGGTGATGTACTTGGTGTCGCTGCACGGCCACGGCACGTCGGCCTGGCCCTCGGCGAGCGGCGCGCCCACGGAGTGCAGCGCCTTGACGAACGGCTTGTCGGTGCCGAGCTTCTCGAGCGCGGCGGAGCCCATGCGGGTCATGATGCGCATCGAGACGACGACGTACTCGGAGTCGGTGATCTCGACGCCCAGCTTGGGGTCCTCGGCGCCGAGCGGGCCCATGCAGAACGGCACCACGTACATCGTGCGGCCGCGCATGCAGCCGCGGTAGAGCTCGGTCATCAGCGACCGCATCTCCGCCGGGTCCATCCAGTTGTTGGTCGGACCGGCGTCGATCTCCTCGCGGGAGCAGATGTAGGTGCGCGACTCGACCCGAGCCACGTCCGACGGGTCGGAGTTGCCGACGAACGAGTTCGGCTTCTTCTCGTCGTTGAGCTTGGTGAACGTGCCGGCCTTCACCAGCACGTCGGTGAGACGGTCCCACTCCTCGTCCGAGCCGTCCGCGAAGACGACGCGGTCCGGCTGGGTGAGCTCGGCGACCTCTTGCACCCAGGCGAGCAGCTCGCCATGTGCGGTGGGCGTGCCGTCAGTTCCGTTCAGACCTGGAATGGTCGCTGAGGTCATCAAACTCTCCCTGGGGTGTGCCGGAATCGGATCGTCCGCACCCGCCGCCTGACGGCTGCGCGCGGTCGTACCGATTGCCCCCTCTCGGCGGGGTGCTTCCCGCTGCCCCGTCGGCGCGTAGCGCAAACGGAAGACACGGGCGCCGGGTGTCCTATCTAAGAGATTAACTCTGTCTGACGCCGGGTAGAGAATCGGGTCAGGTCCGATCCGTCACAGGACCGATTCAGTGACGCCCACCGGCGGCGACCACGCCCCCGTCGAAACAGAAAACACCTCCGCCCCGCGGTCCGTGCCGAGCGCTCGCAGGCGCTCGACACGGCCGGGGACGGAGGTGTCTGTTCTAGCCGATCAGCCGGTCGGCTGGATCAGCTGGCGTAGTTCTGGATGACGTTGATGATGGTGTCACCGAGCACGTCGCTGACCGAGCCGGTGGAGCTCAGCTGGCCCTCGGCGGAGCCCAGGCCGGCCATGTCCATGCTGCCCAGGGCCGCCTCGCCCGGGTTCGGCAGGCGCAGGTTGAAGCACGCGGTCAGCTGCGGCATCTCGTTGGCGATGCCGACGGTGCCGGCAACGCCGGTGCCACGGCTGGTCACGGTGCCGGCCGGGAACGAGGTGGGCACCTTGTAGGTGGTCTTCAGCGTGACCGGGTTGCCGGAGTTGACGAACCAGCCGGTGCTGGTGAACTTGTAGCCCTCACCGTTCGGCGTCGGGGTGACCTCGTTCTCCTGCTGCCCGAGCGGGGTGTACGCGGTGACGGTCGCCTTGACCGGGGCGGCGAAGCCGACCGGCGGGATGTCGTTGATGGTGTTGACGTAGGGGTTGCCGATGCCCGTGGTGCCGACGACCGTGGTGTAGGTGACCTCGGTGCCGGGGCTGGCCGTGGCCTTGTCGACGGTCTTGTCGTAGTTGTGCGTGACGCCCCAGGTGCTGGCGTCCTTCTTGCTGACGTGGCTCGTCTGCGAGCAGGTCTCGGCGGCGGTGGCCGCACCTGCGCCGAGGCCGACGGTCATACCGGTGGCCACGAGTGCGACGGACGCTGCGGTGGCCGCGACGCGACGCATCGAAGTACGGGACATGTAGATCTCCATTTCGATCATGTGCATGGCGCCGGCCCCCGGGGCGCGGAACCACTTAGGGTTCGTAACGAATCGTGACACGAGTCACACCAGAACGTTTATACGGACGCCCGTCCAGTTATGCAAACGGTTTGACGAAACCGGTTCCGCAAATCGCCCGCTAACGGTCAAACCGACCACGACCTGGGCACTCGCTCCTGCATGGAGTCGCCTCGTAGCTCGCCGATCTCCGGTGCCGAACGCTACGCGATCCGTTATCTCCTCGTTACAGATTGCCGATTTCCGTCCGCTCCCATCGCAGTTCGCCGGTCTCAGACCGCTGCGCCTGCCAGGCCGCGTACCGACCGTCGCCGTCGACCGACGTCAGGTGGTCCGCGTAGCCGTTACCGTCCAGGTCCGACGCCACCAGCACGGTGTCGCCGTCCGCGTAGCCGCGGGTGTCGAGGACTCCGTCGCCGTCGAGGTCGACGGTCGGGTCGTGCAGCGCCCACTGCCCCGGATCGGCGTCGACCGCGCCCTCTTCCAACCCGTGCACGCACAGCTGCGTCTCGTCCAGCATCATCGGCGCGTCCCTTCGCCATCCGGCCCGGCCCCGTCGCGACCGGCTGCTACGGGCTTGGACGCGGCGACAGCGCCGACGGTTCCTCGCGGTCGGGCGCGCGGTCCTCGCCGAGCACCCGGTCGAGTACTGCCAGGTCCCGCTCGCACGCCGCTCGCCGCGCCCCGGACCGCTGCGCACTCTCCCGCAGCCGCCGGTCCAGCACCGCCAGGCGCTCGTCGGTCTCGAGCACCCGGTCCCGGTGTTCGACCGCCACCTGGGCCGCGATCCGCGCCTCGGCGTCCACCAGCCGTCCGAGGACCCGCTGTTCGAGCCCGGACCGGACCTGCGCCAGCGCGTCGACCGACCAGGACCGCAGGTGCGCGCGATCCGCCGCCTCGCCGCGCGCCCGCGTGAACCACCAGGCCGCCAGCCCGCCGACCAGCAGCATCACCGGAATGCCGACGAGCTCGAGGGCCGGCACCCTCGCCAGCGGCGCGGCCAGGAGCCGTCCGAGCCCGAGCCCCGCCGACGCCCCGACCACCACCATCAGCCGGTCCTCCACCCCGCGTCGGCGTGGTTCCGGCGACTCGACGGCAGGCACCCAGCCCGCGTCGGCGGACGACCTGCCTCCCGCCTCCCCCGACCCGGCCGCCGCCGGACCCAGGACCTCCACCGCCATTCGCCGTAGCCGGTCCGCGGTGACCGCATCGACGGCAGAGGTCAGCCTGGCAACCTCCGATCGCAGGTACTCGGAGTGCATCGTCGCCTGGACGCGGCCGCCGCGGTCCAGCGCGGAGCACGACGCCGCCGACACCGCTCGTACCCGGCTGCCGACCTCGTGCACCAGGTCCACCCGGGCCAGCGCGGTCAGCCGCCGCAGCGTCGCGGCGGCGTCCGCGCGGCGGCCGTCCCGGTCCGCGACGGCGACGGCCCGCTGCGCACGCAGTGCCGCGGTGTCCTCGTCCCGGTCCAGTACCGACACCGCGTCCCGCACCCATTCCCGGGCCTGCTCGACGCCGGCTCGGACACGGGCCGCCTCTCCCGTCGCCGGGTCGGCGGCGTCGAGCGCCGCACGCAGGGCCGACCGCAGTTCGGGGATTCCGGAGCCGGGCCCGATCCGCGTCGCCGACACCGGATGGATCGGTGCGGCCGCGAACCGGGGCGCGTGCGCGGCGAGCAGGGCGGCGTCGCGACGCAGGACCGACGCCCAGCCGTCGTGCGCATCGGTCCTGGCCAGTGCGAACACCACGCGACCCGCGGCCAGCCCGGAGGCACGCTCGAGCAGTGCCAACTCCTCGCGCCCCAACGGCCCGGCGGAGTCGAGGACCATCAGCATCGCGTCCGCCGACCGGGACGCGTCTTCGGTGAAGTAGGGCGCCGACTCACCCCTGCCGAGCAGCGCCGCCAGGGTGCCACGCCCGCTCCCCCGCGGACCGAGCACCAGCACGGTGGGCCGTTCCGTCTCGGACGGGAGCGGACGGCCTCCGGACAGCACGGACGGGTTCCAGCGGCGCAGGACGTCGGCGGCCGCCGGATCCAGCGCGTCCGTCGCGTCCGGAGACCGGTCAGGCATGGCCGACTCGCCGCTCCCCGGCCCGCACCCGGTTGCGTCTGCGGGCGAGGTCTGCCCGCTCGAGATCGGGTGCGCGGCCCTCCGCCGAGGACCGGTGGGAGTCGGCCGCGAGGCGCACACCCGCATCGCCGGCCAGGTAGGCCTCCACGTCGTCGCGGGCCGTCGCCATCCCGGTCAGTCCCCGCAGCACCGAGAGCACGGCGGCCGCGCGGTCCGCGCGCACCGCGTCCACCAACCCCCGCACCGCGGCCCGCGCCACGTCGACGCCGTCGCCGTCGCCGTCCGGCCCGGCGCAGGCACTGACCGGCAGGCACACCAGTCCCAGCTCCGACCCGGCCGCCGCCGCGAGCGCGGCCGGGTCGTCGAGGGCATCCGACTTGTTCAGCACCGCCAGCGAGCGCGGCGGGGCCGCGCGGGCCGCCCGCAGATCCGCGGGGCGCGGCGGACCGGCCAGCACCAGCACCACCACCTCCCCGGTCAGTTCCGGGTCGGACGTGCCCGGCACGTCCCAGGCCTCCGACTCGACGAGCTCCACCGTGGCGCCCACGCCGGCCAGGGCCGCGAGTACCGCGGACCGCCCGACCCCGGCCCGGCCGGTGACCTGAGCGGAGATCCCCCGTCGGTAGCGGTGGACCGCGGCGTCGAGCCGTTCCGCGGCGCCGCCGTCGTACCCGTGGATCGCCGCACGCAGTGCCTCGAATCCGCCGTCGGCCGCGCCTGCCGGGCCCAGCGGCGACCCGTCCGCCCGGCATTCCTCCCCTGTCGACGCCATCGCGCCACCCCCCGGTGTCATGTGAACCGACCCCGCCCGCGCCGCCCGCCCCTGGACCGTCGCAGTTGTGAAGCCGAACCCCTCGTTCAGGCACAGATGATCGCAGTTCTCGTCGTCGTGCGCGGCGACTCCCGACCAAGTTCCCCCGGATCCGACGCGCCGAAAGTGTGAGGTACGCCGAGTCCTGCATTTCACCCCAAGCGCAAACACCCAGCTCGGGGCGCTGCGCGGCGCGGATTCCGGCACGCGGGAGCCGAAAAGTCTCGACTCTTAGGTCAGACCCCGCTGCCAGAAACCGCGGTCATGCGTGACAATGGTGCGGTGAATGACGCCGAACCCAGGGTGAGCGGCCCCGAAGAACAGGGCTCCCGCCTGCATCCCCGGGTGACAAGTTTCCGCTCGCGCCGTGGCGCCCTGACCGATTCCCAGCAGTTGACCTGGGACCGCCTGTGGCCGGTGATCGGCGCCGACGTCTCGGACGAGCCGCTGGACACCGCGGCCTGGTTCGGTCGTGAGGCGCCGACCATCGTCGAGATCGGCTGTGGCACCGGCACCGCGACCACCGCGATGGCCAAGGCAGAGCCGCACGCAAACCTGCTGGCCGTCGAGGTGTACCGCCCCGGCCTCGCCCAGCTGCTGCAGGCCATCGAGCGCGAGTCGATCCAGAACATCCGGGTGCTGCGCGGCGACGCGATGGACGTGCTGGAGAACATGCTGGCCGACGGGTCACTGACCGGGGCCCGGGTCTTCTTTCCCGACCCGTGGCCCAAGGCGCGTCACCACAAGCGGCGGCTGCTGCAGGCGCCGACGTTCAAGCTGATCGCCGAGAAGTTGATGCCCGGCGGCGTGCTGCACGTGGCCACCGATCACGCCGAGTACGCCGAGTGGATCGCGGAGACCGGCGACGCCGAACCCCTCCTGACCAGGCTGAGCTGGGACGAACTGGCGCAGGGCGCGGCGGAGTCGCCGATGACCCACGAGCGACCGGTCACCAAGTTCGAGGACAAGGCGCACCGCGTCGGCCGTCCGATCACCGAACTGATCTGGGGAAAGGTCCAAGGATGAGCGTGAGCGAACGGTTGCCCGACACCGAGCCGGGGGCCGTCGCGCCCATCGGAGAGGTCCGCCAGCCGAAGCGCGTGCTGCTGGTCTGGGACGCCCCGAACCTGGACATGGGCCTCGGCGCGATTCTCGGTGGCCGGCCCACCGCCGCCTACCGACCCCGATTCGACGCTCTGGGCCGGTGGCTGCTGACCCGCACCGCCGAGCTGTCCGGCACCAGCGGCGTGCGGCTCGAACCCGAGGCGACGGTGTTCACCAACATCGCGCAGGGCAGCGCCGACGTCGTCCGACCCTGGGTCGAGGCGCTGCGCAACGTCGGTTTCGCGGTGTTCGCCAAGCCGAAGGTCGACGAGGACAGCGACGTCGACGACGACATGCTGGCCCACATCGCGCTGCGCGCCCGCGAGGGCGGCCTGGCCGGGATCATGGTCGCCTCCGCCGACGGCCAGGCCTTCCGCCAGCCGCTGGAGGACATCGCCGCGACCGGCGTCCCGGTGCAGGTACTCGGCTTCCGTGAACACGCGAGCTGGGCGGTCGCGTCCGAGATCCTCGAGTTCATCGACCTCGAGGACATCGTCGGGGTCTTCCGCGAGCCGTTGCCGCGGGTCAGCCTCGACTCCCTGCCCGACGAGGGCGCATGGCTCCAGCCGTTCCGACCACTGTCCGCTCTGCTGCTCGGGCGTCAAGGAGTCCAATAGTGTTCGACAGCTGGGGTCGCCTGGTCTACCGCCTCCGATACACGGTCATCGGCGCGATGGTTGCGCTGCTGCTCGGACTCGGGGCATACGGTCTGGGGCTGGAAAACAACCTCAGCCAGAGCGGCTGGGACGACCCCGGCTCGGAATCGGTGGCGGCCGCGAAGCTCGCGGACGGCACCTTCGGACGCGACACCAAGGCCGACGTGGTCGCGCTGTACACCGCGCCCGAGGGCAAGACGGTCGACGACCCCGCCTTCGGGGCGAAGATCACCCAGAACCTGGACCAGTTGGTTCAGAACAATCCGGACAAGATCCTCGCCGTCAACGGCAGCTACTGGCAGACCAAGATCGCCGCGCTGGCCGACCCCAGCAAGACCCACGCCATCGCCAGCGTCGGCATCGCCGGCGCCAACGACACCGAGGTCGCGGCCAACTTCAAGGCGGTTCGCGACCAGTTCTACATAGACGGCGTCGACGTGCAGCTGGCCGGCCTGCAGCCGGTCACCAGCACGCTCAACGACACCATGGCCAACGACGTGCACCGGATGGAGATCCTGGCCATCCCCGCGGTCGGGATCCTGCTGTTCTTCATCTTCGGCGGCATCGTCGCGGCCGCGTTGCCGCTGATCGTCGGCGGCCTCACCGTCATCGCCGCCAACGGCGTGGTGAAGCTGATCACCGGATTCACCGAGGTCAACGGGTTCGTCGTGCCGGTGGTCTCGCTGATCGGGTTGGGCCTGGCCATCGACTACGGGCTGTTCATGGTCAGCCGGTTCCGCGAGGAGATCGCCGAGGGCTACAGCACCGCCGACGCGGTGCGCCGGACCGTGATGACCGCCGGCCGGACCGTCATCTTCTCCGCCACCATGATCGTCGCCAGCCTCGGCGGCCTGCTGATCTTCCCGCAGGGCTTCCTCAAGTCGGTGGCGTACGGCGCGATCGCCGCGGTCATCCTGGCCGCCGTCATCTCGGTCACCGTGCTGCCCGCCATCCTCGGCATCCTCGGCCGCCGGGTCGACGCGCTCGGCCTCAAGTGGATGCGCAAGACCAAGACCACCGACGAGATCGAGAACAGCTTCTGGGGCAGGCTGACGCAGTGGGTGATGAAGAACCCGCTCAAGGTCGCGATCCCGATCGTCATCGGCCTGCTGCTGCTGACCATCCCGATCTCCGGCATCAAGTTCGGCGGCATCAACGAGACCTACCTGCCGCCGGACAACGTGACGCGCGTCGCCCAGGAGCAGTTCGACGAGCTGTTCCCCAACCAGCGGACCGAGCCGATCAAGCTGGTGGTCTCCGGCGCCGAGAGCAAGGACCTCGGACAGATCGTCAAGACCGCGAGCGCGGCGCCCGGGCTGGTCGAGAAGTTCTCCGTGAACAACCCGACCAAGAACGGCGTGACCGTCCTCAAGGCCGGCCTGGTGGACCGCAACGACTCGGCGGCGACCATCGACTACCTGCGCTCGATGAGCGTGCCCGACGGGGTGCAGATGCTGGTCGGCGGCACGCCCGCGATCGAACAGGACTCGATCGGGGCGCTGCTGGACAGCCTGCCGTTGATGGTGACGATGGTGGTGCTGCTGACGACCCTGCTGATGTTCCTGGCGTTCGGGTCGCTGGTGCTGCCGATCAAGGCGGTGCTGATGACCGCACTCGGCCTCGGCGCCACCCTCGGCATCCTCACCTGGATATTCATCGACGGCAACGGCGCCACGTGGATGAACTTCACTCCCGGGCCGATCATGTCGCCGGTGCTGGTGCTGATCATGGCGATCATCTACGGCCTGTCCACCGACTACGAGGTGTTCCTGCTGTCCCGGATGGTGGAGGCGCGCGCACAGGGCGCGAGCACCACCGAGGCGGTCCGGGTCGGCACCGCGCACACCGGCCGGATCATCAGCGCGGCCGCGCTGATCCTGATCGTGGTCACCGGCGCGTTCGCGTTCTCCGAGTTGGTGATGATGAAGTACATCGCCTACGGCATGATCGCGGCGCTGGTCATCGATGCCACCCTGATCCGGATGTTCCTGGTCCCGGCGACGATGAAGATGCTCGGTGACGACTGCTGGTGGGCGCCGGCGTGGATGAAGCGCTTCCAGGAGAAGCTGGGCCTGGGTGAGCCGATCCTGGATGACGAGCGGATACCGGCAGACGTCCCGGAGATCGAGGCGGTCGGCGTACCACTGCCGATGGCGGACACCGCCAGCATGCGATCGCGCCCGTTGACCCGGGACGCCGTCGAACGGGTACTGCCGGGACGCACCGCCGCCGCGCGCCGGATCGCCGAGGAGGCGACGCCGCTGCTGGGTGAGCCGTTGACCGAGCCGATCCCCCTGATGACGCCCTCGGCACCGATCCCGGTCCCACCGGCGTCCGGTGGGCGTCGGGCGCTGCGCCCGACGCCGGCCCCGACGGAAGCGCAGCCCGTCGCCAAGCCCGCGCCGTCGTCGGCTGACCGGCCCATCGAGAGCTGGTTGTCGGAACTGCGAGTACCCAGCCAGGCCAAGGCGCAGGGTGGGGCATCGAATGCGCCGCATCAGCGGGGCGGCTCCGCGGCCGCGCCGACGCCGCCGGTGTACCCGCAGTCCGCACCCATGCCGGCCGCCCAGCCCGGGGCCCAGCACCGGATCGCGACGCCGACGTACCAGCCGACACCGGCACCTGCACCTGCACCTGCACCTGCGTACCAGCCGCCCCCGCGAATCGCCGAGACCGAGGCCATGCCCGCGGCCGATCTGCCCCGCGCGGCGCAGGCCGACGAGGACGAGGCCGCCGCAACGGATCGGTCGAACGCGGGTCGGCATCGGCACGCCGAGGGCACGCCGACCGTCAGCGTCAGCGAGCTGCTGGCCCGCCAGCGTCGGCACGACTGACCCGGCCCGGACCCAGCGGGATCAGCTCAGCATTCGGCGAAAACTGGTCCCGAACGGGTGCTTCGCGGTGATCGACCCGAACCGCACCCGGCCGCGCACCACCAGGTGCAGCGGACCCATCGGCGGTCCGGTGCGCACCTTGTTGTTCGCGCTGCCTGCGACGGTGTCCACCGC
Organism: Rhodococcus kronopolitis; assembly: GCF_042654025.1. Classification (NCBI taxonomy): domain Bacteria; kingdom Bacillati; phylum Actinomycetota; class Actinomycetes; order Mycobacteriales; family Nocardiaceae; genus Rhodococcus; species Rhodococcus kronopolitis. Next base: position 332,090 of record NZ_JBHSFO010000004.1, on the reverse strand, counting down.
GTTCAGATCCACGGTGGCCTCCGAGGGCACGATCAGGACGATGGTGCTGCAGTAGTCGTCGACGGTCAGCTCGACCACCTGGGTCGCCATCACGGCCTCGCTGAAGTCGAGGGTGACCTGGGACATCCGGCTGTCCAGATGCAGCGTCGGCGGCACCTGCCAGCGCCCCTTGCGCGTCACCGTCGACATTCGGCCGCGCACCACCTGCCCCGACGGCTGCGGGTAACCGGGCTGCCCGTACCCGGGCTGCGGTTGTCCGGCCGACCGGTACGCGGGCTGCGCGGCGGCCGGCGGCGGCGCGGCCGTCTGCCCGTGGTCGCCGACCAACTGCACACCGGGCAGGTCGTAGAGCACCACGTTCAGTTCGCCCCGGGTCTTGGCGGCCAGCGCCGTGTCCATCCGTTCGGTGAACTCGCCGAGCGAGAGCAACCCCTGCCCCACCGCCCGTTGCAGCATCTCACCGACATGTTCGCGTTCCGCGTCCGAGACCCTCAGGTCTCGCGCGGCCACCGGTTCCCTCGCCTCCATGCGCTCCAGGATAGAGGCGTCCGCCGACCTACCTCGGCTCGTCCGGGGTCGCGGGGAACAACGGCACCTGAGGGTCGTCGATCTCCACCTCGTCGAGGACCGCCTCGGGGTCGTCGGCCAGCAGCGACCGGATCGCGGTGTTGAGCACCGCGACGACGGGCACCGCGAGCAGACCGCCGACGATCCCGGCCAGCACGATGCCCGCGGTGATCGCCAGCACCACCGCCAGTGGGTGCAGACGGACCGCCCGCCCGAGCAGCAACGGCTGCAGCACGTGACCCTCGAGCTGCATGATCCCGATGATGATGCCGAGCACGATCAGCGCGGTCACCAGGCCCTTGGTCACCAGCGCGACGAACACCGCGACGAACCCGGTGAGGAACGCGCCGACGATCGGGATGAAGGCGCCCATGAACACCAGCGAGGCCAGCGGCAGCGCCAGCGGGACACCCAGGATCGCCAGGCCGGCCCCGATACCGACCGCGTCGGCCGCCGCGACGACGACGGTGGCCCGCACGTAGCCGACCAGCGAGGCGAAACCCTGGCTGCCGGCCAGCCGGACCCGGGCGCGGGAGGCGGTGGGGACGATCCGGGTGACGAACTCCCAGACCTGCTCGCCGCCGTACAGGAAGAAGATCAGGGTGAACAGGGTCAGCAGCGCGCCGGTGAAGATCTCGCCGATGACGGTCGCGGTGGTGAGCGCGCCGCTGGTCAGCGCCTCCCGGTTGTCCTGGACGGCCGTGACCACCGAGTCGCCGGCCTGCCGGATCTGCTCCTCGGAGAAGTGGAAGGGCCCGGCGGTCAGCCAGTCCTGGATCTGCGTGATCGACTGCGTGAACTGGTCGCTGAGCTGGGGCAGGCCCTCGACGAACTGCTGGACGACGAAGGCCAGGATGCCGGCGACGACTCCGATGCCCGCGACCAGGACCAGCACCACCGCCGCGGACCGCGGGACGCCGCGGCTCTGCAGCCAGTCCACCAGCGGCACCAGCAACGCGGACGCCAGCAGCGCCAGACCCACCGGGATCAGCACCGTCTCGAGCTTCGACACGATGTAGCCCAGCGTCACCAGCGCCGCGAACAGCACCAGCAGCCGCCACGCCCACTCGGCGCCGATTCGCACCAGCGGGTGCACCGACAGCGCGTCGGTCCCCCGCCCGGGAGTCGGAATCGGCTCGTTAGCCGTCATCCGGGCGAGCCTATCGGGGCGCGGCCGCAATGGCCCGGTTCAGCAGCCGCGGGCGGGTCGCGTCACCGCGGACAGCGGTCCGAGGCGCCCGATTTGTGCCGATACCGCCGACCCGCGGGCCCGTGCCCCGACGCGGCGCACCCGGTATCGGCGCGACACAGTTAAATTGGTCGTTGTGCTGGCATCTTCCTATCGAGCGGTAGCGCTGACCATGCGTAGCCGTTGGCCGCTCTACATGGGTTCGATGATCCTTGCCAACTTCTTCGGCGCGGTGCTGGTGCTGGCGTTTCTCCGGTACGGCCTGCCGATCACCGTCTCGGAAGCCATCGTCCGGGACCGCGCCCGCAACGGCATCGTCTTCGGTGTCTACCTGGCACTGGCGGGCGTGGTGAGTCTCGGCGCCGCCGCGCTGATGCTGCGGTCGGTGATCCTCTGGCAGCTGCGTGGCGGTCCGCCGACCCGCAGCGAACAGATGGCCGCGCTGCACGCCCCGCTCCGGCAGGCAATCGTGCACCTGGTGCTGTGGGTGGTCGGCGGGATCCTGTTCGTCGCCCTGACCATCTCGGACATGCCCTCGCTCGCGATCGCGGTGGTGTTGACGGTGAGCCTGGCCGCGACCACGACGTTCGGCTTCACCTACATGCTCGGCGAACGCATCCTGCGGCCGGTCGCCGCGCGCGCGCTGAGCGAGGGCCGGTTCGACCGGACCCTGGCGCCCGGCGTCGGCACCCGGATGGCGATGACCTGGGGCCTGGGCACCCTGATGCCGGTCATCGGGATCGTCCTGCTGTGCGCCACCCAGCTGAGCACCGACCTGACATTCACCGCGGACTCGCTGGCGGTGGCGACGCTGCTGCTGTGCGGCATGGCCATCACCGTCGCATTCGTCCTGTCGATGCTCACCGCCAGCCAGATCTCGGATCCGATCCGGCAGCTGCGCAAGGCCATCGAGCGCGTCCAGCGCGGCGCCACCGACGTGCAGGTCGAGGTCTTCGACGGCAGCGAGATCGGCCGCCTGCAGGTGGGCTTCAACCGGATGATGGAGGACGCCTCCGAGCGCCAGGTGCTGCGGGAGCTGTTCGGCCAGCACGTCGGCGAGGACGTGGCGCGCCGGGCGCTGCAGTTCGGTACGGAACTCGGTGGCGAGACCCGGTTCGTGGCGGTGCTGTTCGTGGACATGGTGGGCTCGACCGGGGCGGCCGCCGAGCGACCGCCCGGCGAGGTCGTCGACATGCTCAACGAGTTCTTCCGGGTGGTCGTCTCGGTCGTCGACACGCACCACGGCTTCGTCAACAAGTTCATGGGGGACGCCGCCCTGGCGATCTTCGGCGCACCGTTGGACCGGCCCGACGCCCCCACCGCGGCGCTCGCGGCGGCCCGGGAGCTGCGGTTCGCACTCGACGAGATCAGCGGGCTGGACATCGGCATCGGCGTCTCCGCCGGGCTGGCAGTGGCCGGCAACATCGGTGCCGCCGAGCGGTTCGAGTACACCGTGATCGGCGACCCGGTCAACGAGGCGTCCCGCCTCACCGAGCTGGCCAAGCTGCACCCCAGCCGGGTGCTGGCCTCGACCGGCGCGCTGTATTTCGCCGACGAGGAGGAACAGGCGCAGTGGGAACTCGGCGACCAGGTGATGCTGCGGGGTCGGACCAGGCTCACAGACCTCGCGCATCCGGTGAGATATCCCTGACCCGACGGCACTTGCGGTTCGGATTATCGGCGTTCGTTTGGCTAGTCTGAGCTAGTGGTAGCGCCGCAGCCCGACCCGCCTGGGGGCGACCCCCGCAACCGGGACGCGCCGGCGGACGAACGTCCCCGCGGCCGATTCCGGTGGCTCCGATGGGCCGCCGGGCTGGCGCTGATCGCGCTGCTCGTCGGCGAGGGCGTGTACCTGTGGCCGCGCCTGCACGAGTCCTGGACGGCCCTCACGGAGATTCACTGGGGCTGGCTGGCCGCCTGCATCGTGGCCCAGGCCGTGTCGCTGAGCGGGTACGGGCGCGTGCAGAAGCAACTCCTCCACGCCGGTGGGGTCGATGTCAGCCAGCGCAAGTCGGAGTCCGTCGTCTACGCCTCCACCGCGATGGCGGTGACGCTGCCGGCCGGGCAGGTCTTCTCCACCGCGTTCACCTACCGCGAGACCCGGCGCTGGGGCGCGAGCCCGGTGGTGGCGTCGTGGCAGCTGGCGATCTCCGGGGTGATCGCGGGCATCGGACTGGCGCTGCTCGGACTGGGCGGCGCGCTGCTGGTCGGCGGGTCCGTCAGCCCGTTCACCCTCACGTTCTCGGTCGCCGGGCTGATCGGGCTGATCCTCGGTGTCCGGTACGTCAGCACCCACCCCAGCTCGATCGAGGCCGCGGCCCGGTGGCTGCTGACGCGGGTCAACGCGGTCCGCGGCAAGCCCTCCGGGACCGGGATGCATGCAGTCTCGGAGATGCTCAGTCAACTCGACTCGGTGCGACTCGGCCGCAAGGACGGCGCGCTGGCACTCGGGTGGTCCGCGGTGCACCGGCTCGGCGACGTCGCGTGCCTGGCCTTCGCCTGCTACGCGATCGGCGCGGACCCGCTCCCGGCAGGGCTGCTGATCGCGTTCGCGGCCGGCAAGGCCGTGGCCACCATCCCGCTGGCGCCGGGCGGGCTGGTGTTCGTCGACGCCACCCTGATCGCGACGCTGACCACCGCGGCGAGCATCAGCGCCTCGCAGGCCGTCGCGGCCGCGTTCGTCTACCGGGGCGTGAGCTTCATCCTGGTGGCGCTGGTCGGCTGGATCGTCTTCCTGGTGCTCTTCCGTGCGCACCAGCACGAGGACCTGCACTTCGACGTCGAACTCGAGCGCAGCGAGCAGAAGGCGCTGCACGAACGGGACCGGTCCACAGACCCCGGCCGCGACCACCTGTCCGACCCCACGAGCGGGCGCCAAGACCCCAACTGACCGCCACCCCCCTACCGACCGAATCTCGCATTCGTTCCGGGTTCGGCGGGTGCACATCCGTCGTTCAATGCGCCGAGCATTGCATCGAGGTGTGCCCGGCTGATCCGCGCGGCGGCCTCGGCGTCGCCCGCCGCAATCGCCTCCACCAGTAGGTGGTGGTCGTCCGCGTCGGGAGCCGGATCCCGACGGCGCAAACCCAGCAGCTCGATCATCTCAATCATCGCCTCCGTCAGCCTCGGCACGAAGGTCTCGAACAGCTCGGTCAGCACCGGGTTGTGGGCCGCGACGACAATCGCGCGGTGCACCTCGACGTCGGCCGCCACGAACTCCGCGTCACCCTTGTCGAATGCAGCGGCCCGCAGGTCGAGGGCGCGGCGCAGCGACCGCACGTCCGCATCGGTGGCTCGCCGGGCGGCGAGCCGCGCCGCCTCGACCTCGATGGCGTTTCGGACCTCGACGACCGCGGCGATGGCCGCGCCGCGCAGCACGTTCGTCCACCCGTCTGCGACGGGTTCGGTGCGCTCGACGAAGACTCCGATGCCCTGCCGCGAGCGCAGCAGGCCCTGGCCGGCGAGCATCCGCAGCGCCTCCCGGACGGTGGACCGGCCGACCCCCAGTTCGGCCGCGAGGGTGGTCTCCCCCGGCAGCCTCGCCCCGACGTCCCACTCGCCTGCACCCAGCCGGGACAGGAGCAGGTCGGCGGCCTGATCGGCCAGCAGGTTGCGCCGTAGTGGCGACGCCAAATTCTCTCCTCAGGTTGTCAGACAAGTAGATCTCGCCTAGCGTACCGCTCGTGGCCACTCGGGTTCTCCTCCTCGGCAGCCGCGGCGGGGCCTGACCGGACCGGCTCCCCGCCGCGGGGTTCCGCCGTGCCGGTCGACCGACCGCCCACATCAGGAGCTCCCCCGTGAACTGGAATCGCCAGACCCCGTCCGCCATGCCGTCGCACCGCTACCGCCCGTACACCGACCGGGTGCCGGTACCGCTCACCGAGCGCACCTGGCCGTCGAACCGCACCACGACGGCCCCGCTGTGGGTACCGGTGGACCTGCGCGACGGCAACCAGGCACTCGCCGAACCGATGGATCCAGCCCGCAAACGCCGACTGTTCGAGCAGCTGGTTGCCATGGGCTACAAGGAGATCGAGGTCGGCTACCCGTCGGCCAGCCAGACCGACTTCGACTTCGTGCGCGAACTGGTCACCGCGGACCTCGTGCCGGACGACGTCACGATCGTGGTGTTCACCGCCGCCCGCACCGACCTGATCGAGCGCACCTACGAGTCGGTACGCGGGCTGCCGGACGTGGTGGTGCACATGTACACCGCGACCGCCCCGACCTGGCGTCAGGTGGTGCTCGGCCACGACCGGGACAGGTTGCACCGCTTGATCTTCGACGCCGCGCAGGACGTCGCCCGAGGCGGTGACCACCAGCCGGGCATCCGCTACGAGTTCTCCCCCGAGGTGTTCAACCTGACCGAACCGGACTTCGTGCTGCAGGTGTGCGACAGCCTCACCGAGCTGTGGGACGCCAGCGAGGACCGGCCCGTGATCCACAACCTGCCTGCGACGGTGGAGGTTTCGACGCCGAACGTCTACGCCGATCAGATCGAGTACATGCACCGGAACCTGGCCCGACGCGACTCGGTGATCCTGTCGGTGCACCCGCACAATGACCGCGGAACCGGCGTCGCGTGCGCAGAACTGGCAGTGCTGGCCGGCGCACAACGAGTGGAGGGCTGCCTGTTCGGGAACGGCGAGCGAACCGGCAACGTGGACCTGGTGACACTCGCACTGAACCTGCACGCACAGGGCGTCGACCCGATGATCGACTTCACCGACATCGACGCGGTGCGCCGAACCGTGGAGTACTGCAACAGGATCGCCGTGCACGAGCGACACCCCTACGGCGGCGACCTGGTCTACACCGCATTCTCCGGGACCCATCAGGACGCCATCAAGAAGGGGTTCGCGCACCACCACACGAGCGCCGAGGCGGCCGGCGTCGAGCCGGGACAGGCGCCCTGGGACGTGCCGTACCTGCCGATCGACCCCCGCGACGTGGGCCGCGACTACGAGGCGGTGATCCGGGTCAACAGCCAGTCCGGCAAGGGCGGAATCGCGTACCTGCTCCAGACGGGGTACGGGCTCGACCTGCCGCGACCGTTGCAGATCGACTTCGCGAAACGGGTGCAGCAGGCGTCCGACGGCAGCGGCGCGGAAGTCACCGCGGCGCAGCTGTGGGAGTTGCTCCACGCGGAGTACGGCTTCGACGGCACGCTCGACCGGTGGTCGGTTGAGCACCAGGACGACGGTGACCGCCTGCAGGTACATGCCGAGTTCGACGGGACGACACTCGCCGGTGCGGCGTTCGGCAGCGGACCGGTGGACGCACTCGTGCGGATCCTGTCCGATCACGGCCGCCCCGCCGAGGTGCTCTCGCTCGTGCAGCACTCGGTGGGTGCGGGCAGTGACAGCCGGGCGGTGACGTACGCGCTGTGCAGCAGCGGCGGGACGGCGCGTTGGGGCATCGGGCTCGACCGGTCCGTTGCGGCCTCTGCGTTGCGCGCCGTGCTGGCCGCCACCACCCGGGCGGCGGCGCCGCGGCCGGCATGACGCTACGGCGCCGGCCGAAACACGCTTCGCTCGAGCGTGTTTCGGCTGGCGCCGGGTGGAGGAGCCGTCAGCTGAGGCTGGAGGACAGCATGCTGCTGCCTGCGCCGCTGGTCAGCAGGTCCGCGATGACGGTGCTGCCGCCGTCCATCTCGAGGGTGGAGCTGCCCAGGTCCAGTGCCTGACCAAGGCTGCCGACGCCGCCCGGGGAGAACACGACCTGGTAGCTGTACGACAGGACGGCGTCCTGTTCGGCACCGTCGACGCACGCGCCGACCACGGCGTAGGCGCCGGGCGTGATCGGCTTGAGCAGGCCCGTGTTGCCCTCACCCCCGGTGGTGCTCTCCACCGTGGGCGACGCATCGGATGTCGGACTGCCGACGTAGTAGACCTTGCCCAGGAGTTCGGAGAAGCCGGGCCACTGGTCCTTCGGCATCGCGGCGAGGGGCAGCGCATCGTTCGCGGCGAGGATGATCGGCACGCACATGACGCCCTGACCGGCACTCGTCTGCGTGAGTTTCATGTCGATGACATCACCGTCGGCGCTTGCCGAGATCTTCGGGTCCGGCACCTCGCCGGTCGGGGCCGCGGACGTGATGCCCGGCAGAGCGAGGGCGAGGGCGCCGGTGAGTGCCGCGGCGGCGGCGGCACGACGGGCGATGGTCGTCTTCTTCGACAAAGGTTTTCTCCTTGGCTTCCATGTCGGGGCGCCGATTTCCACCAAGCCGCCCGGAGATCGGGTGCAGCCGAGGTGAATACGCGGTAGCCCCAGGTGTACGGACAAACCAGACAAAAGCTGCGAAGCAACGCGAACCTATCACGGGAACTTACCGAGAAGTAAGAAATCTATTCGATGATTTCCCCGACCTGCCTCCAGTGGTGCGGATCACATCGGGTTGCGGGAAGAAGCCCGGCGATGGCACGGTTGAAATCACCAGTGCTTCAAGATTCAACTACCTACCCTCGGGAGTTCACATGACCACCGCCATCGCCCTGCCCACCCTCACCGCCGGCACCTGGGCCATCGACGCCAGCCACTCCACCGTCGGGTTCTCCGTGCGCCACCTGATGGTGAGCAAGGTCCGCGGCCGCTTCCAGGACTTCTCCGGCGCGATCACCGTCGCCGAGGACGGCACCCCCTCGGTCGAGGCGCAGATCCAGGTCGCGTCCATCACCACCGACAACGAGCAGCGCGACAACCACCTCCGCGCGGCCGACTTCTTCGACGCCGAGCAGTACCCGACCGCCACCTTCAAGTCCACCTCGGTCACGGCCAAGGGCGAGGACTTCGTCGTGACCGGCGACTTCACCCTGCGCGGCGTGACCCGCCCGGTGGACCTCGAGCTCGAGTTCAACGGCGTCAACCCCGGCATGGGCCACGGCCCGGTCGCCGGCTTCGAGGCCAGCACCGTGATCAACCGCAAGGACTACGGCATCAGCATCGAGATGCCCCTCGAGGGCGGCGGCGCCGTGGTCGGCGACAAGATCACCCTCACCCTCGAGATCGAGGCCGGCTACCAGGCCTGATCCACCCGTACAGACGACGAACCCGCCGTGGCCAACCCCTTGGGCCGCGGCGGGTTCGTCGTTGGCGGGTGCTAGCGACCGAGCATGTCCAGCACCGCGAGGTGGCTGAACAGCATGCTGGTGCCGATCGGGTTCCCGCCGCCGGGGTAGACGGTGCCGCTCGGCGCCGCCATCGTGTTGCCCGCGGCGTACAGGCCGACGATCGGGCTGCCCGAGGTGTCGAGCACCCGGGCCGCGGCATCGGTGCGCAGCCCACCCTTGGTGCCCAGGTCCGAGATGCCGAACGCGGCCGCGTGGAACGGCCCCTGGTCGATGGTGACCAGCGGCGGCTCGCCGTTCGAGAACGCCCGGTCGTACGCCTCGTCGCCGCGACCGAAGTCCTCGTCGACGCCCCGGGCCACCATCTCGTTGAACCGCGCGACGGTGGCGATCAGGTTCTCGGCAGGCACGCCGATCTTCGCGGCGAGCTCGGGGAGGGTGTCGGCGGTGTGCCACAGGCCGGCCTCGACGTACTTCTCGGTCTCGACCATGGTGACGTTGGTGGCCTTGACCGGCGGCACCTCGCCCTCCTTGTGGTCGTAGACCATCCAGTACGGCAGGGTGGCGCTGCCGTCCTCGAGCTGGCGGATGACGTCCCGGCCGAGGCGGTCGTACGGCGCGGACTCGTTGACGAACCGCTTGCCGTCCTGGTTGACGAAGATGCCGCCGGTGAACCAGAGCGCGAACGCGGAACTGCCGTCCGGGTGGGTCATGCCCGGCGACCACCAGGCCTCACCCATGAGGTCGGTGTCGGCGCCGACCGCGATGCCCGCCTCGTGTGCCCTGCCGAGGTTGGCCCACGGGCCCATGGTGTCGCGGGCCTGGCCCGGGACCCCGTACTTCTGGCGCAGCTCGTCGTTCTGCTCGAACCCGCCGGCCGCGAGCACCACACCCTTGCGGGCGCGGATGGCGGTGCGCTCGCCGTCGCGCTCGACGATGCCGCCGACGACGGCGCCGTCCTCGACCACCAACTCGACCAGCGCGGTGTTCAGCCGCAGCGCGGCGTTCGGGTACTTGCCGATCGCCATCAGGAACCGGCCGATCAGCGCCCGCCCGCCGATGAGGTAGTCGGGCAGCGGCGCGCCGAGCCGGTCGAAGTCGAGGGGGCCGCGCACCAGCTCGTGCAGGTCACCCGTCGCCGACGCCGGCAGCGGCGTCGGCATGGTGTGCCGCTGGCCGTCGAGTCGGGCCTTGGGCGCCTTGCCGAAGTAGTCCGGCCAGGGCAGCATCTCGAACTTCAGGTGCTCGTCCGCCTCGAGGTACTCGATCAGCGGCGCGCCGCCGCGGACGTACGCGTCCTGCAGCTCGCGCGGGGTGCGATCGCCCACCACCGAGTGGTAGTACTCGAGGGCGTCGTCGACGGTGTCGTCGGTGCCCGCGCGCTTGAGCACCGGGTTGCACGGGAACCACACCCCGCCGCCGCCGGAGTACGCGGTGGTGCCGCCGAACTTGTCCGACGCCTCCACCAGGACAACCGACAGTCCCTCGCGCGCCGCCGTGTAGGCGCCGGTGACGCCGCCGCCACCCGAGCCCACCACCAGGACATCGCATTCCTCGGTCCACTGCGTCATGCTGCTCGTACCTCCCAGGCCGCTCGTTGCTCCCACTGCGCGCGCACCTTCGCGGCGGGCACCCAGTCGGACGTCTCGCGCCCACGCTAGGCCCGGATCCCGGGGCCGTCCGATAGCGCGTCCCACGGACAGGGACACCGCCCGACCGCCTACCCTGAAGCTCGTGAAGAAGCTGCTGCCCGCCCTCGCCGTCGACGTCGTCCTCGTCATCGTGTTCTGCGCGATCGGCCGACGCAGCCACGACGAGGCCAACGCCCTCGCCGGCCTCGCGTCGACCGCGTGGCCGTTCCTCGGCGGCCTCGCGGCGGGTTGGCTCGCGACGTACGCGCTGTACCGGAAGAAGTTCGACGCCCTGTCGGTGGTGCCGACCGGCGTGCTGGTGTGGCTGACCACCCTGGTGGTCGGGATGCTGCTGCGCGTCGTCGGCGGGCAGGGCACCGCGTTCAGCTTCATCCTGGTGGCCGCCACCGTGCTGGCGGTGTTCCTGATCGGCTGGCGCGCGGTGTACGCGGCCGTCCGCGCCCGCACCACCCGCTGACACCATGCGCCACTGACGCCACCCGCCTGACACACGCCGCGTCCGCTCCGGGCGAAGGGCGCTCCGGCGTGGGACGCTTTTCGGATGAGCGAACTTGCGTCGCCACCCCGAGACCCCAAGTCCGACCGCGGGTTCTTCGGCCAGCCGTTCGCGCTGGCCAACCTGTTCGGCGTCGAGATGTGGGAACGGTTCTCGTTCTACGGCATGCAGGGCATCCTGCTGTACTACCTCTACTACTCGGTCGCCGAGGGCGGGCTGGGCATCTCGGAGGCGTCCGCGGTCAGCATCGTCGGCGCGTACGGCGGCACCGTCTACCTCTCCACCATCCTCGGCGCCTGGGTGGCGGACCGACTGCTCGGCTCCGAACGCACCCTGTTCTACAGCGCCGTGCTGGTGATGCTCGGGCACGTGGCGTTGGCGGCGATCCCGGGGCTGGCGGGTGTCGGCGTCGGACTCGTCGCGATCGCGGTCGGCAGTGGCGGACTCAAGGCGAACGCCACCTCGCTGGTCGGGGACCTCTACGCGGAGGGCGACGAGCGCCGTGACGCCGGGTTCTCCCTGTTCTACATGGGCATCAACCTGGGCGCCTTCGTGGGTCCGCTGCTCACCGGGTGGGCACAGAAGAACTGGGGTTTCCACGCCGGCTTCCTGCTCGCCGCGATCGGCATGGCCCTCGGCCTGATCCAGTACACGATCGGACGCAAGCGGCTGGCCGGCATCGGCGCGACGCCGTCGAACCCGCTGCCCGCCACCGAGCGGTTGCGCTTCGTGGCAATCGCGGCGGCGGCGCTGGCGGTCCTCGCCGCGGCGTCTGTGTTCGGGCTGATCACCCTCGACAACCTCTCCGACGTGGTGGTCGGCGTGACCGTCGTCGCCTCGATCGGGTACTTCGCGATCATCCTGTCGAGCCGGAAGATCACCAGCACCGAGCGCAGCCGGGTCATCGCATTCATCCCGATGTTCCTGGCCAGCGCCGCGTTCTGGTCGCTGTTCCAGCAGCAGTTCACGGTGGTCGCGATCTACGCCGACAAGTTCCTCGACCGCAGCCTGTTCGGCTGGGACTTCCCGGCCTCGTGGGTGCAGTCGATCAACCCGGTGTTCATCATCATCTTCGCAGGCGTGTTCGCCGCGATGTGGACCAAACTCGGGCCGCGCCAGCCGTCGACGCCGCTGAAGTTCGCGGCAGGCACCACCATCATGGGCCTGGCTTTCCTGTCGTTCCTGCCGTTCGCCGGCGGCGGCCCCAACAGCGCGCCGCTGCTCGGCCTGATGTTCACGCTGCTGCTGTTCACCTTCGCGGAACTGTTCCTCTCCCCCGTCGGGCTCTCGCTCTCCACCAAGCTGGCGCCGCACGCGTTCCACACCCAGATGGTCGCGCTGTTCTTCCTCTCGGTGGCCCTGGGCTCCTCGATGGCCGGCACGCTGGCGAAGTACTACAACGAGGACAACCAGGCGCCGTACTTCGCCTGGATCGGCGGGGCATCGATCGGGGTCGGCCTGGTGATGGTGCTGCTGTCGCCCTGGATCAGCAGGATGATGCGCGGCGTGCACTGAGCCGAGCCCTTGTGTGACACGGGCGACGGGCGGACGATGGTAGGAGCCACGACAGAGGTGGCTGTTCCGCTCGTCCAATCCTCGCCAAGGTGTGAGCATCATGTCCGCCAAGATCACGAAGACCCTCGCCGCCACCGCCATCGCGCTGACCGTCGGCGTCTTCGCCAGCCCCGTCGCCACCGCCAGCGAACTCCCGGCCGTCTCGCCGGCCGTCGGTTCGGTGGCCCTGTGCTTCAGCCTCCCACTCGGGTCCGCCGCACTGGTCTGGTGCATCTGAGCCGCGACGAAAGTCGGTCCCACACCGCGATTCCCGGCCGACCCCACCGCACGCCAACCAACACCGAGCCGTACTGCCCCGGTTCGCTCACCGGGGCAGTACGGCCTGGATCGGTCGCAGGAACCGGCCGGCCGCGTCGACCGCTGGGGTGGAACTGTCGGCGCCGGCGACGAAGACCGCGAACGCCACGTCCCCGTCGATGCCGACGAACCAGCCGTGCGCCGGCCCGTTGGCGACCTCGGCGGTGCCGGTCTTGCCGCGCAGGTCCGGCAGGTCGACGAGCTGGGTCGCGGTGCCGGCGGTGACGGTCTCGCGCATCATCGTCCGCAGCTCGTCGGTCACCTGCGCCGGTGCCGGGGCGGGCGTGACATTCGCGGTGCCCGGCCTGCCGACCACCAGCATCGGGGCCGGGGTGGTGCCCTTGGCGATGGACGCCGCGACCATCGCCATGCCGAACGGTGAGGCGGTCACCTGCCCCTGCCCGATCGCCGACTCGACGCGTTCCGCCGGGGAGTCGGCGGTCGGCACGGCCCCGGTGACGGTGGTCAGGCCGGGCGTCACGTAGTCCACCCCGAGACCGAACTGCAGGGCCGCGTCGTGCAGCGCGTTCGGGCCCATGCCGACCGCGAGCTGGCCCATGGTGGTGTTGCAGGAGTGGGCGAAGGCGGTGTGCAGCGGCACCGCGCCGAGGTCGAAGTTGCCGTCGTTGGGGATGGTGCGGCCCTCGATGTTCGCGCTACCCGGGCACGGCAGCACGGTGTCCGGCGTGACCGAACCGGACTGCAGCGCAGCGGAAGTGGTGACGGTCTTGAAGGTGGAGCCCGGCGGGTACAGGCCGGTCAGCGCGATCGGACCCTGCGCCGACGCGGGCGCGTTCTGGGCGACCGCGAGCACCGCGCCGGTGGACGGCCGGATCGCGACGATCGCGGCCTGCTGCGGGAGGGCGGCGATCGCGTCCTGCGCGGCGGACTGGACTGCCGGGTCCAGGGTGCTGGCGATGTCGGGGGCGGGGGTGCCCGCCTCGCCGGTGACCATGTCGGCGGAACCGTTGGCGTGCACCATCTGTACCGCCCAGCCGGTGGTCGCGTCCTGGCCCTCCTGCCAGAGCTGACGCAGCCCGTCGAGGGCCGGGGAGGTGTCCGCCTTGTCGACGGTGAGCAGCCGGGACTGCTTGACCAGCGCGACGCCGGGCACCGCGGCGAGGGCGCCTGCGATCGGCTCGAGGTCGGCGTCGCGCAGGGTGATCACGTTGACCGTCTTGCCCTGCGCCGCAGCCAGATCCGACTGTACGGAGGCGGCAGTGAGGGTCGGCGCCACCGGCGCGAGCAACGGCGCGAGGGCGGCTGCGGTGGCGGCGGGGTCCGGGGTCTGCGCGGTGTCGACGTTGACCAGGGTGACGGTCTGCTCGGCCATCAGCGGTCGGCCCGCGGCGTCGAGCACCTTCGGTGAGCCGCCGGACAGGGTCGTGTAGCGCAGCGTCGAGTCGGCGGTCAGGCCCGGGGCGAGCAGCTGCGGATCCCACTCGATGGCGCCGCCGTCGGCGACGGCGGGTCCGCCGCCCGTGGTGGTGTAGGCCCACTTCTCGGGCGCGGCGGCCGGGCCGGGCGCCACGGTCTCGGTCGTGGTGGCGCCGGGGGCGGGCGTGGGCGCAGGCTCCGGCGCGCCGAGCGTCCAGTCGGCGGCAAGGGTGAAGGTGCCCGCGTCGCTGTCGGTGGTGGCCACCGTGAACCGCACGTCCTGCGGATCCAGACCGTCGAACATCGCGGCGATCGCCGCCGCCGCGGCGGCCGGGTCGGAGGTGAGGTCGGCGGCGGCCTGCGCGTCACGCGCGGTGAGCGCGTCCGCAAACTGCTGCGCCGCCTGTTCCGTCTCGGACGGCCCGCTGCTGCAGGCCCCCAGCACCAGTGCGAACACACCCACCACGGCAATCCCCATCGATTTGCGCATGCCGTCGAGGGTAGGCGGCTCCGCCCCCAGTGCGTGGTTGACGGGCCCTTGGGACCCGTCAACCAATCACGACACCCTGGCGGCGCCCAAACCCGAGGCGTAGCGTTGTAATCAAGTAATCATTGCAACTGACGAGGTGAGGGCAATGAGAAACGCACCAGGACCCGGCGGGCGACGCTTCGGCTGGCAGCAGGGCGAGGCCCCCGACGCGAGCGACGCCGCCGAGTGGTTCGCCGGCCGGCTGCCAGACGACTGGTTCACCGGACCGGCCACCGTGCGGGTGGACCGCGAGGAGATCGTGGTGACCGGCGAGCTGCCGGCCCCCGACGACGACTCCCCTGCCACCGCCGACGGCCGGATCTCCCGGTTCCGGGAGTCCACCCGAGCGGAGCGGATGCGGATCGCCGACGAGGCCGAGGCCCGGTACGGACGCAAGGTGGCGTGGGGCGCGACGCTCGGCGAGCGACAGGCGCTGTTCACCCATCTCGCGGTGCCGGTGATGACGCGGCTGCGCCAGTCCGAACGGATCGTCCTCGACACCCTGGTCGACGCCGGGGTCGCCCGCTCACGCGCCGACGCGCTCAAGTGGACGGTCCGGCTCGCCGGCCAGCACAGCGAGCAGTGGCTCGCCGAGCTGCGGGAGGCGATGGGCAAGGTGGAGGACCTGCGCGCCGAGGGCCCGCAGGTCTAGCCCACCGAACCGCCGCGCGCTGCCGAGCCCACCGCGTCCGAGCCGATCGGCGCCAGCTCGTGGCCGGACGCGCACGCCCCGGCGCAGGACCAGGCGAAGTCGACCCCGATCGGAAAGTGATCGGACAGCGGCGTGCCGTCCTCGGTGGCGAACGCGGTGTGTTCGTTGCGATATCCGGTCGCTTCGAGGTCGACGCGGTCTCCGCTGCGGTAGAGCACCTTGTCGACGACCTCGCAGTCGTCGGTCGGTGCGGCCTCGTCGCACAGGATCGCGGGCTCGCCCGTCGCCGGCCGGTCGCCGCCCCGGACCAGTTCCACCCACGGGTCCCGCAGCCCGTCCGCGGCGGCGAACTCCGCGATCGCGTCCCCCACCCGGGTGTACCGGCTGTTGGTGTCCCCCATGACGATGACGGCCTGTCCCACGGACCGGGCCGCGATGAAGCGGGAAAGCTGGTCCAGGTTCGCGGCCCGGGCGGTCAGGTCGCGGGGCTCGGAGCCGGCGTCGGCATGCAGGTTGTAGACGTCGATGCTGACACCGTCGGCCGGGCGAATTCTGTTGAACGTAAACCTCTTCGGCGTCAGACAGTCCCCGGAGCCGATCCAGCAACGCTCCCAGCTCGCCCGCTCCGGGCCCTCCAGAGGGAAGCCGGACAGCGTGTTCAGGCCGCTGCCGAATCCGGCGCCGCCGCTGGTCGGCGTGCGGTACGGGTGACCGGCCGCGGCGTCCAGGTAGGAGTGGTAGTTGAAGTCCTCCTGCACGTTCACGAGGTCGTACGGGCCAAGCCTCGCACCGATCGCGGTGGTGCTCGCGGCCCGCTCGGTCGTCGCGCTCGACAGCAGTTCCGGCAGCCCGGCGACGTTGTAGGTCAGCGCCCGGAGGGAACCCGACTCGGCGGCCGGGTCCGCCGCCGCCGCGGCGGACTGCGCGCCCACCGCCGCGCCCGCGGATGCGGGCACCCCGACCATCGACCACACCACCACGGCCGTCGCCAGGCGGAGCCGACGTCGGCGACCGCTACGTGTGATTGTCCGGCGCGACGCCGGGATCCGGGCCGTGGTCTCTGATCGCATGCATCCTTATACCCCCACCGGCGGGCAGCGCGAGCCGTCTTCGCCGTCGCGGCGGCGACCGCCGTGGGCGTGGGACTGCGCACAAATCGCTTGCCGACGCACCGGGCCGTCGGTACCGTGGCCACCGGACCTGTTGTCGACGAAACGGAGAAGGGCCCTTGCTCCTTCAGCGGTAGTGAAGCGCCATCGGCGTCGCGTGCTCGTGCACGACCGACGTCGCCGCACCCACCCCTGAGGACGATGCATGCCACACCTCTCCCTGTCCGATCTCACCTTCACCTGGCCCGACGGCGACCCCGTGTTCGAGGGCCTCGACGCCGCGTTTGTCACCGGCAGAACGGGCCTCGTCGGCCGCAACGGTTCCGGCAAGTCCACGCTGCTTCGGCTGATCGCGGGCGACCTCACCCCGGACCGCGGCTCGGTGACCGTGCACGGCCAACTCGCCTACCTGCGCCAGGACCTCACCCTCGACGCCGACCGCACGGTCGATTCCGTCCTCGGCATCGAGCAACATCGAAAGGCATTGCACCGCATCGAGTCCGGCACGGGAACCGAGGACGACTTCGTCACCGCTGCGGGACACTGGGACGTCGAGGAACGAGCCGTCGCGACCCTGGACCGGCTCGGTCTCGCACACGTCGCGCCGACGCCGGATGCGTTGGGCCGCACCGTCGGCACGTTGTCCGGCGGCGAGACGATGCTGCTGGGACTGACCGCCGCGCTGCTCGGCGAACCGGCGGTACTGCTGCTCGACGAGCCGACCAACAACCTGGACCTGACCGCGAAGGCCCGCCTGTACGCGGCGGTCGAGCAGTTCGACGGCATCGTCCTGGTTGTCAGTCACGACCGCGACCTGCTCGACCGGATGGACAGCATCGCCGAACTCCGGCGGGGCGAGCTGCGCATGTTCGGCGGCAACTTCGCCGAGTACCAGTCCGCCGTCGAGGCCGAGCAGGACACGGCCCGCGCCGCGGTGCGCGACGCCCGCGCCGATGTTCGCAAGCAGGGCCGCGAGCTGGTGGAGGCACAGACGAAGATCGACCGACGACTGCGGTACGGCAAGCGAATGGTGGCGGAGAACCGGTACCCGAAGATCGTCGGAAACGAACGCAAGCGCCAGGCCCAGGCGGCCGCCGGCAAGTTGCGGGGCACCCACGCCGACCGTCTCGACGGCGCCCGCCAAGCCCTCACCGAGGCGGAGGAGCTGGTCTGCGACGACCGCGAGATCCGGATCGACCTGCCGGACAGCACCGTTCATCCCGGCCAGCAGGTACTCGAGCTGTCCGAGCGGACGCTCGCCTGCGGCCCGACGGTCTCGCTCTCCGTCACCGGCCCGGAGCGGATCGCGCTGGTCGGCCGGAACGGGATCGGCAAGACCACCCTGCTGCGTGCGCTGACGGACGCCCCACCCGCGGTCCCGTGGCGGATGCTGTCCCAGCGGCTCGACGTCTTCGACGAGTCCCGGACCCTGGCTCAGAATCTCGCCGATGCCGCGCCGCACGCCACCGCCGAGCAGATTCGGGGCCGACTGGCACGGTTCCTGTTCCGCGGCAACGACTCCGACGCACCGGCATCGACTCTCTCCGGGGGCGAGCGGCTGCGCGCGGCGCTGGCGATGATCCTGCTCGCCGAACCGGCGCCGCGGCTGCTGTTGCTCGACGAGCCCACCAACAACCTCGACCTGCCGAGCCTGCAGCACCTCACCGAGGCCCTGGCACAGTTCCGCGGCGCGCTGGTCGTGGTCAGCCACGACCTGCCGTTCCTGCGGGAGATCGGCGCGACGCGGTGGCTGGAGCTCACCGACGACGGGCTGCGGGAGGTCGATCCGGTGTGACCACCGACCGCCCGGGCACCGCATCGCGGCCGTGCGGATCACAGCTCGCCGAATCCCGGCCCGGCCGACGGGACTGACCTAGGGTCGAGACATGACCGACGCCACTCGCATCCACGCCTTCCGGGACGACGCCCTCGGTGACCTCGACGCCACCGGGGTCGCGGCGGCGGTCAGGTCCGGGCAGGTCTCCGCCCACGAGGTGGTCACCGCGGCGATCGAACGCGCCGAGTCGGTGCAGGCCGCGCTCAACGGCATCGCCTTCCCCGACTACGAGCGGGCGCTGGAGCTGTCCGACAATCCGCGCACCGGTGTCTTCTCCGGCGTGCCGACCGTCGTCAAGGACAACGTCGACCTGGCGGGGCTGCCGACGGGAAACGGCAGCGCGGCCTACACACCGAGGCCCGCCGCCCGGAACAGCGATGCCGTCACCCAGCTCCTGTCCAGCGGTGTGGTGCCGCTCGGCAAGAGTCGGCTGCCGGAGTTCGGGTTCAGCTGCTCCACCGAGTACGCCTCCGCCGAGCCCGTACACAACCCCTGGAACCCGGCGTACTCGTCGGGCGCCTCCTCGGGCGGCTCCGCGGCGCTGGTGGCGTCCGGGGTGCTGCCGATCGCGCACGCCAACGACGGCGGCGGGTCCATCCGGATCCCGGCGGCGGCCTGCGGTCTCGTCGGCCTCAAGCCGAGCCGCGGTCGCACCGTCGCCGACGCGACGGACACCACCATGCCCATTCGGATCATCGCCCAGGGCGTGGTGACCCGATCGGTGCGCGACACCGCCAACTACTACGCCGCGGCCGAAACCTACTACCGCAACCCGAAACTCGCTCCGGTCCGACTGGTCGAGGGTCCCGGTTCCACCCGCCTGCGGGTCGGCGTGGTGGTGGACTCGATCACCGGCGTCGCGACCGACGACGAGACCCGCGCCGCCGTGCACGCGACGGCCGAGAAGCTCAGCGGGCTCGGGCACGTCGTCGAGGAGGCGCCGCTGCCGTTCGGGCAGGACTTCGTCGACGACTTCAGCATCTACTGGGGGTTCCTGTCGTTCGCGATCTCCGTCGGTGGCAAGAAGATGCTCGGCGCCGACTTCGACAAGTCCCGCACCGACAACCTCACCCGCGGCCTGTACACCCTGTACCGCAAGAACATCACTAAGACGCCGCAGGTGCTCTACCGGCTGCGCCGCACGTACCAGTTGTACGCGCAGATGTTCCAGCGGTACGACGTGCTGCTCTCACCGGTGGTCTCGCACACCACGCCGGAACTCGGATACCTCTCGCCCGCCCAGAGCTTCGAGGAACTGTTCCCCAAGATCGTCAACTACACCGCGTTCACACCGCTGAACAACGCCTCGGGTGGACCGGCCATCTCGCTGCCGCTGCACCGGACGAGTACCGGGCTGCCCCTGGGCGTCCACTTCTCCGCCGACCACGGCGACGAGCGGACGCTGCTGGAGTTGGCCTTCGAACTCGAGCAGGCGATGCCGTGGGCCCGCATCCAGGACCCGCGCTGATCCGTCCGCACACCGACCTTGGCACCATGGTCGGGTGAACTCCTTCTGGGACGCGTGGTCGGCCTATCTCCCCGTGCTGATCGCCGCGACGCTGGTACTGATCGGGCCGCTGTGGCAGCTGACCCGGCACGCCGTGACGCTCGCCCACGAGGCCGGCCACGCGATCGCCGCGGTCGGCACCGGCCGTCGGCTGACGGGGATCCGGCTGCACTCGGACACCTCGGGGCTGACCCTCTCGCGCGGCAAGCCGCGCGGTCCGGGGATGGTGCTCACCGCGGCCGCCGGGTATCTCGCGCCGTCGCTGCTCGGGCTGGCGGGGGCCGGGCTGATCGCGGTCGGGCAGCTGCCGGTGCTGCTGTGGGGGTCGGCCGCGCTGATGGTGGTGATGCTGCCGTTCATCCGGAACTTCTTCGGCCTGCTGGTACTGGTGGCCGCAGGCGGCGCGTTCGGCGCCGTCGCCTACTACGGCTCGCCCGACCTGCAGCTGCTCTTCGGCTACGTGGCGATCTGGCTGCTGCTGTTCGGCAACCTGCGGACCATCCTCGAAGCGGCGCGGAACCGGTCCGGGCGCTCGGACCTCGACCAGCTGCGCACGCTCACCCACCTGCCGCGAGCGGTGTGGACCCTGCTGCTAGTCGCCGTGGCCGTCGGCACCGGGGTGCTGGCATGGCGGGCGCAGTACCTCGGTTAGGCACTGGCAGCGGTTAGGCACTCGCAGCGTCGTTGAACGATCGGATGACGCCGACGAGGCTGCGGGTCTCGTCGGCATCGAACAGCTGCGTCGGCCCCTTCGGCGCGGTATCGGTGAACGGCGCTTCGAACAGCAGCTTCGGGTCCATCTCCCCGTGTCGGGTCAGGTGCCCGATGACGAGGTTGACGAAGTCGATCTGGCCGGCGGTGGCCGTGCGACCGGCGAGGAACTCGGCAAACGCTTCCTGCACCGCCTGCCGGTCCACACCGACGAGTGAGCTGATGAAGCGTCCGAGTCCGTGCGCGTTGGGCACCGCCCGCTCGAGATCCTCGGGGCCACCGGCGCCACTGCGCCCAGCAGTTCCTCCAGAGAGTCGAGATCGGCTTCGGTCAGGCACTTTCCGTGACGTGTCTGATCTTGGCACAGGGCGCCGCTCCACCTTCGGAGCCGGCGAAGCTAGTCGAAGGGTCTGACACCCTGCTCCTGCCGGGCCGTCGTGGGAGCCTTGTCGGTGGGCTCTGCCATTCTGTGCGGCTCTCGCAAATACGAGACGCGCCGTGACCCGCCACGGCCCAGTGCTATCCGTAGGAGTTCGACATGACCGAGTACCCGGCGCCCCAGTTCCCGACGGCCCCCACCCCGCTGCCGACCGAGAAGAAGCGCCGCCGCTGGCCGTGGATCGTTGCGGTGGTCGCGGCCCTGTTCGCCGGGGTCGGGATCGGCAGCGCCGCAGAGCAGGACCCGACGGGCGAACGCACCTCGGCGGTCGCGCAGCAGGAACCCGATGCGGCCGCGCAGGCGCAGGCATTGACCGAGCGGGAGCAGGCCGTGAAGACTCGCGAATCCCAGCTCGAGCAGCGCAGCACCACCCTCGACCAGCAGAGCGCCGACATCACCAAGCGCGAGCAGGCGTTGGTGTCGCAGGAGCAGGAGGCCTCGACCGCGCCGAAGCCGAGCCCCGCGCCCGCTGTCGCACCCGTTGTCGCACCGGCACCGGCACCGGCACCTGCACCTGCACCTGCATCTGCATCTGCACAGCAGCAGACCGGTTCCGGCCAGCGGAACGCCGTTCGGTCCGCCCAGCAGTACCTCGACATGTCGGCGTTCTCCCGCAGCGGGCTGATCGAGCAGCTCGAGTTCGAGGGCTACTCCACTGCGGATGCGACGAGCGCGACGGACAGCCTGAACGCGGACTGGAACGCACAGGCTGCGCTGAGCGCCAAGAACTACCTCGAGATGACGTCGTTCTCGAAGCAGGGCCTGGTCGATCAGCTGGTGTTCGAGGGATTCACGAACGCACAGGCCGAGTACGGGGCCAACGCCGCGTACTGACGAGCCCTGCGGGTCCCCTGACCGGCGATCGCCGGTCAGGGGACCTGGTCGTCGCCGGAGTCGGTGCCGTCGCCGCGACTGCGGTTGTCGCGTTCGTTGTGCTCGCACCGTCTGTGTTGTTCCGCGTCCCGCCTGGCGTGGTGGCGGGCGAGCGCTGCGGCGAGGTATTCGTCGAGGTGATGCCGGTGGTTGACCCGCGGTTTCTGTTCCGGGTCGATGTGCGGCGGCGCCGTCCATGCGGTACGCCCGGCATGCTTTTGGCCTTCCGGTACGACGTCGGTCTTCCAGCCGCCCGGACCGTCGTGGACGAGTGCATGGCACCCGTCGCATGCGAGGTCTTCGTTGACGACATCGGTACGGCCACCGGCCTTCCACTCCGCGAGGTGATGAACCGCGGTCAGCGTCGCCGGCGCATCACAGCCGGGGCGGGTGCAGCCACGCGAGGACGCGATCAGCGCGAGCCGCTGATCGGCAGAGGCGAGGCGCCGGCGACGGCCGAGGTGCAGCGACCGGCCGTTGTGGTCGAACAGCACCAGCACCGGGTGCGCCTGCTCCGCCATCCGCAGGGCATCCCTGATCGACACCGTCCCGCCCGATGCAGTCGTCACCACCCCGGACGCCTCCTCGAGTTGCCGCAAGGTCATTGTGATGATCGCGGTGACCGGCAGGCCGCGGTGACTGCCCAGTACACCCGACGAGAGCAGCTGCCGCAGCGCGGCTTTCAGTGCGTCGTGGTTGCGTTGAGCCGGGGTGCGGGTGTCGCGGGCCGCGGCGTTCGCGAGGGCGGCGCGGTCGAGGATCGGGGATTCGACATCGCCGGACGGGGACTGCGGATCGTCGGGATTGTTCATCCCGGGCCGAGCGAGCTTGGCGAGGACCGGGTCGAGGAGGGCACGTAACTCGGGATCGAGCATCCCCGAGATCGGGGTCATGAGGTCGGCGCCCTGCCGCCCGATCCGCACCCCGCGCAGGCGCCTGCGATCGTGCTCGTCGGGTGCGGCGCCGTCGGGATTCAAGTGCGCGATCAGCCGCACACCGATCTTGGTGACGTCCTCCGGCGTCGTGGCGCGGGCAGCCTCGGCAAGTATCTTCTCGGCGACCGCGATCTCGTCGGCCCCGGCGCGGTGCGGGATCCTGCGCATGGCCTGCGCGACCGCAGCGACGTGGTCCGGTCCGATCGCGCCCTCCCGCACTGCCGACGCGGTTGCGGGCAGCGTCGCGTCCATCTTCTCGCCGCCGACGGTGTGCCAGGTGCCAACCTTGGTGGCGCCCTTGACCCGCTTGGCTGCGTCGGCCCCGGACAGGCGCAGCGTCGAGATCAGGAACTCGTTGACGGACCGGCAAGCCAGATTGCCCGGAATGGACCGTTCGACTGCTTCGACGATCAGCCGGTGCCCGGCCGCGGACGCCTTCCGCAGCGAGACCTCCATCCGCTGCAGCGACTCGACGACGTCGGCCTCGGACAGTCCCGACAGCGATTCGGCGAGCAGGCCCTCGACCGCGGCGTCGAGGGCGGCCAGGTGGTGTTCCACCCGGCCCGCGTCTCCGACCTCACTGCTCGAAAGCATGTTCGTATTTTACCGCGGGGAACTGACAGGAATCAACGGATCCGAGTCAGCACTTGTGCGCATCGCCAGCGGGTCGGTACGTGCGTCTGCGGCTGGTGTGGGCGCAGGAGTCGCTCGACGTGCTGGTCGCCGATGGGGTGGTGCTGGACATCGGCGCGCGGCGCTCGATCACTGCCACGCCCTCGGCTCGCGCGGCGCGGACCGGAAACGAAGGCAAGGTCGTCGATCAACTCGCGACCGGCCGGACGATGTCCGCGAGAGAGCTGGCAGAGGCAATCAGCACCTCCGTGACCACCTTGCGGCCGGCGCTCCGAGCCCTCGTCAACCCGGGAGGGCTGAAGGCACTGATGGTGGGCCAGAGGCTGTTACCTACAGTGATGCCATCAGTGTGTGCAGTGACGACCGCCTCGTTCACCGGTATGCAGACAGCCGCAGTGCACGGCCATGAGGATGGGCCAAGTGCATTATCGCCAGGCTCAGCCCGGTGGCATGCACAACCAGGTTCCAGTCGGAGCGCAGCGGAGCGGCGCATCCCGCCCACACCGGCATCCCCGACACCGGGCGAACGCCGCTCCTGCGTCGGGCATGACGCGCGGACCAGGGCCGACGGTCACCCGGTGCGGGGAATGTACTTCTTGCCCTGCATCCGGGCCAGCACCTCGAGGATCCGGAGCGCCGAGACCGTCTCGCCGATCCCGGCCTCGTCCCGCAACCGGATCAGCCGGTGGTGCAGGGCGCGGTCGTTCTCGTGCAGCGCGGACCGCACAGCTTCCAGGTGCTCGGTTCTGGTGCCCAGTTCCCGGCCGACCCCGTCGTCGTAGACCGGGTGCAGCCGGGGGCGTTTGCGGGCGATCAGTTTCGACGCGGTGGTGCGGCCGATTCCGTGGATCTGCGTCAGTGCCGTCTCGAGCCGCCATTGCGGCGACTGCTCGGTGAGCGGTTCGTCTCGGTCGGCGAGGTCGCGGTCGGCCCCGACTTCGGCGAGCAAGGCATCGAGTTCGGGCCGTTTGTCTCCCAGCAGGATCAGCGCCGCCTGCGCGGGAACCTGCACCGACAGCAGGGTGGCGGCGACCAGGTCGTCGGTGGTGAAGACGTCACAGTCGGCGTCGCGTCGCCCGCTCGGGTCCCAGGTGTCCCACAGCGCACCGGGACGCAGGTAGCCGGTCTTGACGGCCGGGCGGGTGAAGTACTCCTGCAGCACGTCGATCGCGCCGGCGTCGGCCCCCTCCCGCAGCACCTTGGGCAGCCGGATCGGCAGGGCGGCATCACTCATCGGCCGACTCCTGCGCGAGGACGTGGGCCGCGAACGAGCGGTTGTGGTCCTGCGCGTACGGACCGCGTCCCTTCGTGACGAGGTGCTCGGCGAGGGGCCGGGTGGCCTTGTCCAGCGGCAGTTCGAAGAACTGCTCGTCCGCACCCTCGTCGGAGAGGAACCAGTCCAGCATGACGCCGTCCCCCTCGGCGAACGCCATCGAGGTGGGCTGCATCCGCACCAACGGCGTTCGGAGCGCGAGTTCGTCCAGGGTGCAACCGGTTTCGGCGGTCAGGGCGGACTCCGAGACGTACAACACGGTGCGGTAGTCCACGATCTCGCCGCCCTCGGTGAACCGCTCGACGAAGAGCACCTCCATCGGCCCGACGTTGAGGGTGAACAGCCGCTGCCGCTCCGCGGAGCTGTTGGTCGACGGCAGCGCGCTCAGCGTCCACCGCTCCACCTCGCCGCCGGCCGGGTCGTCGAACGCGTCCGCGAGGTATCCGGAGATCAGGTCGGTGATCACGTCGAAGAACGGGTCCTGCTGCAGCATCGCGAAGTTCTCGTCGCTCGCCGAGGATTGAATGGTCGCCATGGCGTCCATTGTCCCCGAGCCCGTTCGGCGACCGCGAGCAGTGGGGCCCGATTCCCGGGCGGATTCTCCTCGTCGTACCGGTTGGCGTCGGGCCCGTCGTCGAACTCGGGGCCTCGACAAACCACTCCGCGGAGGGCGCCGGCCACACGACCGACGACCTCCGCGGAGGACGGACAGCTAGGTCAGGACAGCGAACCGAACAGATCGGTCAGGCTACCGGCACTGCCGGAGCCGCCGTCACCGTCGCCACCGCCGGGGCCCGGCTCGCCGACCACGATGGTGGCCAGCGCGCCGCCACCCGCATTCAGGTCCGCCGTGGCGCTGTCCCGCGGCACGCAGTTGGTGGCCGCGAGGACCGGCGTGGTGCCGAGCGCCGCATTGGCCAGGAAGGAGTAGTAGTTGGCCGGGTTGTCGTAGGCCCCGGCGTCGCCCGAGACCCGCACCTTCGGGGTGATGTCGGTGCCGACGGCGCCGGCCGTCACGGTGACGTCGACTGCGGGCAGCTGGAAGAAGGTCTCGCCCGCGGCGTTCGGGGAACCGTCGAGGTTGGTCTTGGTCTTGGGCGCCACGATCCCGCCCTCCACGTCGGCGGCCGCGCCGGGACCGTTCACCGACACCTCGTTGTTCCCGGACAGTCGCAGGATGCCGCCCGCCGCGTCCGGCGCGCCGGCCTCGTTGACGCGCTGGACGTCCGGCGCCACCCCGGTCAGGTTCGTGGCGGTGCCGGCGACAACCTCGGCCTTGACGAACGTGGCGTTCGCGGGGATCTCGTAGTCGATCTTGAGTCGCGACAGGTTGACGGTCGTCGCTCCGGTGTCGACATCGGGATACGACGCAGGCGTCGGCTGAATTCGGTACGTGAAGGTCTCGCCCGCCTCGACCAGATCCGGCGCGTCGACCACCACGCCACCCTGGACCGTCTTGGGGACTGCGAACCCGAAAGCATGTGCCGCACAAGAGTTCTTGAAGTCGGTCTGGTTGACCGCCGCCGACGCGGGGCTTACCCCGAGGAAGAGTCCTGCGATCGCGGCGGCGCTGGCGGCCGGAACCGTGTAACGGGGAAGCGAAGAAGAAAACATTCGTGCTCCTGTTCTGCGGAAGTGAACCCTGACGACCTCGGCATTGTGTTAGACATCACACACGGCCGAGGCTGAAGCTAACACGGGTTTCACCAAGAATTGGCAAAACGGAACAAAAGATTAGGTAAAGCAATCTTGACGTTGGCCGTCGGCACCCCGGCCGCGCCCATCGAGCTCGCCCGGCAGGGGCGTGACCTCACGTCGTGACGCTGGACGCCCCGAACCGGTAGTCGTCCAGCGGAAAGTTCCGTGCCTCGCGGAACGCATCGGCCGTCGACGTCGGCCGCAGGATCGCCGCCTCACCGTGCTGGTTGAAGTAGTAGCTCCGCGCCGTCTGGCAGCTGCCGCCGTAGAACACCGAGTCGTCCAGCTTCTCCGTCATCCGGTCGAGGAACCGGCCGTTGGCCCGCTCGGTCACCTCGAACACGTCCGCGCCGCGCCTGCGCACCTCACCGAACAGTCGCTCCATGTGCGCCATCTGCGACTCGATGGTGGTGAAGTACGACAGCCCGCTGTACGAGTACGGGCTGGCGAGGGTCAGGTAGTTCGGGAACTGCGGCACCGAGACCCCCTCGTATGCCTGGAAACGGTTGTCGCGCCACCACTTCCCGAGGTTGCGGCCCTCCCGGCCGATGATCTCGATTGCCGGGAAGTTCACGTCCCAGAGGTTGAATCCGGTGGCCAGGATCAGGGTGTCGATCTCGGTCCTGCGGCCGTCCGCGGTGACGATGGCGTTGGGCTCGATCCGCTCGATCGTCTCGGTCTCGAGGCGCACGTGCGGCCTGGTGAAGGTGCGGTAGTAGCTGTTGGAGAAGGTCGGACGCTTGCACCCGAAGTCGTAGTCCGGCGTCAGCTGTCGCCGCAGTTCCGGGTCGCCGACCTGCGCGCGCAGGTGTCCCCGGGACGCCGCGGCGGCACCCTTGTTGAGCAGCTTCGTCTGCTTGAAGTGCAGCACCGCGCTCACCATCACCGCCTCGAGGATCCCCGAGCTCACCGCGCGCGCCGCACGCTGGACCGCAGGCACCCGCGCGAACAACCGCTGCACCACACCGGGGATCGCGACGTCCACCTTCGGCAGCACCCAGATCGGGGTCCGTTGGTAGACCGTCAGTTCCGCGGCCCTGCGGGCCACCTCCGGGATCAACTGCACGGCGGTGGCACCGGTCCCGACGATCGCCGTCCTGGTTCCGGTCAGGTCGTGGTCCGCGTCCCACGCCGTGGTGTGGATGACCTTCCCGGCGAACGAGTCGATGCCGTCGATGTCCGGCAGGTGCGGCTGCGACAGGAAGCCGGTCGCGGTGAGCAGGTACTTCGCGGTGACGGGCGGCTCTCCCTGGATCGAGATCTCCCACCGCTGGGCGTCCTCGTCCCAGCGCGCCCCCTCGACGACGGCACCGAACCGCATGTGCCGGCGCAGGTCGTACTTGTCCGCGACGTGCTCGGCGTACCGCTTGAGCTCGGCGCCGGGGGCGAACAGCCGCGACCAGTACGGGTTCGGTTCGAACGAGTAGGAGTACGTCACCGACGCGATGTCGACGGCCAGGCCGGGGTAGCGGTTGACGTGCCAGGTGCCTCCCAGGTCGTCCTCGCGTTCGAGGATCGCGAGGTTGTCCAGGCCGAGGCGCTCGAGCTGGATCGCGGCTCCCATCCCGCCGAAACCTGCGCCCACGATCACCGCGTCGTAGTGCCCCGCCCTGTGGTGCTGTGCCGCCATCGAAAACCCTCCGTCGAGTTCCGCCACGTCACGGCCGACCCTACGTCGCGGACCCGCCCCGCGCCCGGGCATTCGCCGGGCCGGAGCGGGATCAGGCCAGCGAGAGCTTGACGATCGGGTCGCTCGTCGGCAACGCGGAACCGGTACCGGGCTCGACGGTGATCGCGACGGTCTGCGCGTCCCCGAGACCGGTGATGACCTCGCCGGACGGCGGCGGCATGGTGTCCGCGCTCATGGTGCCGGCCGACCGGGCCGACTCGGTCGCCCCGTCCGCCGGCATCAGCCACATCTGGTAGACCTGCCCCGCGGGGGGCGGCGGCACCGACTCCATCGAGACAACGGCGGCGTCGAGCTGCCGCGACGCGGTGACGCTGACGGAGCCCCCGGCCACCTCGGCACTGGCGCTCAGGGTGTTCGGCTCCGACATGACCTGCGCGACGCTCGGCGGCGCGGGCTGGTTTCCGGAGAGCTGGTTCACGGCCACCGCACCGCCGACCCCGATCACGACGACGGCCGCCGCGGCCGCGATCACCCGTGTCCAGCGTCGCCGGCGCGCCGCCCGGCGAGCGTCCAGGTCGGTGACGACCCCGCCCCCGTCCACCGTGGCCCCGTCCTCGTCCACCGCTGCCAGGATCCTGGCCCGCAGGTCCGACGGTGGCGTGGTGGCGTCGAGTACCGACATCCTGGCCGTCGTCTCCCGCACCTCGCGCACGATCCGCATGAACTGCGCCGAGGTGTCCGGATCCGTCGCCGCGAGCCGCACGGCGATCTCGCGCCGCTCGGAGTCCGAGACCGCGCCGAGCGCGTACACGTAGGCAAGCTCGAGAAGTCCGTCGCCGCCGGGCGGAGTCGTGGTCTCAGGCATCGGTGCTCACCCCCAGGCAGTTCTTCAGTCGTATGAGTCCGTCGCGGATACGTGACTTGATCGTCGGCAGCGCCACGTCCAGCTGGTCGGCGACCTCCCGGTAGGTCTGGCCGCCGTAGTAGGCCAACCCGATCGCCTCGCGCTGCGTCGCGGTCAGGGAGTCCAGGCAGCCCACGACTGCCTCCTCGTCGAGGCGCTGGCCGACCTCTTCGACCACCACGTCGTGGTCGCGGCCCAGTTGCGCGTACCCGTACACGGTGTTGCGGTCCGAGGCGGACTGCTCGGCCCGGACCCGGTCGACGGTGCGTCGGTGGGTCAGCGTCATCAGCCATCCGACCGGGCTGGAGCGGTCCGGGTCGTAGCGTCCGGCGCCCGACCAGATCTGCAGGTACACCTCCTGCGTGACCTCCTCGGCCAACGCGGGGTTCCGCAGGATCCGGGTCGACAGGCCGAAGACCCGGGCGCAGGTCAGATCGTAGAAGTCGGCGAACGCGCGACGATCCCCGTCGGCGACCGCCGCGAGCAGTTCCGTCAGTCGGCGCGCCTGTGCCACGTCACCGGACGCGCCGCCCGGAGTCACCTGGCAGGCGCGGTCGCCATCGGCATCCGCGTGCGAGTCGTCGGAGCCGTCGGGGTGCATCGCACCATTGTCGCTCACGTACCCGTCGACACACATGGCGTCGCCGTATCTGCCGTCCACAATCGACACCTCCCGCTCACACCGGTGATTCGGAGCGGCGCAGACGGCGGATGGGCCGGCACCCGATCGGCCGGCCACATCGCGCGTCGTCTACTGCGCGGGCGGCATGAGCACCGAGTCGATCAGGTAGACCGTCGCATTGGCCGTGTGCACGCCGCCGCAGATCACCGCCGCGTCGTTGACCTTCAGGTTGTCGCCGGACCCGGTGACCGTCACCGTGCCGCCCTCCACCGTCGGGTGCTGGCCGTCGATGTTCGCGGGGCTGATCTGTCCCGGGACCACGTGATAGGTGAGCACCTTCGTCAGCGTCGCGGAGTCCGTCTTCAGTGAGTCGATGGTGGCCGGGTCGACCTTCGCGAACGCCGCGTCGACCGGCGCGAACACCGTGAACTGACCACCGTTGAGCGTGTCGACCAGGTTCACGTCGGGGTTCAGTTGCCCGGACACCGCGGAGACCAGCGTCGTCAGCAACGGGTTGTTCGACGCCGCCACCGCGACCGGGTCCTGCGCCATCCCGGTCACCGAGCCGGCCCCGGTCGGCACCGTCGCGGCGTACTCCGCGCAGCCCGGCCCGACCAGGTCTGCCGCCGGGTTCGCCTGTGTCCCAGAGGCCATCGCCCCCGAGGTCATCGCCGACCCGGTCATCTCGTCCTGGGTCATCGCGCTCGGGCCCCCGTCGGACGAATCCGAGTCGTTGCTCGAGCAGGCCGAGAGGCCGAGGACGCCGACCGCCGCGAGGCTCACCGCGACACATGCCTTGTGCTGGAGGTTCTTCATGGACAATTCACTCCTTCGATCGCAACCGGGCCGACCGCCCGACATCTGTTCTGTCGAGGGGGATTCGGTGTGGTCGCCGGGGCGGATGGGTCGGATTCGAGAATTGTTCGTAAAGCGCCCTTTCGGAACGTGGCATTCGCATGGACCCAGCCGGGACGCGGTCGGCTCCGAATACCGGGCATGCAAACACTCGCGCTGATCGGATTTCTCGGCGGGCTGATCACCGGCATCTCCCCGTGCATCCTCCCCGTGCTGCCGGTGATCTTCTTCTCCGGCGTACAGAACGCCCGGCCGTCGCGCGCGGCGCCCGACGCACCGCCCGCCGCGCCCGATGCCCCACCCGGAGCGGTCGCTACCGAGGTCCGGCCCGAGCTCGCCCTCGGCGACCGGCTGCGTCCGTACCGCGTGATCGCCGGTCTGGTGCTGAGTTTCAGCGTGTTCACCCTCGCGGGTTCACTGCTGCTCTCGCTCCTGCACCTGCCGCAGGACGCGGTTCGCTGGGTCGGCCTCGTCGTCCTGACCCTGATCGGCCTTGGCCTGATCTTCCCGCCGGTCGAGCGACTCCTCGAGCGGCCGTTCTCCCGCATCCCGCAGCGTCAGGTCGGCGCCGGGCGAAGCGGCTTCGGTCTCGGACTGGCCCTCGGGGTGCTGTACGTGCCGTGCGCCGGTCCGGTCCTCGCCGCCATCGTGGTCGCGGGCGCCACCGGCGACGTCGGTCTGCCCACGATCGTCCTCACCCTGTCCTTCGCGGTCGGTGCGGCACTCCCCCTGCTGGTCTTCTCGCTCGCCGGACGCCGGATTGCCGAGCGCGTCACCGCGTTCCGTCGGCACGAGCGGGGCATCCGTGTCACCGGCGGGCTCCTGATGATCGGCCTCGCCGTCGCGCTCGTCCTCAACCTGCCCGCGGTGCTGCAGCGTGCGGTGCCCGACTACACCAGCTCCCTGCAGGACACGTTCGCCGACAGCAGCCAGGTCCGCGGCAGGCTCGACCTGGGCGGCATCGTCAACGACCAGAACCGCGGCCTGGCGAACTGCACGGACGGCGCCACCGAACTCGAGGTCTGCGGCACGGCGCCGGACATCACCGGGATCGACGGCTGGCTCAACACGCCGGGCGGCGCGTCGGTAGACCTGAAGTCGTTGCGCGGCAAGGTCGTCCTGATCGACTTCTGGGCGTACTCCTGCATCAACTGCCAGCGGTCCGTCCCGCACGTCACCGGCTGGTACGACGCCTACCGCGACGCCGGGCTCGAGGTGATCGGCGTCCACACGCCCGAGTACGCCTTCGAACGGGTCGAGTCCAACGTCGTCGACGGCGCCGCGGGCCTGGGCATCACCTACCCGGTGGCGCTGGACAACAGCTACTCCACCTGGACCAACTACCGAAACCGGTACTGGCCCGCGGAGTACCTGATCGACGCGACGGGCACCGTGCGGCACATCAAGTTCGGCGAGGGCGACTACGACGTCACCGAGAAGCTGATCCGCCAGCTGCTCCGGGACGCCAACCCCGACGCGACCCTGCCCGCCGCGACCGCCGGCGCGGACATGACCCCACAGGCCGGCACCACGACCGAAACCTATTTGGGGGTAGGCAAAATGGTGAACTACGGCGGCGCGGGAGGCTACTCCGAGGGCAGTGCCACGTTCGCCTACCCGGCCGGCCTACCGGACGACAGCTTCGCGTACCGGGGCCGGTGGAACCTCGACTTCCAGGGCGCCACCGCCGAGAGCGACGACGCGAGCATCGCGCTCAACTACCACGGCCGTGACGTCTTCCTGGTGGTCGGCGGTACCGGCACCGTGACCGTCACCCGGGACGGACAGCAGAAGACCATCCCGGTCAGCGGACCGCCCACGCTGTACCCACTCGTCGACGACGCCGGCGTCAGCCGCGGCCGCCTCGACGTGGCCCTCACCCCGGGGCTGCAGGCGTACTCGTTCACCTACGGCTGAGCCGCAGGTAGCTCCGCCGCCGGTGTGCGGGTTGCCCCCCGGCGGGCTTCGAGCGCATCCAGGATCAGGTCGAGGCCGCTCTCCGATGACGCGGCACGCCCACCGACACTGCTCCGCATCCGCGAGTTCCTCCGCATGGACCTGGTCGCGGACTGACGGTCGGCACAAGGACCGCTCACCGACCGCTCACCGCATTTAGTTAGTGCACGATCTATTCGTGTACGATTCACGTCATGACCCGCGCCGAAGCCACACCTCCGGAGGGCGACCTGCTCGCCCTGGACCGCCAGGTCTGCTTCGCGCTCGCCGTCGCGAACCGCGCGGTGCTCTCGGTGTACCGCCCCCTGCTCGAGCCGATGGGCCTGACGCACCCGCAGTACCTCGTCATGCTGGCGCTCTGGGGCGAGGCGCCGATGTCGGTGAAGGCCATCGGCGCGGCCCTGCAGCTCGACTCCCCGACACTGTCCCCGCTGCTCAAGCGACTGGAGGCGTCCGGCCTGATCACCCGCACCCGCAGCGCGGACGACGAACGCCAGCTGTCCGTCGACCTCACCGACGCCGGCCGCGCGCTGCGCACCCAGGCCGAGCGCATCCCCGGATCCGTCGTCGCCCGCCTCGGCGTCGGGCTGCCCGAACTCGAGGAGCTGCACCGCGTCCTCACCAACATCAACCGCGCCGCACTCCAGGCAGGAGCACTGAACTCATGAGCAAGACCCGCCCCAACCCCCTGCAGTGGATCGCGTACGCGTGCGGCGCCAAGCTGCCCTCGTCGATGAACGACTGGGTGCTCAACGACATCACCGGCGACCACTACGTGGTCCGGCACCTGGTCCGGGCGATGGTGCCGTTCCTGCCGCTGTTCGCGATCTTCATGCTGTTCCCCGGCCCGCTGTGGCTGCGCGGCTCGATGGTGCTGCTCGGCGTGCTGCTCGCGCTGTTCTACTCGGTGGTCTACATCCACCAGAACCGCGCGCGGCGACTGCAGAAGAACGGCCTGCCGATCGACCTGAACAACGCGAAGCGCCGGGCCGCCCGGGCCGCGCGGGACGGCTCCTACGACGCCGCGTGGCGCTGAGCGGCGACGCGCCGCGTGCTTGCCCGGCGCGCACGACGGTTACTTCCTAGACTCGCATCTGGTGATTTCGAAAGTTCCTCGCTGTCGAAAGGATCCACATGCGCTTGATGAAGGCCGCAACCGTCGCCGCCGCGCTCGTCGCGGTACCCACCCTCCTCGCGGCACCCGCCGCGCAGGCGCTGACCCCACAGACCGTCTTCGGGACGCTGACCTGCAAGAAGGGGTCGCAGAACTCGGCGCCGACGGTCGTGCTGGTGCAGAGCGCGAACGGCGAGTCCGGCTGGGCGAAGGTCAGCGACGGCACCGGACCGAACTGGTCGAAGAACTACCGGTACACCGCCAACGACGCCGGGCAGTTCCGGCTCGTCGTCGGCTGCGGCGGAAACGACCCGGAGAAGAAGAAGGGCGTCGTGACCGCCTGGATGAAACCGGGCAGGCACAACGTGACCGCGAACTTCTGACGGCGGGCAGGGCGGTCACGGGCGTCCGGACGGACCGCCCGTGACCGGCCGTCGGCGCGGCTAGGCGCCCGTCTCGACCGGCCGGCCCGACGCGATCCACGCGTCGGTGCCGCCGTCGACGTTGGCGGCGTTGATGCCCGCGGCGCCGAGGAACTGGGCCGCCTGCGCGCTTCGACCACCCATTGCACAGATGACGTACACAACGGGAGCGGCGGGGATCTCTCCGTACCGGATCGTGAACTCGCTCAGCGGGATCAGCGTGACACCGGGCACGTGAGCCTGCGCGTACTCGCCGGCCTCACGCACGTCGATCACCGGAGCCCCGTCGGCCAGCGCCTGCTCGAGCGCGGCCAGATCCACCTGCAGCATGGTTCCCTCTTCTCGTCGATTGCCCTCGATCATACCCAAGGGGGTATCAACACCCTCCCGCTCGGCGGCACAGACTCGGTGCCCGGTTAGCTGTTGCCCGGCCACGGTCCTAGCATCAAGACCATGAGCATCGCCTTCGTTCAGTCCACCTGGCACCGGTCCATCGTCGACCGCGCACGGGACGCCTTCGTGGCCCACTGGCGCGAGCTCGGGCACGATCCCGCCGAGATCGAGTTCTTCGAGACCCCCGGCGCCTTCGAGATCCCGCTGCACGCGCTGCGGCTCGCCCGCACCGGCCGCTTCGACGCGATCGTCGCCGCAGGCCTGGTCGTCGACGGCGGCATCTACCGGCACGAGTTCGTCGCGTCCGCCGTCATCGACGGACTGATGCGGGTGCAGCTCGACACCGACGTGCCGGTCTTCTCCGCCGTCCTCACCCCGCACCACTTCCACGAGCACGGCGACCATGCCGACTTCTTCTCCGCGCACTTCGACAAGAAGGGCGCCGAGGTGGCCGACGCCTGCTCGGGCACCCTGGCCTCGCTCGCCACGATCAGGTAGCAGTCCCTCCCGCCCGCCGGGTGCGTCATCCATTCAGTCGAACGGATGACGCATCCGGCCGGTCGGACGCGAGTGTCGGTGGTCGTTGGCATACTCCGAATCGAGCGGCCGGAACGGTTTCCCGCTCGATCCCGGAACTGTCCGGACCTCCACCCACCGCGCGAGGGAGCACTGTGCCCGATTCCACGAAGCAGGTCCTCTACGTCGACCTGGACAACACACTGGTCGACTTCAAGTCCGGCATCGGCCGAGCCCACCCCGAACTACTGGCCAGGCACGACGGCGACCTCGACGAGATTCCCGGCATCTTCGCCACCATGGACCCGCTGCCCGGCGCGATCGAGGCGTACACCGAGCTGGCAGCGCACTTCGACACCTACATCCTGTCCACCGCGCCCTGGGCCAACGCCTCCGCCTGGCACGACAAGGTCCTCTGGGTGCAGCGGCACTTCGGATTCGGCAAGGACTCCGTCGCCTACAAGCGGCTGATCCTCTCCCACCACAAGAACCTCAACCACGGCGACTTCCTCGTCGACGACCGACCGAACAACGGCGCGTCCGGGTTCGCCGGCAACTGGATTCACTTCGGCTTCGACGAGAGTCCAGGCTGTACCGCACCCGGTGCGGGCTGCCACGGCACCCACCTCCCCGACTGGGCGGCCGTGACGAAGCACCTCCTCGACCGGAGCTGACGGCGCCACTCGGGCCGACCGGAGCGTCACTCGCCGACTTCGACTGACCGAGTTCGACATTCGGCAGTCCGCGGCGGTGACGGACGGTGACAGGGCGGCGTGCGGCGGCGTGCGACAGCGGCCGGCCGAGCATCGAGTCGAGCTCAGACGGGCAGGCCACCCAGGAACTCGAGCATCGCCGCGTTCACCTCCGCAGGCTTCTCCATCTGCACGAAGTGCCCGGCGCCCGGGATCACGTGGGTGGAGACCAACCCCGGCACCAGCTTCCGCATGGCCGCGAACGGATCCCGGCCCATCATCTCGAGCACCGGATCCTTCGCCCCGGCGATGAAGGTGACCGGCACCTCCACCGGGCGCTCGTGCACGGCCTCGTTCTGCGCCCACACCGCGTCCTCGGCGCGGTACCAGTTGAGCCCACCGGTGAACCCGGTGCGCTCGAATTCTGCTACGTAATAGCCGAACTCGTCCTCGTCGAGCCAGTTCCACGGCAGGGCAGGAGGTTCCGGCAGCACGTCCAGGTAGCCGTTGCCGTCCGATGGAAACTCCCAGCAGTCCAGGTACCGGTTCGCGCCGCTGAGCGCGTGGAACAGCTTGGCCAAGAACTCCCGGGGGTGATCGCCCAGCTCCCGGTCCGCGACACCGGGCTCCTGGAAGTAGTGCACGTGCGCGAAGTGCTGGGACGCGAGGTACCTGAACCCGACGCTCGGCTGCACGGGCAGTCGCGGGGTGCGCGGAACGCTGAGCTGCATCAACGCGGTCACCCGACCGGGCGCCCAGGCGGGCAGGTCCCACACCAGGTGGGCGCCGAAGTCGTGGCCCGCGAACACCGCCTGCTCGATTCCCAGCGAGTCCAGCAGCCCGACCATGTCCGCGGCGGTGTTCGCCCGGTCGTACGCCGCGACCTCCGGCGGCGCCGAGGTGCGGCCGTAGCCCCGCATGTCCGGGGCGATCACCCGGTATCCGGCGGCCGAGAGTGCGTCGAGCTGGTGACGCCAGCTGAACCACAGCCCCGGGAACCCGTGGCAGAGCACCACCGGTCGGCCCTCGCCGCACTCGGCGACGTGCATCTCGATCCCGTTGACCGACAGGATCCGGTGCGTCACCTCCGCCATCACAGGCCGCCCTGGACCGGGGTGGCGTGCCGGGCGCCGCCGGACGGCGCCGAACGGGCGGGCGCGGCCCGAGGGGGCACGGGCAGCGCCCCGGAACCGGGCACATCGAAGCGTCGGTGGAACATGTCGCGGGTCACGGGAAACCTGTTCGGGAGAAGGTGCTTGGGATCTCGCGACGGTACCCAATCAGCCCGTGGACGCGCGGCCGAACGACGACGCCGGGGGGCTACCGCAGCCGCGCCGCCAGCCAGGAGGTCACGTCGTCGAGCACCTTCTCCTGCTCGGGCTCGTTGAAGATCTCGTGGAACAGCCCCGGGTACTCGTGGTAGGTCAGGTCCACCGAGCCCGCCTCGCCCGCGATCAGCCGGCTGCCGTTCACGTTCGCCAGGCCGTCCTCGCCGCCGTGCAGCAGCAGCAACGGCAGGTGCAGCCCGGACAGGCGCGCCGGCAGCGTCTCTGAGTTGACCACCAGGCCCCGCGCGATGCCGGCGGGCACCTTGCCGTGGTGCACCAGCGGGTCGGCCCGGTAGCGGGCCACCACGGCGGCGTCCCGCGACACCAGGTTCGGATCGAGCGACTGCACCGGCAGCGAGGGGGCGAAGCGCCCGATGATCTTGCCCAGCGCGACCACCGCCGCCGGGGTCCCGCTGGTGACGTCCACGGCCGGGCCGGACAGGATCAGCCCGGCCAGCTCGGACTGGTGGTCGAGCGCGTAGGACAGCGCGATCGCACCGCCCATGCTGTGTCCAAGCAGGTAGCGGTCCAGGCCCGGCTGCTCCTGCGCGACGATGCCGAACAGCCGCTGCAGGTCGTCGGTGAAGTCCGACCAGTCCTTCAGCAGCACCCGCTTGCCGCCCGAGCGTCCGTGTCCGCGGTGGTCCGGCGCGTACACCACCAGGCCCAGGTCGGTGAGCCGCTTGATCACGTGGTCGTAGCGGCGGGCGTGCTCACCCAGTCCGTGCGAGAGCACCAGCGCCGCGCGTGGCGGACCGTCCGGGGTCCAGACGTCGTAGACGATCCGGGTGCCGTAGTTTCCGGTGAACGAGGATTCGGTATGCGCCACGGCCCGAGCATAGGCCGAAGAGCCGACCGAACAAGCCGACAACGCGGGTCCGGGTCGCGCCCGTCCATGGCAGACTCGTGAAGACGTCGCGATTCCCGCCCGAGGAGGCGCCATGTCCGAACCGACGAACCCCGCCTGGCCCGCTCTGCGGGTCGCGGACTGGACCGAGACCCGCGAGACGCTGCACATGTGGCTGCAGATCATCGGCAAGATCCGGCTGTCGTTGGCGCCGCTGGTCAACCACTGGTGGCAGGTCACCCTGTACGTGACCCCACGCGGCCTGACCACCTCGACCATCCCCTACGGGACCCGGGTCTTCGACATCGAGTTCGACTTCCGCGAGCACCGGCTGCGCATCGTCACCAGCGACGGCGGCACCGAGGAGATCGCGCTCGAACCGCAGTCGGTGGCCGAGTTCCACGCCAAGGTCGGGCGGGCCCTGCGCCGCCTCGGCATCGAGGTGACCACCCAGGCCACCCCCAACGAGGTCGACCCGGCGATTCCGTTCGCGGAGGACCACACCCACTGCGCCTACGACGCGACCGCCGCGAATCTGTTCTGGCGGCAACTCGTGCAGGCGGACCGCGTCCTGCACGAGTTCAGGTCCCACTTCGTCGGGAAGGTCTCCCCCGTCCACTTCTTCTGGGGCGCCATGGATCTCGCGTGCACCCGGTTCTCGGGCCGGACCGCGCCCACCCACCCGGGCGGCGCCCCCAACTGCGGCGACTGGGTCATGGTCGAGGGCTACTCACACGAGTTGAGCAGCTGCGGGTTCTGGCCGGGCGGCGGCGAGGAGGGCGCGTTCTACGCGTACGCCTATCCCGAGCCGGACGGGTTCGACACCTTCCCGATCGGTGCGCCGGATGCCTTCTACAGCAGCGAGTTCCGGCAGTTCCTGCTGCCGTACGAGCGTGTCCGTACCGCGAACGACCCCGACGCCGTGTTGCTCGACTTCCTGCAGGGCACCTACCGGGCGGCCGCCGAGCTCGGCGCATGGGACCGCTCCG
Organism: Rhodococcus kronopolitis; assembly: GCF_042654025.1. NCBI lineage: Bacteria > Bacillati > Actinomycetota > Actinomycetes > Mycobacteriales > Nocardiaceae > Rhodococcus > Rhodococcus kronopolitis. The sequence goes on along the minus strand of NZ_JBHSFO010000004.1, from coordinate 293,406 downwards.
CGCTGGAGTGCGACCCCGGCCGATGGGCGGCGCGCCGCTAGTGTCGTGCCGGTGCGAGTGAATCTCCGGGCCCGGCTGGTGTCCGTGCATCCCCTGCCCGGCGTGCGTGCCGGTTCGGCGCTGGTCCGGGTCGACGACCGACTGCTCGCGGTGCAGGACGACGCCTTCTGTGCCGCCTGGGTCACCCTGCCCGAGCTCGTGGTCAGCAGCGTGCCGCTCGCGGCCGACGGCGCCCCGCTGGCCAAGCCCGACAAGCCCGACTTCGAGGCGGCGCTGCGCGCGCCGGACGGAGGTGTTCACCTCCTCGGTTCCGGCTCGCTGGCCACGCGCTGCACCCTGGCCCGCCTCGACCCCGGTCGCGGCACGGTGTCGCTGCGAGAGGCCGGGGACGTCTACGACAGCGTGAGCCGGGCGCTGGGTCTGGTCGGGCGGCCCAACATCGAGGGCGCCGGGGTGGCCGGTGACCGGCTGCGACTGTTCCACCGCGGGGCCGCAGCGCAGCCGAGCGGGAGCGTCGACCTGCCGCTGGGGGTGCTCGACGGCGAGACCCCGGAGGTGCTTGACTGCCGACAGTTCGATCTGGGCAGCGTGGACGGTGTCCCGCTCGCGTTCACCGATGCCACGGTCGTCGACCACACCCGCACGGTCTTCCTCGCCGCCGCCGAGAACACGGTCGACGCGATCGCCGACGGCGCGATCGCCGGCTCCGCGGTCGGGCTGATCGCGTACTCCGGTGATCGGCCCGCCGTGCACTGGACCCGACTGCTCGACCCCGACGGCCGCCCCAGCCTGCGCAAGGTCGAGGGGCTGGCGTTGGACGACGACCTGCGAGGCGGCTGGCTGCTCACCGACCCGGACGACGCGCAGCGCCCCGCCGAGCTGTGCCGCGTCGCGCTCGAGGGATTCGACTGAGCCCGACGGCTCAGTCGATCTCGTAGACCACCTCGACGCTCACGCTCAGTTCCTGGCTGCCCGGCTCGATCGGCGTCGACGGCGCCATGTCGAACGCCATCCCGGCCTGCGGGGACGGGCCCGGTGTGCCCGCGGGCACCTCGGTGATCGACCGGACCTCGCCCAGGCCCACCCCGGCCGCCTCGGCGATCTGCCCGGCCTGGGCCTGGGCCTGCTGCACCGCCCGGGCGCGGGCCTGCGCGCGCAGTTCGCTGTCGTCGGCGATCGAGAAGGAGGTCTGCTGCACCCGGATCGCGTCGCCCGAGGCGCCCGCCGCCGCGTCGATCAGCTCGCCCGCCTTGCTCACCTCACGCACGGTCGCCGTCACCTGGTTGGTCACCTGGTAGCCGGTGATGGCCGTGCCGCCGGGCGCGAAGACCGGTTGCACGGACAGGTTGGAGGTCGCGATGTCCTGCGCCGCCACGCCCTTGCCCTTCAGCGTCTCGATCAGGCTGCTCGCCCGCTGCGCGTTCTCGGCGAGGGCGACGTTGGCCTCGGCGCCCTGGGTCTGGACGCCGAGGACCACGGTGACGGTGTCGGGGGTGCCGGTCACCTTCCCGGTGCCGTGGGTGCTGATCCCCTGCGGGGCGGCGTCGCTCGAGCCCCCGTCGGAGTCGGCGCAACCGGTGGCCAGGACGGCCACCGCCGCGGCGGTGAGGGCGAGGGCTGCGGTGGAGCGTCGCATCGTCTGCATGGCTCACTGTGTACCAGTGTGGCCACCCCGGCACCGGAAGTTCGCCTGCCGTGTCGCGCCGCCGGCTACGTGCCGGCCGGGTGCGCGACGTCCGCGGACGTCGGCCCGGCGGCCGTCCGGGCGCGGCGTCTGCGGCGCAGCCACCAGACGAGCGCGACCACGGCCGCCAGCACCAACAGGGCGCGGGTGCCACCACCGAGTGCGCGCTCGATCGCGGGTAGGGAGTTCCCCGCGAAGTACCCGAGCAGCACGTTCGCGGTGCCGAAGACCACCGCGGCGACGGAGTTGAAGGCCAGGAAGCGGCGGTACGGCATCTCGCTCAGGCCGGCCAGCGGTGGCATCACCGTCCGCACGTAGGCGACGAAACGGCCCAGGAACACCGCCGGTCCGCCATGCCGTTCGAGCAGGGCCTGCGCGCCGTCGAGCCTGGTTGCGAGGAACGGGACGCGCAGGATCCGTGGTCCGAGCCGACGGCCCAGCGCGAAGCCGACGGTGTCACCGAGGATCGCGGCGACGATCACCACCGCGATCATCACCGGCAGGCTCGCATCGGTCTGGCTGGCGATCACGCCGCCCATGATCGCGGCGGTCTCGCCGGGGACCAGGAAGCCGAGCAGCAGCGCGTCCTCGGTGAAGACGAACGCGGCTACGACCGAGTACCCGACGAGTATGTCGAGTCCCTGCAGTCGCTCCAGCAGTCCGCCCATGGTGCGCTCCGCGTCAGCCCTCGACCGAGGGCGGCGGCCCGAGCTTCGCGAATCCCGCACCGGCTACGTCGAATCCGGTACGCAGCAGCCCCTGGAATCGGTCCGCTCCATCGTCCGGTTGCCAGGCCCGGTACGCGGTGTGTACCACCGCGAAGGCCGTGTTCACCACCAGCGCGACCTGGAAGACGTCGTCGTCGGTGCCGGTGATGCGGTCGGCGGCCCATTCCCGGATGAAGGATCGGAACGGCTCGCTGGCCGCCCACGCCGATTCGAGCGTGGCCGGCGAGGTGACGATGATGCTCTTGCGCAACAGCAGTTTCGGCTCGTCGGGTCCGACGCAGCCGACGATGATCTCCCGCAACGAGTCCCACAGCGGTTCGTCGTCGGGGCGGTCGGCCGCCCGGGCCCGCCACCGGGCGGGGTCCTCGGGGTCGGGGTCGAGCAGCAGCGACTCCTTGGAGTCGAAGTAGTTGAACAGCGTGCTCTTGGAGACGTTCGCGGCCGAGGCGATCTCCTCCACGCAGACGCCGTCGTACCCGCGGGCGGTCACGAGCTCGACCGCCGCCGCACGCAGCGCGCGCCACGTCTCGAGCTTCTTCGCCGCCCGGAGTCCCACCACCTGAGTCACGATCCCAGCGTATCCACAAACTTGGACCTGGTACAAGATTGGTCCCGGTACATCCGGAATAGACCGGCACCGCGCCGCGGTTGTCCAGTCATGACACGTTCCGTGATCGCGCCCACATTCGGAGGGCCGGAGGTCCTCACCGTCGTCGACGAACAGGTGCCCCCGCCGGGACCCGGACAGGTCCAGGTCGAGGTACGTGCGGCGGGCGTCAATCCCGCCGACTTCAAGATGTACAACGGCACCTTCGGCACCGATCCCGGCACCCTGCCGGTACGACCGGGATTCGAGGTGTCCGGCGTGGTGGTCGCGGTCGGCGACGACGGCCCCTTCCGGGTGGGCGACGAGGTGATTGCCTACACCGGTGCCGGCGGCTACGCCGAACTGCTGAACGTGCCTGCCACGAGCGTGCTCGCCAAACCCGCCGCACTGCCCTGGGAGCAGGCCGCGGGACTGCTGACCACCGGCGGCACCGCCGTCGACGCCCTGACCAATGCCGCCGTCGACACGGGCGAGACCGTCCTGATCCACGGCGCGTCCGGCGGCGTCGGATCGCTGGCGGCGCAACTGGCCGTCGCGCGGGGCGCCACCGTGGTCGGCACGGCGCGGGCGTCGAACCACGACTACCTGCGCGGCCTCGGCGTCGTCCCGGTCGAGTACGGCGACGGCCTGGTGGGCCGGTTGCGCGCGGCCGCACCGGACGGATTCGACGCGGCAGTCGACACCATCGGAACCGACGAGGCCGTGGACGCCTCACTCGAACTGGTCGCGGACCGCAGCAGGATCGTCACCATCGCCGCATTCAGCCGGGCGGCGCAGGACGGCTTCACCGCCATCGGCGGCGGCGACCCGGAGGGCGTACGGATCCGACGCGAGGCCCGACCCAGGCTGGTCGAGCTGGCCGGACAGGGCAAGCTCGTCGTCGAGGTCGCGAAGACCTTCCCCCTCGACTCCGCCGCGCAGGCGCACACCGAACTCGCACAGCCGCATCCGCGCGGAAAGTTCGTGCTCGTGCCCTGACCGTCTGCGCGAGTGTGCGCCTGTCGGTTGCCCACTCGCGGGATTCCCCGACAACTGCACAGTCGGCGCACACCACCGACGGAAATCTGCCACCCGCTGTTCATCGTCACGTTGTCGACCGGACGTCCGACCCTGCCAACCTCGTTGACATGTACAGCCAAGTTATCGAGAAGAGGGCGATCGACGCATCGGTCGTCGACGGCGACCTACGTCTGGCGGTCGACGGCGCGGTGGTCGAGGTGGCGGCGGTGTGGCTGCGCGACGCCTGCACCGACGCCGTGAGCCGCGACGCCGTCAGCGGTCAGCGACTGTTCAACATCGTCGACCTGCCCGCCGACCTGCTGGTCCGCGAGGCCAGGCTCCGTGGCGACCGCGTCGAGGTCGAGTTCGCCCCCGACGGCCACCGGTCCACCTTCGAGCTCGCCGCACTGCTCGCCGCGGACGAGCCGGCGCCGCTGACCGATTCACGCACCGAACAGGGAAAGCATCTGTGGCGCACGGCATCCGAGGTGTCACCGCTGATCTCCCACGACTGGGCCGACTACCTCACCGACCCCGCCCCGGCCCTGCGTGAGGTGGTCGAGCGCGGGTTCGCCCTGCTGCGCGGGGTGCCGACCGAGCCCGGTCAGGTCACGACAGTGGCCGAGACCTTCGGCTTCGTCCGGGAAACCAACTACGGCAGGCTCTTCGACGTGCGAGTCGAGGAGAACGCGGTGAACCTCGCGTTCACCGGCCTCGCGATCAGCCCGCACACCGACAACCCCTACCGCGACCCGGTTCCGACGCTCCAGCTCCTGCACTGCCTGCACAACGCCTCGGTCGGCGGCGAGTCCGGCCTGGTCGACGGTTTCGCGGCCGCGGCCGCCCTGCGCGAGCACGATCCCCGCGCCTTCGAGATCCTCACCACCACCGCGGTCACCTACCGCTTCGACTCCCCCGACGCCCACCTGAGCGCCGTCATGCCCCTGATCTCCCTCGACCAGGCCGGCCGGATCCGCGAGATCCGTTTCAACAACCGCTCGATGGTGGTGCCGCGCCTGCATCCCGCCCGTGCGCGCGAGTTCTACCGCGCCTACCGAGCCTTCGCCGAGCGGCTGTACGCGCCCGAGGCACAGCTCAACTTCCACCTCGGCGCCGGCGACTGCCTGATCTTCGACAACACCCGACTGCTGCACGCGCGCACCGCCTTTGCCGCCGCCGGCGGCCGCCACCTGCAGGGCACCTACGCGGACCTGGACGGTCTGCTGAGCACCCTCGAGACCCACCAGGAGACCCGATGACCCACGCCTACGACGCCCTGACCGCGCTGTTCGACGGGGAGGGCGGTCAGGAGTACCTCGGCGAGCAGGTGTCCATGGCCCAGCACATGCTCCAGACCGGGCGGGCCGCCCGCGCGGAGGGCGCCCCCACCGAGCTGGTGGTGGCTGCGGTACTGCACGACGTCGGCCACTTCTCCGGCGCGGTCAGCGGCCGGGAGCTCATGTCGGGCAACGACAACCACCACGACGCCGTCGCCGCCGAGTGGCTGTCCACCTGGTTCGACGACGCGGTGACCGAGCCGGTACGGCTGCACGTCGCGGCCAAGCGCTACCTGTGCGCCACCGACCCCGCCTACTACGACAAGCTCTCGGGCGCGTCCAAGTTCACCATGTCGGTGCAGGGCGGGTCGATGAGCGACGAGGAGGTGGAGGCGTTCGCCGCCGAGCCCTTCGCGGAGGCCGCTTGCCGGCTGCGCAGGTTCGACGACCTCGGCAAGGACCCCGCTGCGCCCGTGGTGACACTCGCCGACTTCCGCGCGGACATCGACGCTCTGGACCGGACGCTGCAGGGGTAGCGGTGACGGCGACCCCTCCTCCCGCACGAATCCCAGAGGCAGGCGCCCTTTCCGAACAAGAGGATCCGCTGTCCGGCTCACTCGGACAACGGATCCTCTTGTTTGCGCTGATGACTTACCCGCAGGAACTTCGTCCCCCACGTCGCCACCGTGTAGGACAGGTCAGACCGGCGATTCGGGCTGCTCCGACATCGGCCGCTCCCTCGGAACCCGGTAACGAGGGCCCCCGACCAGGTACACGCAACGGCCGAGCACGACCACCAGATACAGCGCCGTGGGAACGGCGAGCGCCCACCCGCTCGTCGAGTCGCCCGTCGTGCTCCCCGACACCCCGGTCATCCACGCGAGCAGCATCAGGGTGGCTGCGCCGATCCACTCGAGATCTTCTGAGGTCCTCCGATTCAACTCGCCGCGATTGGCCGGACTGGTCCAGTATCGATGGGCGCCCTGGCTCGGGAGATTGATCGCATGGCCGGGGACGCGGGCAATCAGCCGGCCTGCCCCCGCGAACACAGCGGTGGCAGCCACCCCGACCCCGGCCATCGGCAGGAGGAACGACCACTTCGAGTCCCATCGAGTCACCGTGCCCGACCCGTCGAAGTGGCCCGGCAGCTCCGCGTCGGCCGTCACGGCCAGCCACGCCCACACGCCGACGAAAACAGCGAACGAAAGCCACAACGCGGGCTTGGATCTGTTCTTCATTGCCCATCAGCCTAGGCTGCGCCTGCCCGACCCCGGGCGTCCGCGACCGGCTACTGCTCGCTCCGCGAGCTGACCCGACTGGTCCCGCCCGCGGCCAGCGAGTTGCGGACCACGAACGCGATCGATTCGCCTGGGGAGAGGTCGATCGAGCACTCCAGCACCGCGCCGGCCGGGTCCGTCGTCCGGCGGATCGTCCGCAGTAGCGGAGCCCCCGGCTCCAGGCCCAGCAGCTCGGCCTCACGCGGCGTCGCGGCGACCGCGTCGATGGCGTGCTCGGCGGAAGCGAAGACGATGCCGTGATCCCCCAGCCGGTCGGTGATCGACTGGGTGTCGAGATCGATCGCCTCGATCAGCGTCGCGAGGGCCTCCGGGTAGTAGGTGCTCTCGATCAGCGTCGGTGCATCGCCCAGCAGACGGACCCGCTCGGTGTGAAAGACGTTGGCTCCCTCCGTGACACCGAGCTTCTCGGCGACGAGGGCGGGGGCAGGCACCACCCGGGCGTTCAGCGTCCGGCTGCTGGGCACCTCGCCGACGCTGCGAGCCCAGCGCGAGAAGCTGACGAGCTCCGTCATCGACTGCACCCGAGGACCGCCCTGAATCTGCCGTCGGGCACCCCGACGGGACGACACCACCCCGGTCGACCGCAGGAAGGCGAACGCCTGGCGAATGGTGCCGCGGGAGACCCCGTACCGCGCCGTCAGCTCGTTCTCCGACGGCATCGTCGCGCCGCCCGCGAAGTCACCGCGTTCGATCGCGGTCTGGAGGTCCGCGGCGATCGACCGGTACAGCGGCAGATCGCTTGCTTCCGCACTCATTTCGCTACCGTACCGACGCGCGGGAGATGGCCCGCACCTTCGCGCCCACCGGTCACGCCAGCAGGACCGGGCGGTCGAGCAGGGACACCCGCACCCGGGTGCCGGCGGTCAGCGTCGCCCCGCGGTGGCTGGCGACGTCGGCGAGCAGTTCCGAGCCGTCCGGCCGGGCCAGCCGCAGCCGCGTCGACGCGCCGTAGAAGGTCGCGGCCGTGACGGCCGTGTCGCCGTCGGAGTCCTCGTGCACCAGCACGGCCTCGGGGCGCGCGAGCACGGTCACCGGACCGGTACCCGGCCACTGCCCGTCGCAGGCCAGGGTCTGCTCGCCCACCCGGACGGTGCCGCGGTCCACGGCGACCGCCGGGATGTGGTTCATCGTGCCGACGAACTCGGCGACGAACGGCGTGGCCGGACGCCGGTACACCTCACTCGGCGGCGCGCACTGCTCGAGCCGGCCGGCCCGCATCACCGCGACCCGGTCCGCGATGGCGAGGGCCTCCTCCTGGTCGTGGGTGACCAGCAGGGTGGTCACGCCCAGATCCAACTGGATCCGGCGGATCTCCTCCCGCAGCTGGTAGCGGACCTTGGCGTCGAGCGCCGAGAGCGGCTCGTCGAGCAGCAGCACGCGGGGCGCGATCGCCAACGCCCGTGCCAACGCCACCCGCTGCTGCTGCCCGCCGGAGAGCTGGTGCGGGAACTTGGCGACGTGGTCGGCCAGGCCCACCAGCTCGAGGAGTTCGCGGGCCCTGGCGAGCCGTCCGCGACCCCGCTCGCTGCGACCCCGCAGCCGGAGCCCGAACGCGACGTTGTCCTGGGCACTCATCGTGGGGAACAGGCTGTAGGACTGGAAGACCATCCCCATGTCCCGACGGTTGGCGGGCAGGCCCGCCGCGTCGGACCCGCCGACCAGTACCTGCCCGCGGTCCGGCCGGTCGAAACCGGCCAGGATCCGCAGGGCGGTGGTCTTGCCGCAGCCGGACGGCCCGAGCAGCGCCACCAGCTCACCCGGGGCCACGTCGAGGTCCAGTCCGTCCAGTGCGTTGACGGCGCCGAAGGTGCGGCGAACTCCGACGAAACTGACTGCGGTGCCCTCGTTCTCGGTTCGGAGGTTCGGGTTCGTCATGGCTTTGCCTTTCGTGTTCGGCCGGCGACCGCCACCACGATCAGCAGCAGCGCCCAGGTGAAGGCCAGGCTGAGCAGCGCCAGCGCCACCTGCAGTTGGCCGTCGGTGGCGCCGGACTGGGCCAGCCACACCGGGAAGGTCGGGAAGATGAGGATTTTCGCGATCGTGTACTCGCCCATCACCAGTGCGAAGGCCAGAAAGCCCGCGTTGAGCAGCGACGTCCGCAGGGCCGGGAGCACGACCCGCCACAGCACCGTCGGCCAGCGGGCGCCCAGGTTCAGCGCCGCCTCCACCAGGACAGTCACCTTCGAGCCGCGGAGCCCCGCGTCGAGGCTGCGGTAGGTGAACGGCAGGGCGATCACCACGTACATCAGCGCGAGCACCAGGGGCAGGGACTGGTTCTGCAGCGCGGTGAACGCGGCGGAGACCTCGACGAACTCGCTGCCGTTGCCCCAGCCGAGCACGCCGCGGACGCCGACGACGAGGGCCACCGGCGGGATCACCAGCGGCAGCAGCGAGAACACCTCGACGTAGGGCCGGGCCTTCGGCAGCCGCAGGTGCACCAGCAGCATCGTCGGCAGCATCAGCGCCAAAGTGATTGCCACCGCAATCAATCCGAGCAGCAACGAACTCGTCATCGAGTCCACGAAGCCGGCCGCGGTGAAGATCCGGGTGTACGCCGCCAGGGAAGGCCCGTCGACGCCGTCCACGGTGAACCAGAAGGCCACCAGGACCGGGCCGAGGAAGTACAGCCCGGCCAGCCCGAGGACCACTCCGCGCCAGCGGCGCACCGGCGGCGCGTTCCGCCCGGCCCGGCCGACCGGTCGCGGCGGGGCCGGCGCACGCATCGGCGCCCCCGCTGTCCGGGGCGCCGCGCTCGGCGTCACCGGCGCGTCGATCACTGCAACCATCGCGAACTCCTCCGCTGCATCAGTTGGTAGAGCAGGGTCAGCGGGACCACCACCACGATCATGGACAGGGCCAGCGCCGCGCCCAGGTTCTCCTGCCCGGCGAGGACGTTCCCCGACAGCGCGGCGTCGATCCGCAGCGGCGTGATCGCCAGGGTGCCGTTGGTGAGCGCCTCCGCGGTCGCGTACGAGGAGAAGGCGGTGCAGAACAGCAACGCGACGGCGCCGAGGAAGTGCGGGAGCAGCGCGGGGCCCGCGACGTGCCGCCAGTACTGCCAGCCACGCGCCCCGAGCCCCTCGGCCGCCTCCCGCCACTCGGGGCGCAGGCCCTCGATCGCCGGGGTGATGACGAGGACCATCAGCGGGATCAGGAAGTACAGGTAGACGAACTGGACCCCGCCCCGCGAGTACAGGTCCAGGCCCAGGTCGTCGCGGAGCGAGAGCCCCAAGTTCTCCTCCACGAAGACGGTGAGCACGCCTGCGTTCCCGATCGCCGCGACGAACAGGAAGGCCAGGGGCAGCCCGCCGAAGTTCGCGAGCACCGCCGCGCTGGTGGAGACCAGCTTCTGCAGCAGCCCGCCCCGGCTGGTGGCCACCGCGTAGGCGAGCGCCGCGCCGAGGACGGCGGCGAGCACCGCGCACACCAGCGACATCGTGGCGCTGTTCCACAACGCGTCGAGGTAGGCGCCGCCGAGCGCGGACGTCATGTTCGCGAGGCCGAACGCGCCGGTGCCCGCTTCGCCGCGCACCCGGAACGCGGAGTACCCGATGACCACGGTGGGCAGCAGGAAGAACACCCCCACGTAGCCGAAGAACGGCGCCAGCCCCAACCAACTCCACCGTGGGCCGGGGCGGCGCACGGCAGTCCCGGATCGCACTACTGGACCGCGCTCGCCCACGTCTGCGTCATGGTCTCCTTCGCCGCGGTTGCCTGTGCATCCGTGGGGAATTCGGCCTTGACGTCGACGGTGGGCAGGTGGTCGGCCAGGGCCGGGTCGACGGTGCCTGCGGCCGTCATGGCCGGCAGCCGCGCCGGGCGCGCGTAGCCCGCGAGGTAGCCGTTCTGGCCCTCGTCGCTGTAGAGGTACTCCTGCCACAGCCGGGCGGCGGCCGGGTGCGGGGCGGTCGCGCTGACCGCCTGCGCGTAGTACGAGCCGATGGTCGCGTCACCCGAGACGGCGACGGTCCAGCGCACCCCGGCGTTCGCGAGGTCCTCGGTCTTCGCCGCGTTGAGGTAGTCCCAGTCGACGACGATGGGGGTCTCGCCCGACTCGATCGTCGCAGCGGTCGCCTTCACCGGCACGTAGTTCCCGCTGGCCTTGAGCTCGCCGAAGTAGTCGATGCCCGGCGCGATGTCGTCGAGCGAGCCACCGTTGGCCAGCGCCGCGGACCACACCGCCATCAGGGCCGAGTTGCTCTTGAGGGGATCGCCGGTGAGTGCGACCTTGCCGCGGTACTCGGGCTTGGCCAGGTCCGCGAACGAGGCCGGGCACACCGTCACCTTTGCGGCGTCGCAGCCGATCGAGATGTATCCGCCGTAGTCGGCGTACCAGGTGCCGTCGGGCGACTTCTGCGACTCGGGGATGTCGTCCCAGGTCGCCACCCGGTACGGCGCGTAGAGGCCGTCCTGGGCGCCGCTGATCGCGAAGGCGGTGCCGACGTCGACCGCGTCGGGCGCCCGGTCCTGACCCTTGAGGGACTTGATCGCGTTGACCACGTCGGAGCTGCTGGCCTCCGGATTGTCGACGGTCACGGCGATGCCGTACTTCGCGGCGAAGCCGTCCAGCAGGGCGCCGTATCCCGCCCAGTCTCGCGGCAACGCAATGAGATTGAGGCTTCCTTCCGCCTTCGCCGCGGCGACCAGCGCGTCCATGCCGCCGGCCTCGGTGACCGAGGTGGCGGCGGCAGCGGCCGCGGGTGACGCGACCGCGTCGGCCTTCTTGGTGCAGGCGGCCGAGCCGAGGACCACGGCCCCCGCGACGAGAATGAGGCCCGCGTTGCGAATCGATGTTCTGCGCACGTTTGTCCGACTCCAGGGTGAGGGGAACCCGGCCGCTGCGACCCGAGCGGCCGATCGGGACCGACTCTGTACGCACAAGTTGTATAGCCAAGAGACCCGTCGGGACCTCCGGGTGAACGCCGCCTGAACGACTGACACGGTTCGGCCGACCCCCGGGAATATCTCCGAACCCACGGTGTTGAGCTACAGTGAACTAGTTGAATCATCAACTACTGAGCCGGAGGAGCATCCCATGCCTGCCGTGACCGTCGACCACATCCTCGACCTGCCCCGCATCGCCGCGCCCGCACCCGACGCGACGGCCCGGCCGGTGCTCGGTGTCTCCACCGCACCGGTCGGCTACGAGGGCGAGGGCTTCCCGGTACGCCGCGCCTTCGCCGGCATCGACCTCAAGCACCTCGACCCGTTCATCCACATGGACCAGATGGGCGAGGTCAACTACGCCCCCGGCGAGCCCAAGGGCACCCCGTGGCACCCGCACCGCGGCTTCGAGACAGTGACCTACATGATCGACGGGATCATGGAGCACCAGGACTCCAACGGCGGCGGCGGCACCATCGGCGGCGGCGACACCCAGTGGATGACGGCAGGCGGCGGGATCCTGCACATCGAGACCCCGCCCGAGCACCTGGTGCTGAGCGGCGGCCTGTTCCACGGCGTCCAGCTGTGGGTGAACCTGCCCCGGGCCGACAAGATGGCCGCGCCCCGCTACCAGGACATCACCGGCGCCAAGGTCGCCCTGCTCTCCAGCCCCGACGGCGGCGCGCTGGTCCGCGTCATCGCAGGCGAGGTCGACGGCCATGCCGGACCGGGCTCGACCTACACCCCGATCGCCCTGGTGCACGCCACCATCGCACCCGGCGCCAGCCTGACCCTGCCGTGGGACCCCGAGTTCAACGCACTCGCGTACGTACTGGCCGGCGACGGACTGGTCGGCACCGAGCGTCGCCCCGTCCACAGCGGCCAGATGACCGTCTACGGCCGCGGCGACACCCTCACGATCGCGGCCGCGGACACCCAGGACTCGCGGACCGAGTCGCTCGAGGTCTTCATCCTCGGCGGCCGACCGATCCGCGAACCCGTCGCGATGGCGGGCCCGTTCGTGATGAACACCCGGGCCGAGGTCATGCAGGCGTTCGAGGACTTCCAGGCGGGTCGGCTCGGCTCCGTCCCCGCCGCCCACGAGACGCTGAGCTGACACCGATGGCCGAGGTGGTGGTTCAACGCGCAGGCGAGCGCAGGCACCTCAGGTACGGCTGGCTCGACTCACGGCACAGCATGCCCGTCGCGGGCAACTTCGACCCCGCGGAGTACGGGCACGGGCTGCTGGTGGTCAACAACGAGGACATCGTCGACGCCGGCGAGGGCTTCGACACCCACCAGCACCGGGACGCGGAGATCGTCACCTGGGTGCTCAGCGGATCGCTGGTCCACCAGGACTCCGAGGGGAACTCGGGTGTGGTTTACCCCGGTCTCGCGCAGCGGATGAGCGCGGGCCGGGGCATCGACCACTCCGAGCGCAACGACCGGATTCGCACCGACGGGACGCGTGCCACCGAACCGGTCCACCTGGTGCAGATGTGGGTTCCACCGGACGAGTTCGGCATCGAGCCGAGCTACCAGGAACTGCCGATCGGCGACGAGCTCGACGCCGGCGCGCTCGTCGTGGTCGCCTCCGGCCTGCCCCGGCACCGGAACGACGCCGCCATCGGGCTGCGAAACCGGAAGGCGGGCCTGCACGCCGCGCGGCTGCGGCCGGGCGGTTCGGTCACGATTCCCGACGCGCCGTTCGGGCACGTGTTCGTGGCCCGCGGCGTGGTGGACGTCGAGGGTGTCGGCCCTGTCTCCCACGGTGATTCGGTGCGGCTGACCGGAACCGGCGGGCAGCGGCTGACGGCAACCGAGGACGCCGAGGTACTGATCTGGGAGATGCATGCCGGGCTCGGTTCCCGACTACGGAGCTAGGCTCCGCCGTCACCCGCGCCCGCGGATCCGAACCGGATCAGGGCCGCTCGAACAGGTCCACGGCCGTCGTGGCGCGGTCGTTGGGCAGTTCCTCGGCGATGTACTTGCCGGTGCGCAGCCATCCCCCTCGCAGTGCCGAGCCAAGCCAGTTGTCAAGGGCAGCTTGCGTTTCGAAGCGAAGTACGATCACGCACACGTCCGAGACGCTGCTCTCCTTGAGCCACCCACCGCCGAGGAAACCGGGGAAGATCCGGGCCAGGCCGAGGCCGCTCTGAATCCAGTCGGCGAACTCGTCGTCACGGCCCGACTTGATCCGGCGCACGATCGTGGTCGTCACGTTCGCGGCGGCGCCTTCGGCCACCACCTCAGCGGTGTCGTCCGCTCCGACGCCCTCGGTGTTGCTCACTAGTTCCCGCCTCGGCTCCCGCGCACAACCACGCCATGCGACCTACTCAAAATACCAGCGCAACGGCCACCGGCGGTGCCGCGAAACTCGGACGGTACGGCGACAGGATCGCGGTCCTTCCGGAGCTCCTCCGTACCCTGGAACCCAGACACCACGAGGGAGGACCCCACCATGACGGCACCGACCACACCGCATGTCGACATCCGCCGCGCCGACGACCGGCTCGCCTCGCGGATCTCCTGGCTGGACTCCAAGCACTCCTTCTCCTTCGGCCAGCACTACGACCCCGACAACACCCACCACGGCGTGCTGCTGGTCAACAACGACGACATCGTCTTGCCCGGTGAGGGTTTCGACACCCATCCGCACCGCGACATGGAGATCGTCACCTGGGTGCTGCGCGGTTCGCTGGTGCACCAGGACTCGATCGGGCACTCCGGCGTCATCTATCCCGGTCTGGCCCAGCGGATGACCGCAGGCTCGGGAATCCTGCACTCGGAGAAGAACGACTCCTGGCGACTGCCCGGCTCGCCGCACGCCGAGCACGCCGAGCCGGTCCGCTTCGTCCAGATGTGGGTGCTGCCGGACGAATCCGGCATCACCCCCGGGTACGAGCAGCTCGAGATCGACGACGAACTGATGCGCGGCGGCCTGGTGCCGGTCGCGTCGGGGATGCGCAAGCACCGCGGCCAGGCGGCCATCGGTATCGCGAACTCGCAGGCCGCGATGTACGTCGCGCGGATGCGGGCCGGCGACACCGTCGCGCTGCCGGAGGCCCCGTACCTGCACCTGTTCGTCGCGCAGGGCGAGGTGACGCTCGAGGGCGCGGGCATCCTGTCCGAGGGCGACGCGGTCCGGTTCAGCGCGACCGGCGGGCAGCGACTCAGCGCGGCGCAGCCCGCCGAGGTGCTGGTCTGGGAGATGCACGCGCGCCTCGGCGGTTAGCCCCGACCGTCCCATTCGATTCCGCGGCGTCCCGCCAGGCGAGACCCTGAACTACTCGACACCGTCGCGGGCTGCTATTGAGATTCCATGACCACACCCGCAACCCGCCCGCGTGGAGTCGACCCCCTGAACACGATGATGGGCGTCCGCGTGCTCGACATGTCCCCCGCGGGCACCGACCTGGAGGCCGCGATCGGCCCCCGATTCCACGACCATCGCGGGCAGTCCGGCATGGCCTCGGTCGGCGTGCTCGCCGACTCCGCCGTCGCCGGCGCGTTCTACGCCTCGCTCCCTCCGGGCCACCGGACCGTGGTCTCGCAGCTCACGGCCGCGGTCGCCGCCCCGCTGCCCGCCACCGGCCTGGTCACCTCCCGGGCCCGCACCGAGCACCTCGACCTCGATGCCGGCACCGGCCTGTCCGCCGGACGGGTCGCCACCGACGGCGTCACCGCGGTGCGCCTGCTGGCCCGCAGCGTCATCGTGACGCGCGCCGCACAGAACGAGGTGCACCTCGCGGCGGGCCCGACCCTGGTGGTCCCGGCCCCGGAGCCTGCGGATCCGGAGTCCCTGGCCGGACTCGACGGTCGCGCCGTCGTGACCGGCATCGCCGCCGGCACCCTCCCCCGCGGACCCCTCCCGGGGTTGATCGGGCTGGAGGTCGAGTCCGTCGGGGAGACCACCGTCTCCGCCCGATTCGCGCCGACCCCGTGGATGAGCAATCAGATCGGTTCGGTGCAGGGCGGCATCCTCTTCGCCGCCGCGGCCCTGACCAGCGGGTTGAACGCGCAGGCACTGACCGCCGTCGGGCAGTCGTACCGGCTGCTGGACCTGAAGATCGACTTCATCCGGTCCCCCGCCGTCGACGGACCGCCGATCCGCGTCGAGGCCGAGGTGGTACGGGCCGGACGCCGGATCGTGCTGATCGAGACCCGACTGCTCGACGCCGACGGACACCTGCTCGCCCGCACCGGTTCCAGTGCCCAACTCGAGTGAGGACCACCCGGGTGATAGACAAGGCCGCATGACCGCGACGGAAACCCTGCGCCTGGATCGTCTCAACGAACTGATGGATGTGCGGGCCCTCCACCTCGAGCCCGGCTCGGTGCGTTTCGAGCAGGAGTTGGGCCCCCGCTTCCACGACCACCGCGGGCGCACCGTCCTCGGCTCGATCGGCGTGCTCGTCGACGCGGTCCCCGGCGGTGCGGTCGGCACGTCGATGCCGGCCGGCGCCTCGGTGGTGCTCTCCCAGATCACGGCCGCGATGGCCGCACCGCTCCCGGCCTCCGGCGCGATCGTGGCCCGCGGACAGGCCGTACACCTCGACCTCGAGACCGGAACCGGGCTCGCCACGGGCGAGATGGTCGGGCCGGACGGCCAGGTAGCAGTGGCCCTGCAGTCCCGCGGCATGGTGGTCACCCGACCGGCCACCCACACCGAGGCGATCGCCCGGGGCGAACGCCTGCCCGTACCCGCCGCGGAACCCGTCACCGACGCGGCCGAGTTCGCCGGGCTCGCCGGCCTCGACGTCGTCGCCGGGATCCAGGCCGGGCGGATCGCCCGGGGACCCCTCGCCGGACTGCTGGACGTGGACCTCGTCGACATCGAGAAGGGTCGGGTGGCAGGAGAATTCGCGCCGCGCGAGTGGATGAGCAATCCGCTCGGGTCGATTCAGGGCGGCGTCCTGGTCTCCGCCGCGGACCTGCTGACCGGGCTCGCCGGGCAAAGCCTGACCGCACCCGGTCAGGACTACCGGACGCTGGACCTGCGGATCGACTTCGTCCGCTCCCCCGCCGTCGACGGCCCCCGGATCAGCGCCGAGGCCACGGTGGTGCGGGCCGGACGCCGGCTCGCCCTCGTGGAGACCCGGCTCGTCGACCCGGCCGGCCAGGTACTGGTGCGCGCGGCCGCCAGCATTCAACTGGTCTGACCACGCGCCCGTCCCGCCGAGGGACCGGGCGCCGGGCCACCGCGGCGGAACCGGACGAATCGGCCGGGCGCGGACTATCCTGCAGGGGCGATCAGATTCGGCGTTCACGGTTTCGATCGAGGAGAGACGATGACTCAGCCCCCTCAGCCACCGAACGGCCCGCAACCGGGCGACGAACCGCCGTCGGCGGATCAGCCCGGGTCTCAGCCCGGCGGCCAGCCGAACTACCCGCAGTACCAGCCCCCGTACCCGGGTCCCCCGCAACCGCCGGGGCAGCAGTACCCCGGCCAGCCACCCCAGTACCCCGGACAGCCCTACCCGGGACAACCGCAGCAATCCGGCCAGCCCTACCCGGGACAGCAGCAGCAACCCGGCCAGTATCCGGGCCCGTCCTATCCCCCCCAGCCGTACCCCGCCCAGCCCTACCCCGCCCAGCCCGGCGCCCAGGCCCCGCAGAACGGCGCGGGCATCGCCGCCCTGATCGTCGGAATCCTGGCCCTGGTGACCTCGTGGACCGTCGTCGGCGGCGTGGTGCTGGGCATCCTCGCGGTGATCCTCGGATTCGTCGGCCGCTCGCAGGTCCGCAAGCAGCGCGCGACCAACGGCGGCATGTCGCTGGCGGGCATCCTGCTCGGCGTGCTCGCGGTGATCGTCTCGATCGTCCTGGTGGTTGTGGGCGTCGGCCTGTTCAACAAGGTCGGCGGACGGGATTTCGTCGACTGCATGCGCGACGCAGGCAGCAGCGAACGAGCCCAGCAACGCTGCGTGGACGAGTTCCAGCAGAACGTCGAAGACCGATTCTCGGTGACCCTGGAGACTCCCCCGGTCGTCCCGCCGCGCTGACCTCACCGCCGACTGCCGGCAACCTCGCTGCGACCGGACAGGTCCGTCACAGCCTTCTCCCAGCCTGCCCCGCGACGGTGGACGCAACAGCGAGACGGGAGACAGCGTGAACAAGGACATCGAACGCAGCCGGGCCCGGGTCAGTCGGCGCCGTGCCCTGGCCCTCGGTGGCACGGTCGGGCTCAGCGGGTTCCTGGCGGCCTGCGCGGGCAACGGCGCGTCGGGCGGCGGCTCCACCACCGGCACCCCCGGCACGGGCGCCTCCACCGCGGCCGCCGCGACGGCCGCCGGCGACGACGTGATGGCACTGCTGGCCCGGGCCCCGCAGTGCGTGGCCAGCAAGGAGGAGACGCAGGGACCGTACTGGTTCGATGTCGACTCGATCCGCAGCGACATCCGGGAGGACCGGCCCGGCACCACCTTCGAGCTGGCGATCCGGGCACAGGACAGCGCCACCTGCACCCCCGACGGTGGCGGAGGCACGGCCAACGCCGTGGTCGAGATCTGGCACTGCGACGCCGGCGGGGTGTACTCCGGCTTCGAGTCGGGATCGCAGGCCTCGAACGGCGGACCCCCGGCCGGCGGCGGACCGGGCGGCCAGCCTCCGATGGGTGCGCCTCCGGCAGGCGGGCCGGGCGGCGCGGGTGGCCCGGCCGGCCCGGGCGGCCCGGGCGGCCCGGGCGGCGCCGGGTCCGGGGAGACCTCCGACGGCTCCTACAGCGTCGGCGACGGCGAGGCCACCACCACCGACGACGGCACGTACCTGCGGGGCGCGCAGGTCACCGACGCCAACGGGGTCGGCACCTTCACCACCATCTTCCCCGGCTGGTACATGGGCCGGACCACGCACATCCACCTCAAGGTGCACGTGGACAAGAAGACCGTGCTGACCACCCAACTGTTCTTCGACGAGGCACTGCTCGACGAGGTCTATGCCGGGACCCCGTACGACGAACACACCGGCCGCGAGAACAACAGCAGCAACGCCACCGACGGCATCTTCGACGAATCCGGCGTGGTGACCGTCGTCAAGACCGCCGACGGCTATCGCGGCGCCATCAACGTCGGGATCTAGGCACTTCGCGCCCGTGCGCGGTTGACGGGTCGTCCCCGGACCCGTTAACCGCGCACGAGCCGCGGAGCGGCCATGATGGAGGGCATGACGCGCTCCGGAATCGACCTCACCCACCTCGACACGGGCACCCGAGCCCAGGACGACCTGTTCGTCCACGTCAACGGACAGTGGCTGGACAGCTACGAGATCCCCGCCGACCGGGCGGTCGACGGCGCCTTCCGCACCCTCTACGACCAGGCCGAGGTCGACGTGCAGGCGATCATCACGGAATCGGCGGAGTCGGGGGGCGAGCCGGGCACCGACGCCCAGCGGATCGGCGACCTCTACAGCTCGTTCATGGACGCCGACGCCGCCGAGCGCGCGGGCCTCGAGCCGATCGCCGAGGAACTGGCCGCGGTCGACGCCGCCGCCGACCTCTCCGCGCTGGCGCGGCTGCTGGGCGAGCTCGAGCGGGTCGGTGTCGGCGGGGTCGTCGCCGGCTACATCGACACCGACGCCAAGGACTCCACCCGGTACCTGGCGCACCTGACGCAGTCCGGCATCGGCCTGCCCGACGAGTCCTACTACCGCGAGGACTCCTACGCCGACACCCGTGCGGAGTACCTCGCCCATGTGCAGGCAATGCTCGCCCTCGCCGGCCGACCCGACCCGGCGGGTGACGCCCAGCGCATCCTGGACCTCGAGACCTCGGTCGCGGCCGGACACTGGGACGTGGTCAAGCGGCGTGATGCCGAACTGAGCTATAACCTGGTGACGCTCGGGGACCTGATCCGCGACAACCCCGGATTCGACTGGGCCGCATGGGTGTCCGGATTCGGCGGCACGCCCGAGTCGTTCGCGGAGTTGGTGGTCCGGCAGCCCAGCTTCCTGACCGCGCTGACCGAGCAGTGGACCCAGCGCCCGCTCGACGAGTGGAAGGCCTGGCTGGCGTGGCGGGTGATCCACGCGCGCGCACCGTATCTCACCGAGGCGGTGGTGGCCGAGAACTTCGCCTTCTACGGCAAGGCGCTCACCGGCACCGAGGAGAACCGCGAACGCTGGAAGCGCGGCGTGACGCTGGTCCAGGACCTGCTCGGCGAGGCCGTCGGCAAGGTGTACGTCGAACGGCACTTCCCGGCCCAGGCCAAGGCCCGGATGCAGGAGTTGGTGGCGAACCTCCAGGAGGCCTACCGCCGCAACATCTCCGAGCTGGAGTGGATGGGCCCGGACACCCGTGAGGCCGCGCTGGCCAAGCTGGAGAAGTTCACCCCGAAGATCGGGTACCCCGACAAGTGGCGCGACTACTCGGGGCTGATGATCGCCGGCGACGACCTGGTGGGCAACTACCGCCGCGGTCACGCCGCCGAGCACGACCGCGACCTGGCCAAGCTCGGTGGCCCGGTGGACCGCGACGAGTGGTTCATGACGCCGCAGACGGTCAATGCCTACTACAACCCCGGGATGAACGAGATCGTCTTCCCCGCAGCGATTCTGCAGCCGCCGTTCTTCGACGCCGAGGCCGACGACGCCGCCAACTACGGCGGTATCGGCGCGGTGATCGGACACGAGATCGGGCACGGCTTCGACGACCAGGGCGCAAAGTACGACGGCGACGGCAACATGGTCGACTGGTGGACCGATGACGACCGCACCGAGTTCGGCAAGCGCACGACGGCATTGATCGAGCAGTACAACGCATTCGAGCCGAAGGCACTGCCCGGACACACCGTCAACGGCGAGTTCACCATCGGCGAGAACATCGGTGACCTCGGCGGCCTGTCGATCGCGTTGGCGGCCTACCAGATCGCGCTCGACGGCAACGAGGCCCCGGAACTCGACGGCCTGACCGGACTGCAGCGGGTGTTCTTCGGGTGGGCGCAGGTGTGGCGCACCAAGGCACGCGACGAGGAGGCCCTGCGCCGGCTCGCGGTGGACCCGCACTCGCCGCCGGAGTTCCGCTGCAACGGCGTGGTCCGTAACCTGGACACCTTCCACGACGCGTTCGACGTGGTTCCGGGCGACGCCCTCTACCTGGAACCCGAACGCCGCGTGCGCATCTGGTAGCGCAGACGGAGCGATCGCGGGAGCTGACGGGCGGATCGAGCCGGCCGTCAGCCCCGCGCGGCGCGCACCCGCCGATAGTCCCGCCCGTTCTGCTTGCCGTAGCGGACGGCGAACCGCTCGATCGCCCTGTCGAACACGGTCCCGCTGCCGAGGTACCCCGCGATCGCGACCGGGTCCCCGGTGCGGGCGTGGGCGCGGGCCAGCGAGCTCGCGCACACCCGCGCGTACACCCGCATGCCCTCCGGCCGCAGGGCCGTGGGGTCGAAACCGCCCTTCTTGTCCCGCAGCTGCCGGACGTAGAAGTCGCGGCCCAGCGGACCCGTCCCGGTGAACCAGCCGAGGAACGGATCGCTCGCACTCTGGATCAGGCGCTGCCCCTCGACCACCCGCTGCCCCTGGTCCCGGTACTCGACGCCCGCTACGTACGGCGCCAGCACCGATTCCTGCGCCTCCTTGATCTGGAGGAACAACGGGTCCTGGTTGGTGTCCCCGACGAACAGCACGATGAAGCACATGGTTCCGACGGACCCGACCCCCACCACCTTGCGCGCGATGTCCTGGAATCGGTACCGCATCACCAACTGTCGGCGGTCGCTCGCGAGGGTGTCCAGGTAGTTGGCGTAGGCGTCGAAGAGCATCTTCGTCGCCTCGGCGTGCCGGTCGCGCGGTAGCCGCACCACCAATGGCGGATCCTCCTTGATCCGCAGGCCCTCGCTGGTGACGGTCGCGAACCGGGTGAGGTTGTCCAGCGGGGTGTGCCGCTCCGCCTTCGCGAACACCGCCTCGGTGACGGCCACCTGCCGGGCAGTCATCTCCCGCTCCAGTTCACGCAGGTCGTCCACCTCGATCCGGGTGTACCAGATGTCGAGGGACGTCATGCCGGCCGCGCGCGCCATGGTCTCCCGGTACGCCTGCCCCACCACCCGGGCGGCCGCGCGCGCCTCCCGAGGTTCGTCACCGTTCTCGATCGACGCGACGAACACGGACGCCGCGAGCCGCTTGACGTCCCACTCGAAGGGGCCGCGGTGTACCTCGTCGAAGTCGTTGAGGTCGAACACCAGTCGCCGATCCGGGCTGGCGAAGAGTCCGAAGTTCGCCAGGTGGGCGTCGCCGCAGGCCGCGACCATCAGGTCGGTTCGCGGCCCGTGCCCGAGATCCCACGCCATGATCGCCGCCGATCCCCGCAGGAAGCTGAACGGCGAGGCCAGCATCCGCTCGTAGCGCAGCGGGACCAGCTCGGGCACCCTGTTGGCGTTCTGCCGGTCGAGGATCTCGACCGGGTCAGGTCGCTCGTCCGGCGGCGACCACTCCCCCAGCGACTCCCGCCGGATGGTGGCTCGCACGCGTTTCCCCCGTCGACGGCGAGCGTCGGCGGGTTCCGGCGGTTCGAACACGACGCCTGCCATCGGCCGATGGTACCGCCGTCGCGAGCGTCCCCGCAGCTAGACGGGACTGCGGCGAGACATGCGGGCGGTCAGACGGCGATGGGCCCGGCGGTGCTGATCCGCAGCGCCGCGACCAGCTCCCGGTACAGCGAGTCCGATCGCAGCAGTTCGGCGTGAGTGCCGCGGGCCCGGATCTGACCGTTCTCCATCACCAGGATGGTGTCGGCGTCGACCACGGTGGAGAGCCGGTGGGCGATGGTCACCACGGCGCTGTCCCTCGACAGCTCGCGGATCACGTCGTGGATCGCAGCCTCGGTCCGGCCGTCGATCTGCGCGGTGGCCTCGTCCAGCAGCAGGACGTCGGGCCGCCGAACAATCGCTCGGGCCAGCGCAATTCGCTGCCGTTGGCCACCTGAAATTGCGGTGCCGGACAGCTCACTGTCCAGTCCGTCGTCGAGGCTTCGGACCAACTCGTCGAGATGCACCGCGCGCAGCGCATCCCATACCTCCGCCTCGCTGGCCTCGGGGTGGGTGAACAGCAGATTCGAGCGCATGGTGCCCGGCACGATGGGCGTCTCCTGCTCCACGTACGCAAGCCGTGACCTGACCTGTTCGTAGGGCAAGTCGGAGTAGGGGACACCGTCGAGCAGGACATCACCATCCTCGGGATGCAGGAAGCGCAACAGGACGGAGAAGACGGTGGTCTTGCCTGCACCGGACGGACCGACGATGGCAGTGTGCCCACGCGCGGGTATCGCCGCGCTCACCGAACGCAAGGACGGGTCCGCCCCGGGGGCATACCGCGCCGTCACGTCGACCAGTTCGAGGACCGGCACGTGGGCTCCTGGCCGCAGCAACCGAACCTCGACGGCATTCGTCTCCTCCACCTCCATGCCCTGCACCTCCCGGATCCGGACTGCCGCAGCGATTCCGGCTTGAATCATGGAGAAGTTGCCGGTCAGCGCGGTCACGGGAGCGACCAACTGGAATGCGTACAGCAGGAAGGCAATCAGACTGGAGACGACCAGGGCTCCGGTACTCACCCGCCAGGCGCCGAGGGCCAGGACGCCGACAACGGCCAGTTGCAGACCGCCGCTGGACACCGCCCAGACCACCGCGGAGATCCGCGCAATACGAACACTGTGCAGCTGGGTTTCCTTGGCGTCGACGATGATTTGATCGACCTGACGACTCTCGGCGCGACTCGACTTGACCGTCCGAATCGCGCGCAGCGCGCCCTCCAGCACCCCACCCAGCCTGCCCACCGATTCCAATGCCTGCCGCTGCGTCTTGCCGATCAATGGCATCAGCAGGGCAGAGGACGCCCCGACAACCACCAGCGCACCCACCATGGTGGCCAGCAGGACGGGGTCGAGCAGTGCCATCAGGATCATGGTTCCGGTGATCGCCACGACGCCGTTGACGAGCTCGACCAGCGAGGAGGACGCAGCCTCGCGCAGCAGCAACGTGTCCGAGGTGACTCGAGTGACGAGTTCTCCGGACGGACGCTTGGTCACGCCGCCGACAGTCGCGCGAAAGAAGCTGCGCACCATGGATTCCCGTGCGTCATACACCACCCGGGCGGCAAGCGCACCCATCAGATTCAGCTGCGTGAATCCGACGAAGCCGGCGGCCACGAGAATGGAGACCAGGATGGTGACGGGCACGGCGATGCCTTCGCCCGCGCTCATCCGATCCAGGACCAGCTTGATCATCATCGGCATTGCAAGCCCTGTGGCCGTGAAGATCAGTCCCAGGAAGATGCCCAGCAGCAGTACCGCGCGGTGCGGACGAATGAACGACCACAGCAGTCGCACGTTCGGCCAGGACTCCGACGCAGTCGAATCAGTCATGTCCATCAGTGAACCATCAATGTCTCATTTATGTCGTGTTTTGTTCCAGATTGGATCTCGATGCTGCTACCGTCAGTCCATGTCCATAGATTCCGCTGTCGAATCAGGAACTCGGGCCAGGACGCGCCGCGCGATCCTCGACGCGGCGTTCCAAGTTCTGGGGCGGAACTCGGGCGCCTCACTCGCCGAGATCGCCGCCGAGGCGGAGGTGGGTCGGAGCACCCTGCACCGGTACTACCCCGAACGAGCCGACTTGCTGGTCGCACTGGGCCAGGACGCGCTCGACAACCTCGGCGCGGCGCTGGAACGGGCCCGCCCCACCGACGGGTCGGCGGACGCCGCGCTGCGCCGGATGAGCCACGAGTGCTTCGGCCTGGGACCGGTGATCACCCTCGTCTTCGGCGATCCCCACTCGCTGGCGAACCAGGAGTTCTGGGACCGTCTGGACACCATCGACGCCCCGCTGATCGCCCTGATCGAGCGCGGCCAGGACGAGGGCTCTATCGGAAGATCGCTCGAGGTCCGCTGGATCCGCAGGATGCTGTGGTGGACACTGCTCACCGGCTGGGAGAGCTTCGAGCACGAGGGCTACTCGCGGACCGAGGCCCTCGAGGCCATCGACAAGACCATCTCCGGGATCATCCGGGACTGAGCGGAATCCCTACCGGTTCCAGTCTCCGAGGCCGTCGTACCCGCTCAGGATGCCGCCGGTGGTGTTCTGCACGATCACCGGGTCGCCCTTCCTGGCGTTCTCGAAGTACCACCGTCCGTCCTCCGTACTCACGTTGAGGCAGCCGTGACTGACGTTCCGGTGACCCTGGTCGGCCACCGACCACGGGGCCGCATGGACGAATATCCCGCTGTAGGAGATCCGCGTGGCGTACTCCACGTAGGTCCGGTAGCCCTCCGGCGAATCCACCGGAACGCCGTAGGTGGACGAGTCCATGAACATCTCACGCACTCGCTCGCCGACGATGTAGGTGCCGTTGGGCGTCTCGTGACCGGCCTTGCCCATCGAGGTGGGCATCGTCCTGACCATCTCCCCGTTGCGCGTGACCACGATCTGCTTGGTGTTGTCGTCCGCGGTCGCGACCAGGGCGTCGCCGATCCGGAACGCCGATCGCGCACCGCCCGCCTCGACCACCACGTCGGTGTGTGCCGGCCAGAAGGCGTTCGGTCGCCACCGGACCTGACTGTCGTCGATCCAGTAGAAGTGGCCGTCCACCCGCGGCGTGCTGGTGATCCGGACGGCCCGCTCGGCCTGGGCGCGGTCGCCGATTCTCTCGTCGAACCGGATGACGATCGGCTGCGCGACGCCGACGACCTCCCCCTCGGACGGGTCCAGGCGGGGTGGGGAGAAGTTCGCGGGGCCCACCGGCGCGACCGGCGCCGGGGCGACGGGCACGGGCAGTCCGGGCACCTCGGGAAGCGTGAGACCCGGCAGCTCCGGCAGTTCGAGCACCGGCAGCTCGAGTCGGGGCAACTCCAGGCGGGGCGGCGGGGACGCCGGGACCTCGGGAAGCCGCAACTGGGGCAGCTGGGGTTGCGGCAGCGAGGGCAGCTCGGGTCCACCCGGGAACAGCGGCGCCGCCGACGCCGGAGCCATCAGTGTCGCCCCAGCCGTTACGGCACCCAGCATTGCGACGGCAATCCGACCAGACCAGCGCGACCGTGCAGTTCTCGTGGTGCTGCTCCCCGGGGCCCGGGTGGCCATCGTCAGACCACGCCGCTCCGCTTGGCCGCGGTGCGAACCTGCCACGCCGCCACCAGCAACAGGACGCCCTCGATGATCGCGAACACGCCGATCACCTTGATCAGCCCGATGATTCCGTCGCCGGGGAAGATCACCAGCACCAGACCGAACACCACCGCCACGATGCCTGCGACCAACAGCCAGCCCCAGTGGGCACCACCGGCCGAACGCACCTGGAACGCGCCGAGCACCTCGAGCACGCCGATCAGGATGGCCCAGAAACCGACCATGTAGACGAAGACGAGTGCGGTGATCTCCGGCCAGACCAGGACCGCGATACCGGCGGCCACCGAGACGACCGCGGCGAGCAGCCACCACATCCAACCGCTGGTGACCGAGCGGGCCGCCACCGCCCGGGCCGCCGTGACCAGGCCGTCGAGGATCCAGTAGATGCCGATCACGAAGACCAGCGCGTGCACGGTGACCTGCGGCCAGGCGAGCGCGACGATGCCGAAGACGATCGCGATGACGCCGCGCAGCACCACCGACCACCACACGTCCTTGCCGATCCGCAGGATGGCCTCATTGCTGTCGACGAGAGATCTGTCGGTCATCGCAACCTCCGAGTGTGAGCCTGTGCCAAAGACACCCAGACCTCGCGGCTGGGCGTGGTCTGGTGAGCCTACTTCTCGCGCGCCCGACCCGCGCGTGACGACACGGCGACCGACGGTGCCGCAGATCGCGGTGGTTGCCACAGCTCCGCAACGATGCGGCGAACTCGCAAGGGGTCCGTGTGAACGGCAAACTGTCGGAAGGCGACGGCGTTTCGGGGATCAGGCCGTCGATGTCTGTCACAGCTCGGCGTGTCCTTCTTCCCGAGAACCGGCGAAAGTGATGGGCCGGAACCACGGAGTCCACGTGTCCATCACGTTCACCTCCTCAGGGGCAGTACCCGCCGAGCCAGCAGGGTGCGTTGTCCCGGATCCAGTTGCGGATTGGGTCCGGGACGATGCCATAGGGCATGAGCCACCAGATCACGTTCATGTCGGATCGCCTACTGACAACTGAGCCGGAAGTCGCGCACGCAGGGGAACGTGTCGAACAGCCACTGTCTGGCATCCCACGGAATGAACCAGACGTACCAGAGCGTATCTCCCACGCGATCACCGCTTCGTCGTCCGGGCCCGACCCGTCTGGTCAACGCTAGACCTGTTCCGACTGGCGCAGAAGGTCCCGTTTCCCGTCCTCGCGAACGGGTCGAATCCCCTCCGTTCCGGAAACCCTTCTACCGTTGCCACTGGCAGACAGCCCAATTTCTGCAGGCGAAAAGACTAGGCATCGGAGAGAACGACGCCTGGGGAGGTCATCCGGCGAGTGCCGGGTGCGCTGGGTCCAGGTCAGTGCTCTGCGGACCCGTTCTTGCTGGTCCGGTCCCGGTCCCTGCTCGGCTGCACCCGCTTCGGCTCGCCCGGCATCTTCGGGTACTGCGGCGGGTACGGCATGTCCCCGAGCCCGTTCGAGGCGTCCCGCTCCGCCATCTCCAGCAGACCGTCGAGCGAGTACGCGACGGCGTCGATGCCCGCGGCCGGGTCGCCGCGCCGGGCGACCAGTTCGGGGACGGTGGCGATGGTGAAGTCGTCCGGTTCGACATCGGCGAGCTCCGCCCAGGTCACCGGCGTGGACACCGTCGCCCGCGGGGTCTTGCGCACCGAGTAGGCCGACGCGACCGTCTTGTCCCGGGCCGTCTGGTTGAAGTCGACGAAGATGCGGGCGCCGCGCTCCTCCTTCCACCAGGCGGTGGTCACCCGGGACGGGTCGCGGCGCTCGACCTCCCGCGCCAGCGCGATCACGGCGCGGCGCACCTCGATGAAGTCCCAGCGCGGTTCGATCCGGACGTAGACGTGCACCCCACGACCGCCGGAGGTCTTCGGGTAGCCCACCAACCCCAGCTCGTCGAGCAGCGGGGCCAGCACGTCCAGCGCCACCGCGCGGGCCTCGGCGAACCCGGTGCCGGGCTGCGGATCGAGGTCGATACGCAGCTCGTCGGGACGGTCCGGGTCGGCCGAGCGCACCGGCCACGGGTGGAAGGTCACGTTGCCCATCTGCGCGGCCCACACGATGTCGGCGGGGCTGCGCACCAGCAGGGCGTCGGCGGTGCGGCCGTTCGGGTTGGTGACGGTGCAGGTGCCGACGTACTCGGGCCGCTTGGCGGGGATCCGCTTCTGGTAGATCTCCTCACCCTCGATGCCGTCCGGGAACCGCTGCAGGTGCGTCGGCCGGTCCCGTAGGGCGGTCATGATGCCGCCCCCGTCGAAGAGCGCGATGGTGCGGTAGTACTCGACCAGGTGACGCTTGGTGCCGCCGTCGGCGCCCAGCTGCGGGAAGTAGATCTTGTCCGGGCTCGACAGCCGGACCGCGGTACCCGCAACGTCGAGTTCGACTGCGGCACCCGCACTTCCGGCGGCCATCAGGGCATCCTCAGTCGAGGCAGTGGCACCGTCTCGACGGGGATACCGGAGTCGAGTTCGTCCGCCAGGTGCCGCGCCCAGGCCCGCAGCCCGGCGACGTCGAGGGCGTGCGGCGGGTGCTCCTCGAAGACCCCGACCAGTTCGGCGCCGCGGCGAAGTTCCCGGGCCGCACCCGGCCCGTCCCCCACCGCGGCACCCAGTCCGGCGGCCAGCCGACCGAGGCCCTCCCACAGTTCGAGCTCGTCGGCGGGGGCGGTGCGCCAGGTGACCTCGAACAGCCGCTGCGCCTGCGCCGGGTCCCCGCCGTCGAGGAGCCGTTGCGCCTCGGTGACCACGGCACCGAGGTCGCCGGTCCCGGTCATGACGCGCCACCCGCCAGCACGTCGGTCAGGTCGTATCGCACGGGGACCTCCAGTTGCTCGTAGGTGCATTCACGCGGTTCCCGGTCGGGACGCCAGCGCAGGAACCGACCGGCGTGACGCAACCGGTCGCCCTCCATCTGGTCGTAAGCGATCTCCACCACCAGTTCCGGCCGCAGCGGCACCCACTGCCGGTCCTTGCCCGCCGCCCAGCGACTGGACTCGCCGTCGTGGACGACGTCCTCACCGAGCCGCAGCGGGTCGAGGATGGCCTGCAGCTCGATCCGCCTGGCCGCGGTGAAGGCCGAGGCGCCGCCGATGAAGTGCATCTCGTCACCGTCGTAGAGACCGAGCAGCATCGACCCGATGCCGGGCTGGCTCTTGTGCGGCCGGTAGCCGATCACCACGCAGTCCGCGGTGCGCGCATGCTTGACCTTGATCATCTCGCGCTTGTTCGGGAGATATTGTCCGGCAAGCTTTTTCGCGACCACTCCGTCCAGACCGGCGCCCTCGAACTTGGCGAACCACTCCTGTGCGAGGCTCGCGTCGGTGGTCGCCGTGGTGACGTGGCAGGACGGGCCGCCGCCCACCGCGTCGAGCAGCAGTTCCCGGCGCCGCGCGAACGGCCGGCCGGTCAGGTCGTCGTCACCGAGCGCCAGCAGGTCGAACCCCACCAACTGCGACGGCGTCTGCTCGGACAGCAACGTCACCCGGCTGGCCGCGGGATGGATCCGCTCGGACAGCGCCTCCCAGTCCAGCCGGGTGCGGCCGTCCACCTCTCGCGGCACCACCAGCTCGCCGTCGAGGACACAGCGGGCGGGGAGCTCCCGGCGGATCGCGTCGAGCATCTCGGGAAAGTACCGGCCGAGGTCCTTGCCGCTGCGGGAGCTGAGCACCACCTCGTCGCCGTCCCGGAAGACGATCGCCCGGAACCCGTCCCACTTCGGCTCGTACGACCACACCGGGTCCTGCCCGACGGGTTGTGCGGGCACGTCGACGGCGGCCTTCGCGAGCATCGGTTGCAGCGGCGGAGTCAACGGCAGATCCACGACCCCATACTTGCGCACCCGTCGCGGCCGCGCGAGGTGAACACGCGCAGTCCCGTCGAATGAATGGCACGTTCACTCGATCCAATCGAATGAACGGAAGCGTTCATTCGATGTAGTCGAATGAACGGCACATTCACTCGTTCGCTCGTTCACTCGCTCGGTGACAGCGGCGCTACGCAGGGTCGAGCCGGAAGCCCAGCTTCACGGTCACCTGTACGTGCGCGACCTTCCCGTCCACGATGTGCCCTCGGGTGTGCAGCACCTCGAACCACTCCAGGTTGCGGACGGTCTCGCTCGCGCGGGCCACCGCGGTGGCGATGGCGTCGTCGACGCCCTTCGTGGAGGTCCCGACGACCTCGGTGACGCTGTAGACATGGTCGCTCATCGGTCTTCCTCACTCTTCGGTGACGCCGGTCCCACCAGCGTATGACCGGGCGACCGACGGTGTACAGACGCCAGCGTGCTGAAATTAGCGTTGTACGAATCGAAGAACCCGCCATGCGGAGATATCCGTGACCGTAGAGTGGCCGACGGCCGCGAGACCAACGCGCCGAATTTCACCTAGCTAAGGGGACCGCACGTGGAGAAGCTCCGCAACTACGGCTTGCTCGTCAAGTACATCGTCAGCACCCAGTGGAAGAAGCTGCGCGGAGGCAAGGACGCCGCCGGCCAGAACCAGGGCTGAGGCCACGGCGGCACCCGTGAGTCCTTTCCGCCCCCAACTGGCCGGAAGGACTCACGGGCGCGAGGCGCCTACAGCCAGCCCCGACGCTTGAAGATCGTGTACAGCCCGCCGCAGGTGAGCATCATCATCCCCAGCGCCATCGGGTAGCCACCGGCCCAGTGCAACTCCGGCATCGAATCGAAGTTCATGCCGTACACGGTCCCGATCAGGGTGGGCGCGAACAGAATTGCCGCCCACGCCGAGACCTTCTTGATTTCCTCGTTCTGCGCGTAACTGGCCTGGGTCAGCGCGGACATCTCCTCGTTCTGCGTCTGCGAGACCAGCGTCGCGTTGACGGTGAGGATGTTGCCGAGAAGCTGCCGGAATCCGTCCGCCCGCTCGACCACGGTGGTGGCGTGGTCGGTGACGTCGCGCAGGTACTTCTGCAGTTCCTCGTCGGTGTTGTACTTCTCGAACCCGGCCGAGAGTCCGCTGAGCATGTCGAGCAGAGGCCGGGTGGCGCGCTGGAACTCGATCACCTCGCGGGTCAGTTCGTAGATGCGCCGCGACACCTTCGGGTCGCCGCTGAACACCTCGGTCTCGATCTCGTCGATGTCGTTCTGCAGGCCGGCGACGACGGGTGCGTACCCGTCCACGACGGCGTCGAGGATCGCGTAGAGCACCGCCTCGGGGCCGAGCCGCAACAGGTCCGGGTCGCTCTCCATCCGCGCCCGCACCGCGGACAGGTCCGGCGACTCGCTGTGCCGCACGGTGAGAACGAAGGTCGGACCGCAGAAGATGTGCAGCTCACCGAAGTCGACGCGCTCGGTCTCGTCGAGGTACCGGGCGGCGCGCAGCACCACGAACAGGGTGTCGCCGTACCGCTCGAGCTTCGGACGCTGGTGCGCGACGATCGCATCCTCGACCGCCAGCTCGTGCAGTCCGAACTGCTCGGCCGCGGCGTACAACTGCTCGGCGTCGGGCCGGTACATCCCGATCCAGGCCATCGACGACGCATCGGGCAGGCTGCGCAGCGCCTCGGCCAGGTTCGACGGCGTCTCGATCCGGTACCCGTCGCGGTAGACGGCGCTGTTGACGACGCTGGCCTCCACCGGAGCGATCGCCGGGACGGGCGGCGTCTGATGCGGGGCCATCGAGTGCTCGGGGACGAGCTCGTTCGAGGGGTTCGCGGCACGGCTGGGCAGCAGTTCGCGGAAGGGGCGCTTTTGACGCATGGGTTCAGCTTTCGCGTAGGTCGGGGTTCGGCCGGGCGCCGCGCCCAGCGCGACACCGATGCGATCGAAGTCGACACCACGCGAGCCTGGACAGCCTTGCGCGACTAGCGACTTCGGTAGGTACTCGGAGGTTGGCCCTTCACGACAAGCCACACCTCCTCTTCCCTCGACCAATCTGAAGCCGGCACGTGCCGGACGCCGACACCCTACTCCGGGGCCTGGTGCCCGTCCAAGCAGAGAACGCGCGGGCGCGGTCGGCCCCCGGAGAGTCGCGGCCGCTTCTCCGGCCCGGAGATCACCCGCAGACAACCGCCGGCCCGTCGCGCGAACCGCCTCGGTCGGCATCGAGAAGAAGGGGGCGGGAACCGGTTCGGCGCGGTCCCGTCCCGGGGCACACCTCCGGCCCGCGGGGAGGCACGGCGGACGGCAGGGGCAACCGGTCCGCTACCGAGGTGGCGCCGCACAATTTTTATCACAGGACACAACTGCCGAAGACCAATTTGGTCGAACGTCCAGAAGATTTCGCGGCAATCCGGACCGGCCGCCGATCGACGCACCCACCTGCGGCGATGACCGAACCCACCCTGACCTCGTGATGTCCGGTTCGCGTCGCGGACAGCACACGCTCGCCGGAGCCGCGACGCCGAGGCTACTCGCCCACGGCCTCCGCGCCGACTGCTAGCGTCTGCCCGCAACACCCCAGCCCAGCACCGATGACCGACCGCCTAGCCGGCCGACCCACCTCCCCACCGAAGACGCCCAGACGAGCGAGGCACACCGTGATCGACACCGACCCCGAGACGATTCCGTCCGCGAGCACACCTCGCCGGATCGGTGTCGTCGAGGACCACGAGTCCGTCGTGATGGGGCTCGAGGCAATGCTGGCCGAGCACCCGAATCTCGTCCTCGTGGCCGCCGCCGCCACCGTCCCCGAACTCCTCGCGCGAAACGTCCCGATGGACCTGGTGATCCTGGACCTGCGCCTGAGCGACGGCTCCTCGCCGCGGACCAATGTCGAGCAGTTGCGGGCGGCAGGGCTCGAGACCCTGGTCTTCACCGGCGCGGAGAATCCCTACCTGGTTCGCCTGGCCGCGAAGGCCGGGGTGCTCGGAGTGGTCCGCAAGTCCGAGCCCACCGCCACCGTCGTCGCGGCGATCACCGCCGCGGCCAACGGCGAGCAGGTGGTCACCACCGAATGGGCGGCCGCCATCGACGGCGACCCCGGACTGCTCGATGTCGGGCTCAGCCCACGGCAGCGAGACGTGTTGGCGCACTATGCCTCCGGCGAGAAGGCCGCCCGGGTCGCCAGCCTCACCGGGCTGGCCGAACACACGGTCAACGACTACCTCGCACGGATCCGGGCCAAGTACGCCGAGGCCGGCCGGCCTGCCCGCACCAAGACCGACCTCTACAAGCGGGCCGTCGAGGACGGGTGGCTGCCCATGCCCCGCCATCCCGACCACCGGTGACCCGGTCCCCCGACGGCTCCGCCGCCCCGACCACGCCAGCCGCCGGCGCCCGGCATGCGGCGGCCGACCGCATCCTGCGGCTGTTCACCCGCTTGATCGGCGGAGGCTACCTCCTCTACCTCGCCCTGCTGCTGCCGTCCATCACCTCGCAGGCCCACCTGACGGACCGATGGTGGACCCCGACCGCCGCTGTTGCGGTCTTCGGTTCCGGCCTCTCGCTCATGGCCGTGTCCTTCCTCCCCGACATCAGGATCCTGCGGGTGGCATGCGGAACCGCTGCCCTCGCCTACCTGCTGGCACTCGCCGCGTGGCCCCTCGCGTGGAACGGCGCCACCCCCGCAAACGGCACCGCGATCTGGCTGTTGCTCTTCCCCGGCCTCGCCGGCCTCGCCGCCCTCGCGGCCTGGGGGCCCGCCTGTGCGTTCGCGCACGTCGTAATCGCCTACACCGGAGTCCATCTCGTCAACAGTGCGGCACTTTCCCGAGGTGTGGCGATTCTGCTGGTCCCGAACATCGCGTTCCCCGCCATGTTCGCCATGCTGTTCGTCGGCGCCGGCGCGATGGCCCTGCGCACCGGCCGGATGCTCGACGCGACCACCGACGCCACCCACGCCGCCGCGGCGGCCGCGGCCGCACAGCACGCCCGGACGGTCGAGCGCGAACGGTTCGACGCGCTGATCCACGACGGGGTGATGTCCACGCTGCTCTCCGCGTCGAGGCAGGGCGCAACCCCAAGCGTGGCACGGCAGTCCGCCGCGACGATGCGCCAACTCGACTCGCTCCGCTCCGGCCCCGGACTGCACGAGCACTTCGCCGACCCGGAGGTGCTCTCGCACCTGCGAACCGCCGCGACGGAGGTAGCCGAGAACGCCACCCTGCAAACTCTGCGGCACCCCGCGACGGCGACCGTCTCCATGCCCGCGGACGCCGTCCGTGCGATGGGCGGGGCACTGGCGGAGGCGCTCCGCAACAGCATCGCGCACGCGGGGCCCGACGCACGCCAATCCGTAGTCGTCACAATCGCACCGGACCGGCTCAGCATCTGCATCACCGACCACGGCATCGGCTTCGACCCCGATTCGGTGCCCACCCACCGCCTCGGCATCGCCGTCAGCATTCGGGCTCGGATGGAGCAGGTGCCCGGCGGCTCAGCGCACATCGACTCCCGGCCCGCCGACGGCACCCGAGTCCACCTGACCTGGTGTGCACCATGACCGACACGACCCGCGACATCGGTGACCCCCGTGAACTGCTGGGCATGCAGAGCCGCGCAGCGATGGTCCTCGTCTGGTTCTACACCCTCACCGTTGCGCTCCTCGCCGTCTCCTCGCACGACGGGGAGAGCGCATTCTGGCCGCTCCCCCTCGCCGTGCTGGTGATCAGCGGTGGCGCGGTGGCCCTGGTCCGGGTCGCCGGGCACCCCCTGCCGACGCCGGC
This sequence comes from Rhodococcus kronopolitis, assembly GCF_042654025.1. Lineage (NCBI taxonomy): Bacteria > Bacillati > Actinomycetota > Actinomycetes > Mycobacteriales > Nocardiaceae > Rhodococcus > Rhodococcus kronopolitis. Next base: position 259,194 of record NZ_JBHSFO010000004.1, on the reverse strand, counting down.
CGCGATCGCCCTCGCGGCCGTCGGACCGCTCAGCTGCATGCTGGCGCTCTCGATGTTGCCTGCGCCCGTCACGGTCACGCAGCAGGCACAGTCCTGGCCGCTCGGAGCGTCCGTCGCGATCTACACATTCATGTGTGTGCGCGGGCGGACCGGGTACGCCTGGCTGGGATTCATCGCCACGGCCGCGACCTTCGTCGCCTGGTCGATCCAGACCGGGCTGGGTGCCGAGCACGGTCTCAACGTGTCGTCGAGGAGCCTCCCGCCCCTCCTGATGGCCACCTACTTCGCCTACAAGCTCCGCCCCGACGCCCGGGCGATCGCCGAACTGCGCGAGCAGACGACCCGGCGCGTCGCAGCCGAGGCGGCCGACTCTGCGACGCTCGAGGAGCGTGACCGCCAGCTGCGCCGACTCGACGAACTGGCCCGGCCGCTACTCGAACGGATCAGCACCGAGGCCCACCTCGACGCCGACCAACGGTTGGCCTGCCGGCTGCTCGAGGCCCACCTGCGTGACACCCTCCGTGCCCCGGGTCTCGCGAATGCTCCGGTGTCGGACGCGGCCCGAGCAGCCCGCACCCGGGGAATCGAGGTGATCCTGCTCGACGACGGCGGCATGGACGCGGCGGACGCGGCCGCCCGTAAGCGCCTGCTGTCCCTGGTGGCCGACGAACTGGACGGCGCACTCGACGGCACCGTCACCGTGCGGATCCTGCCGCCGGGGCGCGAAGCCGCGGCGACGGTCCTCGCCAGCAGCGGCGATGGCGTGCGGCGAATCGAGTTCGGCCCCGACGGCCTGCCCGTCCACCCGGCCCACCCCGAGACCACACCCTCCGGGTAGCCAACTATGCCCCCAGTTCTGGGGGCAGAGAACTTCCGTCTGGGCAACCCTCACGGCGCCGCCTAGCGTCAGTGCGGAGCGTGGCCCGACTCTCTGCGGGCCATGCAACGACGACTTACTCCCCGGGGGGCGCACATGTCCACGACTCTCAACCACGTTCTCCACCGCCCGCACATGCAGCGACCGCGCATCGTGCCTGCCGCACCGCAGGCGACGCCCGTCGCCCGGCCCGCGCTGATCCGGCCGACGCTGTCCGCCCGCGAGACCGAGGTACTGCTTCGGTGGCTGCACTGCGACTCGAAGAGCGCGGTCGCCTCGGCGATGTACCTCTCACTCGGCACCGTCAACACCCACCTCGCGCGGATCCGCGCCAAGTACGCACAGGTGGACCGAGCGGCCCCGACCAAGGCCGCCCTCGTGGCGCGCGCGGTGCAGGACGGGTTGATCTCCATCGACGAGCTGTGATCCAGCCGACGCCGGTCTGGCGCGAATGACCGCGCGCAACAGCAAAATCGGCGATGCGGAGGCCGGGATCATCCGCACCTTTGCCCGCGTGCTCGGCACCGGGGCCTTGTTCTTCGCCGTGGTGCTGATCCCCGTTCTCTTCGTCCAGTCGGATGTGCTGGCACCGTGGTACACCCCGGTTGCCGTCGTCATCGTGTTCGCGCCCCTGCTCGCCCTGTGGCCGGCCAGCTACGCCCCCGACCTGAGGTGGGTGCGCAGATTGAGCGCACTGGGCGCCACGACCTATCTCGTCACCATGGCCGGTTGGCTGCCCGCGTTGCAGGGGAACCTCCCGCCGACCCGCGACGTGTGGTTGTCTGCGATCTCCGGGCTCGTGGCCATGGCCGCGGCGGTGTGCTGGCCTCCGACCCTCGGCGTGCTGTACCTCGTGGTCAGCAGCTGCGCGGCGGAGGCGATACGGCACGTCACCCGAGCCGGACCAGGGAGCACCCTGCTGCCGGAGATCTTCAACGTCGTGATGACCAACAGCATGTTCGTCCTGGCCGCCATCGCCGCGGTTCAGTCCGGCCGCATTCTCGACCGCGCCCGCGCCGCCGCCTCGCGGCAGTCCGCGTCGACCGCCGCGGTCGCCGCGCGGGACGTCGAACGGAAGCGGTTCGACGCACTGATCCACGACAGCGTCATGTCGACGCTGCTCGGCATCGCACGGCGCGGCAACGACGACCAGCTCGGCGCCCAGTCCGGCCTCGCGCTTCGCGAACTCGACCGCCTGCACGCCAGCGACGTGGCCACCGAGGACCTCGACGCGGACGCCGCGGTCGCCTTGATCCGCTCCGCGCTGACGGACGTCGACGAGGGCGGCGCCGTCGACCTTCAGGTCCGGCTGGGCTCGCCCGTCGCCATTCCCCGCGAGGCCTGTCGCGCGATCGCTTCCGCCGCCGCCGAAGCCCTCCGGAACAGCATCCAGCACGCGGACAGCGCGAAGCAGGCTGCGGACCGGCTCGTCGCCGTCGACGTCGACACCGACGGCGTGCAGGTGCTGGTGGCCGACAACGGTCGAGGGTTCGACCCCGACCGGATTCCGCCGTACGGACTGGGCATCAGCGTGTGCATTCGATCGCGGATGGATTCGGTACCGGGCTGCGCCGCCGAGATCCACTCCGCGGCCCACCGCGGCACTCGTGTCGCCCTGCGCTGGACGGCACCGTCGTGACCGGCACCGGGTCCGGTGACTTCCGTGACGTGCGCGTCCTGCTCGGCCTCGACCGGCCCGCCGCGCGGGTGCTGGTTGCGATGTTCTGCCTGAGTTTCACCGTCGCGGCCCTTGCCAACCTGGACGGGGTGCACTCTGTCTGGCCGTCCCTGCTGGCAGCAGCGCTGGTCTCGGCCGGGGCAGCGGTGATCATCGCCGTGCCGGGCGACCCGCTGCCGACGGTCCACACGCTCGCGCTGACCGCGCTGGGGCCGATCGCCTGCGTGCTGGTCCTGTGGCAGCTGCCCGTGCCGGGCTGGACGCTGGACTCGGCCTGGCAGATACGCGCGGTGACGGTGGTGTTGGTCTACATGTCGGTGCGGGGCCGCGCGGCGTACGCGTTCGTGGGAGCGGCGCTGGTCATCCTCACCAGCGGCACCTGGAGCGACGCAACCGGGCAGGGCTGGGGCACCGGGATTCGGTTGGCCTCGATCAATCTCGCCCCCGTCCTGATGTCGGCGTTCTTCGCGTTCAGCATCCGGAGGGTCGGGTTTGCGGTGTTCCGGCTGCGCGAACGCGAATCCGAGCGCGCCGCCGACGAGGCCATGACCGAGGCAGTGCTGCGCGAGCGGGACACCCAGCTCTGCCGACTGGACCTCCTGGCCCGCCCGATCCTCGAGGCCGCCGCTGCCGGGCACCGGTTCTCCGCGGGGGAACGCGAGGATTGCGCGGTACTGGAATCCCACCTGCGCGACACCCTTCGGGCGCCCGTGTTCGCCTCGGACTCGGCGGTGTGCGCGGCGGTCGACGCGGCTCGGCGACGGGGCGCACATGTCGTCCTGCTGGACGACGGTGGCCTGGCCGGCGCATCTGCAGGGTCGGTGGCCCGGATCCGGGCGGGTCTTGTCGAGGAGCTCGACTCGTGCGAGGACGGGACCCTCACCGCGCGGGCCCTGCCCGCCGGTCGGGACACGCTGGCAACCATCGTCTCCGAGCACGCCACTCACGTTCGACGCGTCGAGTACGACCGGTTGGACCGGGTCAGTGTGACGATGCGAACCGACGACGACGTGCCCGAACCCGCAGCCGTCCCCGGTCGGAGATAGGCGCCGGGGGGCTCGCAACCCCGAAGATCCGCACGAACGAGCTTCGTACCGAGGAACGCGCCGTGACCGGCGCGTAGCAGAATGTGCACAGAAGCCAAGATGACCAACACGTGTCTGGAGAAGTAGCTGTGGAGCTTGTCGGAGTGATCGGTGGCGGCACGATGGGTGCCGGTATCGCAGAGGTGTGCGCCAAGGCCGGTAGTTCGGTCCTCGTCCTCGAGACCAAGCAGGAGTTCGCCGACGCCGCCACGGAGCGGATCGCCAAGTCGATCTCCCGCGGCGTCGCCAAGGGCAAGATCACCCAGGAGGAGGCGGACGCCGCGATCGCACGGGTGCGCGTCACCCTGGACATCGAGGAGTTCGCGGACCGCGACCTGGTCATCGAGGCCGCCCCGGAGATCGAGGAGCTCAAGTACGAGATCTTCGGCAAGCTCGACAAGATCGTCAAGCCTGCGGGCATCCTGGCGACCAACACCTCGTCGATCCCCGTCATCAAGATCGCCAAGGCCACCGAGCGGCCCGGCCAGGTCGTCGGCGTGCACTTCTTCAACCCGGTGCCGGTGATGCCGCTGGTGGAGATCGTGGTCAGCCTGACCACGTCGGAGGAGACCGTCCTCGCGGTCACCGACTACGCCAAGAACACGCTGCGCAAGAAGACGGTCCGGGCAGGCGACCGCTCGGGCTTCATCGTCAACGCGCTGCTCATCCCGTACCTGTGCCAGGCCGTCCGGATGCTCGAGTCCGGCTACGCCACCGCGGAGGACATCGACGAGGCCATGAAGGGCGGCTGCGGCTACCCGATGGGCCCGCTGACGCTGCTCGACACCGTCGGCCTGGACGTCGCACTGGCGGCCGCCGAGTCGCTGTACGCGGAGTTCGCCGAGCCGCACTACGCCCCGCCGGCCCTGCTCCGCCGCAAGGTCGATGCCGGCCAGCTCGGCCGCAAGAGCGGTCGCGGCTTCTACGACTACAGCTAGTCACCCCCCGACCCGCACCCCGGCGGTACCCCGTCGCGCCGCAATGGCGCCCGCGACGCGTGCCGCCGGGGTGCGGACTGTCGGCGTAGCGTCACCCGCATGGGCCCGACCCGGCAGCCGGTCCGCCTGCGCTCGGCCACCGGGCGCTGGGTGGTCCTCGCCACCGTCCTCGGCTCGTCCCTCGCGATGCTCGACGCCACCGTCGTCAACATCGCCCTGCCCCGCATCGGCGAGGACCTCGACGCCACCGTCGCCGGACTGCAGTGGGTGCTCAGCGGCTACACCCTCACGCTGGCCTCGCTGATCCTGCTCGCGGGCGCGCTCGGCGACCGACTCGGCCGGCGCAAGGTCTTCGTCTGGGGAACAGTCTGGTTCGCGGCCGCGTCGCTGCTGTGCGGCGTCGCCCCGAACATCGAGATGCTGGTCGCGGCCCGGATCCTGCAGGGGGTCGGCGCGGCGCTGCTGACCCCCGGCAGCCTGGCGCTGCTCTCCGCCGCCATCGACCCCGACGATCGCGGCGCCGCGATCGGCCTGTGGTCCGGCCTCGGCGGGGTCGCGGCCGCGGGCGGCCCGCTGCTCGGCGGGTGGATCGTGCAGGTCTCCAGCTGGCGAGCGGTGTTCCTGCTGAACCTGCCGCTGTCGGTCGCCGTGGTGTGGGTGGCGCTGCGGCACGTGCCGGAGAGCCGCGACCCGCAGCAGCAGGGCCGACTCGACGTCGTGGGCGCGGTCCTGGCCGCCGTCGGCCTCGCCGGGATCACCTACGGCCTGATCGCCCAGCAGTGGCTGCCCGTGCTCGGTGGCCTCGCGGTGTTCGCCGTCTTCGTGGTCGTCGAACGCCGCAGCACCGACCCGCTGATCCCGCCGGCACTGTTCCGGTCCCGGGTCTTCGTCGCCGCGAACCTGGTGACGTTCGCGGTCTACGCCGCGCTCGGCGGGGTGTTCTTCCTGCTGGTGCTGCAGCTGCAGCTCGCCGCCGGGTACTCACCGCTCGCCGCAGGCACGGCCACCGTGCCCATCACCGTGCTGATGCTGCTGCTCTCCGCCCGCGCCGGCCGGTGGGCACAGCACCACGGCCCGCGGCTGCCGATGACGGTCGGACCGCTGCTGTCCGCGGTCGGGCTGGCGCTGATGCTGCGGATCGGGCCCGGTGCGTCGTACCTAACCGGCGTGCTGCCCGGCGTGCTGGTTTTCGGTCTCGGGCTGTGCGCGCTGGTGGCCCCACTGACGGGGGCGGTGCTGAACTCCGTGTCCACCGACCGCGCCGGGATCGCGTCCGGGGTGAACAACGCGGTGGCCCGCAGCAGTCAGCTGCTTGCGGTTGCCGCGCTGCCCGGCCTGGCGGGCATCACCGGCACCGACTACACCGACCCGCAGGTGTTCTCCGACGGCTTCCACGTCGCGATGCTGATCTGCATGGGGCTGTTGGTGATCGGCGCGGCGCTGGCCGCGGCACTGGTCCCGGCGGGCGCGACGCCACTGCCCGCCGAGTCTGCCGAAGCTGCCCGGCACGACGAGACCGTCGACTGCTGCCCGCACTGCGACATCGCCGCCCCGGCCGTGCAACCGGTGCCCTCTTCCCAAACCGGACGCGGCCTGGAACCGTAGTCGGTGGGCCTCGCCCCGCGAGACCGACTTTCTCCTGCGGAAGGAATCTGGTCATGCCCATACGCACCAGCTACGAGCAGGGCACCCCCTGCTGGGTGGACCTGTCCGCCACCGATCCCGGCGCGGCCAAGGCGTACTACACCGAACTGTTCGGCTGGCAGTTCGACGACATGCCCACTCCGGACGGCGGCGTCTACTCGATGGCCACGCTGCGTGGCGGGCTCGTCGCCGCCATCGGGGGCCAACCGCCCGGCACCCCCGCAGGCGCCCCCTCGATCTGGAACACCTACCTCGCCGCCGACGACGCCGACGCGGCGACTGCCGAGGTCGTCCCGGCCGGCGGCGAGCTGATCATGGGTCCGGTCGACATCGGGCAGTCCGGCCGAATGGCGTTCGTCGCCGACCCGACCGGCGCCGTCGCCGGGTTGTGGCAGGCAGGCGAGCACATCGGCGCGACCCTGGTGAACGAGCCCGGCTCGGTCATCTGGAACGAGCTGATCACCCCCGACCCGGCGAAGGCGCTGGCCTTCTACCGGGCGGTGCTCGGGCTGGCCGCGACCACGTCGGACATGCCGGGCGGCGATTACACTATCCTGAAGGTCCGCGAGGCCCAGGTCGGCGGCTGCACCACGCCCCGGATGCCGCAGGTGCCGACCCACTGGCACGTCTACTTCGCCGTCGAGGACACCGATGCGACGGCCGCGAAGTCGACCGCCAGCGGCGGCAGCGTGATGGTCGAGCCCTTCGACATGCCTGCCGTCGGACGGATGTCGGTGCTGAGCGACCCCACCGGGGCCGTGTTCAGCGTCATGACCGGCGAATCCGCGTAGCGGCGGGCGGGCCGGTGGCACTCGGGTGGCTCGAGCTCCAGCACCGAGCCAAGCAGGAGTTCGACACGCGGGTTCGGGGCGTCACCGACTGGGCCGCACCGACTCCCGACACCGACTGGGACACAGCAGATCTGGTTCGTCACGTGATAGTCGAGCAGCAGTGGGTGCCGCCGCTGCTGGGCGGGCTCACCCTGTCCGAGGCCGGTGCCCGGGTGCACCCGCTCGGCGACGACCTGGCGGCCGAGTGGGAGCACCACGCCGGGCTCGCGGTACTCGCGTGGTCGGTCGCCTCGCCGTCCGCGCGGGTACACCTGTCCTACGGCACCGTCACCGTCGAGGAGTACCTGCACCAGCAGGTCGCCGACCTCACCATCCACAGCTGGGACCTGGCCCGTGCGGCCGGGGTGGACGAGTCCCTCGACCCGGGTCTGGTCGCCGCGGTCTGGGAGGACCTCGATCAGGAACGCGAGATGCTGAGCGCCAGTGGCCTGTTCGCGCCGCCGATCGCCGTCGCCGACGACGCGCCGCTGCAGACCCAGCTGCTTGCCCTGACCGGGCGCGACGACCGAACCGGACCACGCTGATCGATCCGGAGGCCTCGGCGTACGTGCCGGGTTGGGGTCAGGAATCGGGGCCGCGCAGAATCGCGTCCCGCACCTCGTTCGGAACCGGCGAGTTCGGCAGGCGGGGCACACCGGGTTCGCTCCCCGCCCGGGAGCGGCGTGCCATCGGTCCGGTGTGGGGGTCGAGGATCACCCGCAGATGCGGATCGAGGTGCTGGATCCACCAGCTCGACATCGCGGCGGCGTCGTCTGAAGCCCGTGCCGCTTCCCACGCGTAGTGCAGCGCCATGAACCTCGCCACCACCTCCGGGTACATCCACCACTGCTCGTCCCAGACGAGCAGGTCCCCCGGGCCCAGTTCGACCCGCCGACGCACTACGGGGAGGAAATAGCCCTCGACCCAGTCGATGACATTCTCGAAAGCCGGGGTGATCCGGTCCCCGTCGCCGCTGTCACGATCGTCGTCGTAGCCGAGCGCGCGCCCGGCAGCCTCGGACGGCCGAGGCATCTCGTCCGGCCACAGGAGATCCGGACTTCCCCCGCCCTGAGCCTTCCAACTGGACTCGAGTTCCGTGTCGAGCCTCGATCGGAACTCTTCCCGGACCGACTGCTCCTCTACGCGCAGGCGACTGCCGATCGCGCGCCAGGCCAGCCCGGCCGCGAGGGCCGCCTCGACCGCGCGGCCTCGGTCCTGGCCGATCTCCCGCAGGAGGGCCCCCACGACTTCCAACGCATTGGCGTGGTCCTGGCGAGTCAGTGGCGGAAGGTCGGCATTGCCCGGTTCACCGTCCACCGCCCGTGCGCTCATCGCATCGCGGTACCCGAGCAGCAGGCGCAGTGCCTCCTCCGGCGAGTACGAGCCGTCTGGATTGGTTGTCGTCCAGTCAGGGACCTGCATGTCTCTACCCCCTGTAGATGCAGCGACGGTCGGAATGCGTCTGCCGGGAACACTATCGACCACCACCGACAGCCCATTCGGTCACCGGACCACCGGCGCCTCGCGGGCCGCCACGGCGAACTCCCCGCACGCGATCACCCCTCACCGACCGTCCCGACGCGTCATCATGGATGGGCACACGTAAATCGTGATGATCGATCGTGGGGAGCAACGCCGTGACCGCACCGAAGGATTCCGCCACACACGACGTCAAACCGCGCAGCCGCGACGTCACCGACGGGCTGGAGAAGTCCGCAGCCCGCGGCATGCTGCGCGCGGTGGGCATGGGCGACGCAGACTGGGGAAAGTCCCAGATCGGCGTCGGCTCGTCCTGGAACGAGATCACCCCCTGCAACCTGTCCCTCGACCGACTCGCGACCGCCGTCAAGGACGGCGTGCACGCCGCGGGCGGGTACCCGCTCGAGTTCGGCACCATCTCGGTCTCGGACGGCATCTCGATGGGCCACGAGGGCATGCACTTCTCGCTGGTCTCACGCGAGGTGATCGCGGACAGCGTCGAGACCGTGATGCAGGCCGAACGCCTGGACGGTTCGGTGCTGCTCGCCGGCTGCGACAAGTCGCTGCCCGGCATGCTGATGGCCGCCGCCCGCCTGGACCTGGCCAACGTCTTCCTCTACGCCGGCTCCGCGCTGCCCGGCCTGGCGAAGATGTCCGACGGCAGCGAGCGCGAGGTCACCATCATCGACGCCTTCGAGGCGGTCGGCGCGTGCTCGCGAGGACTGATGAGCCGCGCAGACGTCGACGCCATCGAGCGGACGTTCTGCCCCGGCGAGGGTGCCTGCGGCGGCATGTACACCGCCAACACCATGGCCTGCGTCGCCGAGGCCTTGGGCATGTCGCTGCCCGGCAGCGCCGCGCCGCCCGCCTCGGACCGGCGCCGCGACGGCTACGCGCGGCGTAGCGGCGAGGCCGTCGTCCGGCTGATCGAGCAGGGCATCACCGCACGGGACATCATGACCAAGGAGGCATTCGAGAATGCCATCGCCGTGGTGATGGCCTACGGCGGCTCCACCAACGCGGTGCTGCACCTGCTCGCCATCGCCTACGAGGCGGAGGTCGAGCTGACCCTCGACGACTTCTCCCGGATCGGCGCGAAGGTGCCGCACCTGGCGGACGTCAAGCCCTTCGGCAAGCACGTGATGCTCGACGTCGACCGCCAGGGCGGCGTCCCGGTGGTGATGAAGGCGCTGCTCGACGCGGGCCTGCTGCACGGCGACTGCCTGACGGTGACGGGCCGGACCATGGCGGAGAACCTGGCCGAGATCGACCCGCCGGACCCCGACGGCGTGGTGCTGCGGGCGATGTCGTCGCCGATCCACCCGACCGGCGGAATCACCATCCTGTCCGGTTCGCTGGCACCCGGCGGCGCGGTGGTCAAGTCGGCCGGCTTCGAGTCCGATGTGTTCGAAGGCACGGCAAGGGTTTTCGACCGCGAACGCGGCGCACTCGATGCGCTCGAAAACGGCACCATCGCCGCGGGCGACGCCGTCGTGATCCGGTACGAGGGCCCCAAGGGCGGGCCCGGGATGCGGGAGATGCTCGCGATCACCGCGGCCATCAAGGGCGCCGGCCTCGGCAAGGACGTGCTGCTGCTGACCGACGGCCGTTTCTCCGGCGGCACCACCGGCCTGTGCGTCGGGCATGTGGCCCCGGAGGCGGTGGACGGCGGACCGATCGCATTCGTCCGCGACGGCGACGCCGTCCGGCTCGACATCGGCACCGGAACCCTGGACCTGCTGGTCGACGCCGACGAACTCGACCGTCGGCGCCAGGGCTGGGAACCGTTGCCGCCCCGCTACACCCGAGGCGTGCTTGCCAAGTACGCGAAGCTCGTCGGTTCGGCGTCGAACGGGGCCGTGTGTGACTGAGCACCATTCCGGGCGGCGACAGGCCCGCGAGTTCGCCATGATCCAGGCCGAGATCGAGCGCAACCTCCTCGGCGGCGAGATCAAGTACACCCGCCAGCAGGTCGCCGAACTGTCGGGCATCCCGCTGGAGCGGGCGCAACGGCTCTGGATCGCAATGGGTTTCGCGGTCGACACGGATCCCGACGCGCCGATGTTCACCGACGCCGACGTCGCCGCGCTGAGCAGCATCACCTCGCTGGTCGACCGGGGCATCATCGATCCCGACCTCGAGGTGTCGGTGACCCGGGCGCTGGGGCAGTCCTTCTCCCGACTCGCCGAGTGGCAGTTGGGCCTGCTCAACAGTCACATCCTGGAACGCGTGGAACGGGAGCGGACCGGGGACGAGACGGTCAGCGTGCACGCCGTCGCCACGCAGGCCGCCCTGGTCGCGGAGCAGATGCTTCCCGCGCTGCAGGACCTGCAGTCGTACGTGTGGCGTCGGCACCTCGCCTCGAACGCCGCCCGGTTCCTCGACAACCGCGGCGAGGACTCCGAGACCCGCACGCTGGTCATCGGATTCGCGGACATGGTCGGATACACCAGCCTGACCCGGCGCCTGGGCGTCACCGAGCTCACCCGCCTGCTGGAGTACTTCGAGTCCACCGTCACCAACGTGATCAGCCAGGGCCGCGGCTGGGTGATCAAGAACGTCGGCGACGAGGTGATGTTCGCCGTCGAGGACCCTGCCGACGCCGGCCGGATCGCGCTGGCGCTGCAGGACGCCGCGCACAGCACCGAGGAACTGCCGGACCTGCGGGTCGGGCTCGCGCGGGGCACCGTGCTGGTCCGGTTCGGCGACGCCTACGGCTCGGTGGTGAACATCGCTGCACGACTGACCAGTTCGGCTCGTCCGGGCACCGTGCTCGTCGACGCCGACCTCGCCGATGCCCTCACCGACGTCCCGGGCGTCGAGCTGCGCTCGCTGCGGACGCTCCGGGTACGCGGGTACAACCGCCTCAAGGCCTACGCGCTGCGGCGGGCCTGAGTCTCGGGCACGTCGGCGCCCAGCGCCTCGAGGGTGGTGCGCGCCTCCGCCAGTTGCTCGCTGAGCTCGCGCACCCGCCTGGCCGCGGCGTCCCTGGCGGCGGAGAGCACCGCCGCAACGGCCTGCTCCGCGACCGGGTCGCCGAGCTCGCGGACCGCGCGCTCGACCGCGTCCGCGGCCACGGGCACCGCCTTGCTCGGTCGCCGCTCGCCGTGCGTGACGGTGACCGTCCACTCGTTGGCGGCCTCCGCGTGCAGGGTGACGCTGACGCTGGTCGCGTCCTTCGGCCGGCGCGCGCGGCGCGACGCGGGCGCCGGCTTCTCGGGCGCCTGGCTCACTGGCTCGGTCTTGGGTGCGGTCACGGCTGCCTTCGGTGGGGTGACGGATGCCGGCACCGCGACCGGCGCGGTTGTCGGCGTCCGGGGGGCTGCGGTCGCGGCAGGCGCAGGCCGAGGCTCGATCGCCTTGGCAGGCACCGGCTTCGGCTGTCTCGGCGTGACGGACCTCGAGGCCGCCTTGGCGGCGGCGGGCTTCGCCGGGGACTTGGCTGAGTTCTGGGTGCGACGCAGCTCGTCCGCCTCGAACGGCAGCTCGTCGTTGACTCCCTTGGGCCGGATCAGCACCGTGCCGCCGTCGATCGAGAGCACCCGGGCCGAACAGCCCGCCGCCAGGCCGAGACTCGGCGTGGCGTCGTTGAGGTACACGGTCGCGCGCTTACCGGCGGCGACCGCTGCTGCCAGTTCCGTCAGGTCCTGCTCGGTCAGACGGTCGACGCTGTTCTTGCGAGGTGGCATCGGCGGCTAGATCGGGCGGAAGCCCGCGCCGGCGCCGCCATGAGCGTTGATATCGCTCATGATGACGTCGATGTCCGTGCCGAGCTCCGGGCCCAGGCACGCGAATCCCACGTACGCATTCACCATGCCCACCAGAGTAGTGCCGAGCACGACCGGACTTCCCGAGTCACCCTCTATAACGCACATCTGGGTCCAGGTCTCGTTGCTCTGCAACAGGTCTCCCCAGACCACTCCACAGGTGTTACCCGTCGTCAGGCCCTCTTTGCACACCACATTCGGGAAGGCCGCAGGCGTGCCGATCCCGGTGATGGTGACGTTGCCGACACGGTTCACGGGAATCACCTTGTTGCGGTCGAACTCGAGGACCGAGTAGTCGAGGCCCTTGTTCTTGCCGACCATGTGACCGATGACGCCGAGCTCCTGCCGGTCCACCGCCCCGACGGCCATCCCCGGTTCGCCGCAGTGTCCCGCGGTGATGCCGACGAGTCTGCCGCCGCTGTCGGTGCCGATCGTGGTCAGCGTGCACATCGCCTCCCCGCCGAGGACGATCCCGGAGCCACCGCCCAGGACCGCACGCTCGGCGGCCGATGCGGGCCCCACCGCCAGCAGTCCGGCCATCGCGGTAACGAAAGCAATCAGCAGAGCAATTCGCTTGAGCATCGTGCGTCCCCTATTCGCCGGGATCGACGTAGCCGGTTGGTGTGCGCTAAGTCACACTATCCGGGTGAGCGGTCGCCGCGCGAGCCCGAACCACGAAATTCATGCCGATCAATCGCCCTCCGGCAGGGCCCGGGCACGCAGAAAGTCGTCCACAATCCGCGCGCAGGCGTCCGGACCCAACGGCGGCAGCGTGGCCAGCCGGGTGAAAACGACCGGTCCGACCAACTGCGCCAGCACCAGGTCCGGATCCATGTCGCCGAGCAGTTCGCGCGCCGCCGGACCGGCGAGGATCCGGTCGAACGGCAGCCGGTACTGCTCGGCGATGTGCCGTCGCAACGACCGCAGCTCGGGACGGTCGGCGTTGTCGCCGAGGCCGGGCCCCATGCCGAGCCAGCACATCGCGGTCAGCTGCATCGGCGCCTCCTCGATCAGCTTGGCCTGCGCGGTCAGCAGCGACACGAGCTGTTCACGGAGGTCACCGCCCTCCGCGACCACCGCGACCGGTGGCACCAGCCGACCGAAGGCGGCCGCGAGAAGCTCGGTACCGCTGTCGAAGTGGCGATACAGCGTCGCCCGGGCCACCTTCGCCGCGCGGGTGACCGCGTCGATGGTGACGGCCTCGGTCCCGCCCTTGACCAGCAGCGTGGTGGCCGCGTCGAGGAGCCGGGCCCGTGAGCGCACCCGGCGCGGGTCCTCGCGGGGACCGGCACCGGACGCGGCGGCAGGCTGCTCGCCCATGACACCTCCGAGGGGTTGTGGAATCGCCGGCCTCAAACGATACTGGCGGTCTCGTTACTAAACGAGACTGATGGTCTTGTTTCGCTGTCGAGAGGTAGACATGGTCCAGCACGCCCCGCTCGACGAGACGAAATGGTCCGCGCGAGAAGTATGGACACTGACCGTCGTGTGCGCCGCGGTCGCGATGGTCATGGCCGCCTCCGCGGCGCTCTACTCCGCCCTGCCCAGCCTCGCCCTGGACACCGGCGCTACCCAGAGCCAGCTGACCTGGATCGTGGACGGCTACACCCTCACACTGGCCGCCCTGCTGTTGCCCGCGGGTGCGCTCGGCGATCGGTACGGCCGACGGGGCGTGCTGGTCATCGGGCTGCTGATCGTCGCCGCGGCATCCGCCGTCCCGATCTTCCAGGACTCTCCGCTGTGGCTGATCTCCTCGCGCGCGGTGGCAGGCGTCGGCGCCGCCCTGGTGATGCCCGCGACCCTGTCACTGCTGACCGTGAGCTTCCCGCCGGCGCAGCGGTCGCGGGCCGTCGCCATCTGGGCAGGCGTCGCCGCATCCGGCGGGATCGCGGGCCTGCTCGTGTCGGGCGTGCTGCTCGAACGGTGGCAGTGGCAGTCGATCTTCGTCGGCTTCGCCGTGGCGGCGCTCGCGTTGTTCGCGCTCTCCTGGACCCTGCAGTCGTCGCGCGATCGGGACTCGCCCGCCTTCGACGTCGTCGGGGCGGTGCTGTCGACGGCCTCGATCGGACTGTTCGTCCTGGGCCTGCTCGAAGGACCGATCCGGGGCTGGACCGATCCCGTGGTGGCCGTCGCCCTGATCGTCGGCGTCATGGCCGGGGTCGCGTTCGCGGCCGTCGAGCTACGTCGCGAGCATCCGCTGCTGGACGTGAGGCTCTTCGGGATCCGCGGGTTCGGTGCCGGCGCGGCCTCGCTGACGCTGCAGTTCGTCGGGACGCTCGGACTGTTCTTCCTGCTCATCCAGTACATGCAGTTGGTGCTCGGCTACAGCGCACTGCAAGCCGCACTCGCGCTGGCCCCGATGGCCGTGCCGATGGTCGCGATCTCCGCGATCACGCCCTGGCTGATCCCCCGGGTCGGGATGCGTGCGCTCACCGTCGCCGGGCTCGCGCTGGCCGGGCTCAGCCTGGTGCTGATCGGCAGGCTGGAGGTCGACGGCGGATACGGGCCGGCCATGGTCGCCCTCCTGATCTTCAGCCTCGGGCTTGGCCTGTGCACCGCGCCTGCGACCACCGGCATCGTCGAGAACACCCCGGACGGCAAGCAGGGCGTCGCGTCCGCGGTGAACGACACCACCCGGGAGATCGGCGCGGCGGTCGGGACCGCGTTGGCAGGCAGCCTGCTCGCGGCCACGTACAGCCACAACATCGCGCCAGCGGTCGCGGCCCTGCCCGAGGCAGCGAAGGAACCGGTCGGCAGTTCGCTGGCCGCGGCGCTCGAGGTGGCCAAGCTCGCCGGCGGCCCGCAGGGCGAGCAGCTCGCCGACTTCGCCCGGTCGGCCTTCCTGGCCGGGATGTCGCACGCGTCGTACGTGCTGGCCGGGGTGATGCTGGTCGCGGCGGTGGCCGTCGGCATCTGGGCGCCGGGACGTCGCCGCAGCCCCGCCGACACCGTGCCCGCCACGCCTGCCCCGCAGCCGAATGAACGGAACGTTCACTCGATCTAATCGAATGAACGATTCCGTTCATTCGATGCCAACGGGGGCGGGGGCGGCGGGGCGGGGCGGGCGAGGGGTCAGACGCCGGTGATCGTCAGCCCCAGCAGCGCCACGTTCAGCGCGACGATGACGCCGGTCGCCGTCCAGGCCGCGATCGTGGTGCCGCGCAGGTTGCGGTGCTCGCCCATCAGCGCCCGCTCGGACGTCATCCGCACCAGCGGGATCAGCGCGAACGGAATGCAGAAGCTCAGCACCACCTGACTGATCACCAGCGCCAGGGTCGGGTCGATGCCGAGCGAAAGCACCACCAGCGCCGGGATCAGCACCACGATCCGGCGCACCAGCATCGGGATCCGGTAGTGCAGCAGCCCGTGCATGATCTCCGCACCGGCCGCGCAGCCCACCGAGGTCGACGCCAGGCCCGACGCCAGCAGCCCGACCGCGAACATGACCGCCACCGTCGGCCCGAGCGCGCTGGAGATGGCCGCGTGCGCGCCCTCGATCGTGTCGGTGCCCTCGAAGCCGCGCAGCGCGGACGCGGCCAGCAGCAGCATCGCGATGTTCACCGAGCCCGCGATGAGCAGGGCGAAGCCGACGTCCAGCTTGGTTGCCTTGAGCAACCGTGGCAGCAGGGCCGCCTTGATCCCCCGGCCGTGCCGGTCCCGCGCCAACGCGGAGTGCACGTAGATCGCATGCGGCATCACCGTCGCGCCGAGCATGCTGGCCGCCAGCAGCACGGTCTCGGTGCCCTCGAACCGCGGCACCAGCCCGCGCAGGGCCTCCCCACCGTCCACGTCGGTGAACGCGAGGCCACTGACGAACCCGAGCGTGATGATCGCCAGCAGCCCGATCACCACGAACTCGAAGGTGCGCTGGCCGCGGGTCTGAGTGGCCAGGATGACCATCGACACCACGCCGGTGATCAGCCCGCCGAGCGGTAGCGGAACCCCGAACAGCAGGTTCAACGCAATCGCGCCACCGATGACCTCCGCGACGTCGGTTGCGACGGCGGCCAGCTCGGCCTGCACCCAGAACGCCTTGCGCGACGCCGGTCGCAGACGCTCACCCAGCATCTCGGGCAACGAGCGGCCCGTGACCAGACCGAGCTTCGCGGAGAGGTACTGCACCAGCACGGCCATCGCATTGGCGGCCACCAGCACCCACACCAGCAGGTAGCCGTACTTGGCGCCTGCCGTCAGGTTGGCCGCGACGTTCCCCGGGTCGACGTAGGCGATCGCGGCGACAAAGGCGGGGCCGGCCAGCACGATCAGCCGCCCGATGCCCCCGCCACGGCGCACAGGGGCCTGATCGCGCACCTCAGTACGAACGCTCTCCACTGACCACCCCGTTCATTTCAGCAATATTTCTATCAACCGTATCAAAATGTTCGGCTACCCAAACTTCGGTGGCGACATCCGCTCCGCGGTGACCGTCGGGGCGGCGCGATCGGCACCGCAGGACACCGCCACCCGACCGCTCCCGGACCTGCCGACCGGCCGGCCGGACCGTCCGGCCGAGCAGCCGCGATACGCCGACCCGACCCGTCACCGCGCGCCGGCCGGAGCGCACGCCGCCGACCACTTCCCGACGCGACCGGGCGTGAACCTCGGGGCGTCGGCGGTGACATCGGGAGCGGCGAATATCCGGGTACGGTTCTCTAGGCCGTACCGGACGGCCGCAACGAGCGGGAACGGCGGTAGGAGTCAGGTGAGCGGGCGCGCGGTAGGGCTCTTCGCCGGCATCGGCGGCCTCGAGTTGGGCCTGGCCGGGCACGGCTGGGACACCGAGCTCTACTGCGAGATCGACGAGGGCGCCCGTGCCGTGCTCGCTGCGCGGTTCCCGGACGCGGACCTGCACACCGACGTCACCGCGCTGCGCTCGCTGCCCGCCGGTATCGATCTGGTCACCGCGGGTTTCCCCTGCCAGGACCTGTCCCAGGCCGGCCGGACCGTCGGCATCACCGGCTCCCGTTCCGGTCTGGTCGACGAGGTGTTCCGACTGGTCAAGCGCAAGAAGGGGCCGCGCTGGCTGCTGCTGGAGAACGTGCCGTTCATGCTGCAGCTCGGCCGCGGCGCCGCGATGCGGCACGTCACCTCCGCGCTCGACGAGCTGGGCTACCGCTGGGCCTACCGGGTGGTCGATGCCCGCGCGTTCGGGCTGCCGCAGCGTCGTCAGCGGGTGCTGATGCTGGCCTCGCGGACCGAGGACCCCCGCGAGGTGCTCTT
Organism: Rhodococcus kronopolitis; assembly: GCF_042654025.1. Taxonomy (NCBI): domain Bacteria; kingdom Bacillati; phylum Actinomycetota; class Actinomycetes; order Mycobacteriales; family Nocardiaceae; genus Rhodococcus; species Rhodococcus kronopolitis. Next base: position 241,676 of record NZ_JBHSFO010000004.1, on the reverse strand, counting down.
CGCCGACGACGCAGGCGCCGCCGACGAGGGCGATCCGGGCGACCACCCGTGCGGCTTCTACTGGACCGAGGGCACCCGCGGCCTCGGCTGGGCGGTCAACGCCGTGCCCACCCTCAAGGGCGGGTCGTCCATCGGCATCGCGAGCCCGCCTGCGGTTCGGATGCTGACCGGCGAGCTGGTCACCCCGGGAATTGTCGGGGCGGAACGGCTGCAGGGTTTCGACCCGGACTGGACGCGGCCCGCGCTGGAGGTTCCCGGGCTGCGCGCCGGGCACCGGTGGAAGCTGGTCGGCAATGCCGTGAGCACCCGGATGTCGGCGTGGGTCGGCGACCGACTGGCGGACCCGGTGCCCTACGACGGCTCCGCCGACCGGCCGCTGAAGCCGGGCGACGCATGGCCGACCGCGGCCTGGGGCTGCGGCGGCGACGCCTACCGCGCGGACCTCAGCACCTGGCCGGTGCAGCACCCCTACGAGGACCTCGGCGGCTTCCTCGACGACTCGAAGCTGCTCTCGGCCCGCGCCACCGCAGGCTTCCTGCGTCGGGTCCGGATGGGCAGCCTGCGTTTCGTGCCGGGCTTCCTCGACGACGTCCACGAGCATCTCGAGCGCATGGGTGGGGATCCGGCCCGCGCGGCGTGACAATGGCCTCATGGCCGTGACCGATCACGCGGCGACGCCGCATCACGAGCCGACGCCGACACCCGCAGCGAAACCGATGCCGGCGTCCGCGTCCGTCCGCGGCCGCATGCGTGAGCAGCGCCGCCGCGACACCGCACCCGAGATGGCGCTGCGCCGCGAACTGCACCGGCGTGGCCGTCGCTACCGGGTGGACCGGGCCCCACTGCCCGGCCTGCGCCGGCGCGCCGACCTGGTGTTCCCGACCGCGCGGGTGGCGGTGTTCGTCGACGGCTGCTTCTGGCACCGCTGCCCCGTGCACGGCACCGCACCGAAGAACAACGCCGGGTGGTGGGCCGAGAAGCTCGACGCCAACGTGGTGCGGGACCGTGACACCGATGCCCGGCTGGCCGCCGCCGGGTGGCGGGTGGTGCGGGTCTGGGAGCACCAGGACCCGGTGACTGCCGCCGACGCGGTGGACCGCGTGCTCGACCGCCCCGCAGACCCGCCTACGGCTGGCGCACCAGCGGCACCGGCGCAGTGACGACATCGTCCGCCTCGACGAGACCGCCCATGCCCAACCGGGTGAGCACCGCGACCGCGACCGGGGTCGCCGCGATGGTCACCGCGACCGCGACGGACGAGCCGAACAGCAGCCCGGCCACCACGTCGTGGGGGTAGTGCACGCCGCTGACCACCCGCAGCGCCGCCGTCACCACGGCCGACGCCACCGCCACCACCGGCAGCCAGGTCCGCCGGGTGCCTGCGGCGAGCGCGGTCAGCACCACCGCCGCGGCGAGCGCAGCGGAGATCCCGGAATGGTTGCTCGGGAAGGACCAGTCGCCCATCGGCGGGCACTCGGACAGCGCGTGCAGGTCCGGCACCGCCTCGCACGGCCGCGGCTCGGCGAACATCGCCTTGACGAACAGCGTCGCCGCGATCGCGCCGACGACCCCGGCCCCACCGGACAGCCCCACGGCGACGGCCCGCACGTTGCCCCGCGCCAACCACACGGTCAGCGCCAGCAGACCGGCGAGCAGCACCAGCAGCCCCTCGGTGACCAGATCCACCAGCGTCCCGGCCCCGCTCGACCACCCGGACGTCGCCAGGTCGATCTGTGTGTAGAGCCAGGTGGACGCGCGCATCAACGGGTTGCTCGCCATCTGCCACGGACCGAAGGTGACCACGGCGAGCAGCGCGATCAGCAGTGCGAGGACCGCATAGGACCAGTGCCTCGGCGGACCCGAAAGTTGGTGTTGCATTCACCGGAAGTTACTCAGCAAAACTGGCAGAACCCTGAGTGGGGCGTCCCGGGCACCGGAGTCCGGCCAATCCCCGGCGGACCGGGCCGGTCCGGTGTTTCAATTTACGGAGTATTCAATTCACCCTGTAACGGAATTACCCTCGGCAGGAGTCCAGGAATGACCCGCACCACCCCCGACCTCCCCACCGGTTTCGACATCACCGACCCCGACATCTACGCCCGCGCGCTGCCGCTGCGGGAGTTCGCCGAGCTGCGTCGCAGCGCGCCGATCTGGTGGAACCCACAGGCCCGTGACGTCGGCGGATTCGACGACGAGGGCTGCTGGGTGGTCACCAAACACGCCGACGTCAAGGAGATCTCCCGACGCAGCGACGTGTTCTCGTCCTGGCAGAACACCGCGGTGCCGCGCTACGCCGACGACATCACCCGCGAGAACGTCGAGATGCAGCGCATCGTGCTGATGAACAAGGACGCCCCGGAGCACACCCAGCTGCGCCAGCTGGTCTCGAGGATGTTCACCCCGCGGGCCGTCGAGACGCTCCGCGAGACCCTGACCGAACGCGCCTCCCAGATCGTCGCCGCGGCGGCCGCGAACCCCACCGGCGACTTCGTCACCGAGGTGGCCAGCGAGCTGCCGTTGCAGGCCATCGCGGAACTGCTCGGCGTGCCGCAGGAGGACCGCGGCAAGATCTTCGACTGGACCAACCAGATGACCGCCTACGACGACCCGGAGGTCGCAGGCGATCCGGTGCAGGCGTCGGTGGAGATCCTCGGCTACGCGTACCAGATGGCGGAGCAGCGGCGGGCCTGCCCGGCCGACGACATCGTCACCAGCCTGGTGCACGCCGACGTCGACGGCCACTCGCTGGCGCCGGAAGAGTTCGGCTACTTCGTCATCCAGTTGGCGGTCGCCGGCAGCGAGACCACCCGCAACGCCATCACCCACGGCATGCTCGCGTTCCTCGAGAACCCGGACCAGTGGGAGCTGTTCAAGCGGGAACGGCCGTCGACCACCGCCGACGAGATCGTCCGCTGGTCCACCCCGGTGATCGCGTTCCAGCGCACCGCGCTCGAGGACACCGAACTGTCGGGCACCTCGATCAAGAAGGGGCAGCGGGTGGTCATGTACTACAGCTCCGCCAACTTCGACGAGGACGTCTTCGAGGCGCCGACCAAGTTCGACATCACCCGTAACCCCAACCCGCACCTGAGTTTCGGCGGGACGGGAGCGCACTACTGCATGGGAGCGAACCTGGCGCGGGTGGAGATCGACCTGATCTTCAACGCGATCGCCGACCACCTGCCGGACATTTCCCGGCTCGGGGACCCGAAGCGGCTGCGCTCCGCCTGGCTCAACGGCGTCAAGGAGCTGAAGGTCGACTACGGCACCTGCCCCGTCGCGCACTGACGAGGCGGCCGCGTCGCTTGTGCGCGGTTGACGGGTCTGTGGACCCGTCAACCGCGCACGAGCACGAAGTGCCTAGCCCCAGCGGGACTGACCGCCGTCGAGCGGGATGGTGGCACCGGTCAGGTACCGGGAGTCCTCGGAGACCAGGAAGACCACGGCCCGGCCGATGTCGGCCTCCGGGTCGCCGACCCGACCCATCGGGATGCTCGCGACGAACTCGGCGGCCTCCTCCGGGTTGTTATCCATCCACCACTTCAGTCCGGGCGAGAGCGCATGCGGTGCAACGGAGTTGACGCGGATATTGTCCACGCCCCACTCGCAGGCCGCGGCCCGGGTGAGCGAGCGCATGCCCTCCTTGATCGACCCGTAGACGCCGTAGTTGCTGGCGTCCCAGCGGACCGCCGCGGAGGTAACCAGGTTGATGATCGAGCCGCCGCCGCGGGCCTTCATGTGCGGGTGGCAGGCCCGCATGGTCCGCAGCGTGGCCAGCGGCCCGGTGGAGAACGACTTCTCGAACTCGGCGTCGTCCGCGTCCAGCAACGCCCCCGGCTTGCAGTCGTTGGCGTTGTTGACCAGCACGTCCACGCCGCCGAGTTCGGCGACGGTGCGGGCCACCGCGGCCTCGATGTCCGACGCCACGCTCACGTCGCAGCGCACCGGGATCGCCGTGCCACCGATCGCCTCGATCTTCGCGACCGTCTTGTCCAGCTTCGCCTCGGTCCGGCCGGCCACCGCGATCGCGACGCCCTCCTTCGCCAGGGCGAGGGCGATGCCGCGACCGATACCCTGTCCGGCGCCGGTGATCAGCGCGACCTTGCCGTCGAGAATTCCCACAGTTGCTCTCCGTTTCAGCGGTGCGTACTACCGGCACATGCCCGGCAGGCACACGAGTATGCCTGCGGCTCAGGCAATCTCGGGATGAGTCGCCAGGTACCGGGCAGGGTACTCGCCACCGCCGTGGACGGCCAGGTCCGCGCCGTTGACGTACGACGACAGCGGCCCGGCCAGGAACAGGCAGGCACCGGCGATGTCGTTCGGCACGGCCATCCGCCCGATCGGCAGGGTCCGCGTCACCGCGGCACCGCCGTCCTCGCCGTACACCGAGGCCGCGGCCTCGGTGCGGATCAGCCCGGTGGTGATGTGGTTGACCCGGACCTTCGGTGTCCACTCGAGCGCCAGCGAACGCGTCAGCACCAGCAGCCCGGCCTTCGCCGCGGAGTACGCCGCGGTCCCCGGCTGCGGGTCGTGCGCGGACACCGAACCGATGTTGACGATCGAGCCGCCGTCGGCCTGCTCCCGCATCACCCGGTTCGCCGCCTGCGCGACGTAGAACGGCGCCAGCAGGTTCAGCGCGACGATCTTCTCCACGAACCGGGGCGAGACCTCCGCCGCGTCCGCGTCCGGCGAGCCACCGGCGTTGTTGATCAGCACGTCGAGCCGACCCATGTCCGCGGCGGCCCGCTCGACCATCACGCGGACTGCCTCCGGGTCGCGCACGTCGACCGCGAGGAACGCGGCCCGACGGCCGCCCGCCTCGGGCAGCGTCTCGGGCTCGGACCGCGCGCACACGGTCACCTGCGCGCCTGCGGCGAGGAAGGTCTCCGCGACGACGCGTCCGATTCCCTTGGTGCCGCCGGTGATCAGGACCGCGCGACCGGTGAAGTCCGCCGGGTTCTCCAGCATCGTGCTCACCGGGCGAACTTCGCGCGGGCGCCGCCGATGGCCACGGTGTCCGCGCCCACCTCGAAGTCCACCGTGTCGTCGTCGCGCCAGCCGCGGACCGTCAGCGTCTGGCCCGGGAAGGCCGGTGCCGCGAAACGTCCGGACAGCTCGACGAGGTCCGCGGGGTGGACACCGAGCTCGCGGGCCAGCGGCAGGGTCGCCGCCGCGAGGGTGCACAGCCCGTGCATGATCGGCCGCGGCTGGTTGATCCGCGCCGCCGCCTCGGGGTCGATGTGGATGTGGTGCATGTCGCCGAGCAGGCGGTACAGCGCGGTCTGGTTCTCCCAGGTCGCGAGTTCCGCCACCAGGTTCGGCTCGCCGACCGGGCCTGCGGGCTTGGACGGCCCGCGCTCCCCGCCGAATCCGCCGGAACCGGGCGCGAACAGCGACCACGTCGCGACGAAGTACTCGCACTCGACGAGCACCTCGAACACCGCCGCGGCGCCCTTGTCCCAGACCTCCCCGACGGACGCCGTCAGCGTCACCTCACCGGAACGCGGCAGCGGCTTGAGCACCCGCAGTTCCTGCGAACCGTGCAGTGCGGTCTTGGTGTCGAACGCCCCGCGGCCGCCGAGCTCGTCGGGCGCCCACTGCGCCAGCGTCAACGCGAACGTCGGCAGCACCCGCAGCCGGTCCTCGAACACGAGGTCCAGCTCGGTCGCCTGAGCGCCGACCGCGAGCGCGTAGATGATCGCGTCGCGCTCGGTGTAGCTCACGGTCCGGGTACCCAGATCCGTTCCGCGCCAACGCCCCGCGTTCTCGGCGACGGTCTCAGTGGTGCTCAATCTATTCAACTCCCAGAATCAGTGCGCTGGTCGGAACCGCGGTGCCCGCGGTGACCAACACATTCTCCACGTTGTCCGGCTGGTTGGTCGAGGTGCCGCGCACAAGTCGCACTCCCTCGGCAATTCCGTTGACGCCGTGCAGGTATGCCTCGCCGACCTGGCCGCCGTGGGTGTTGGCCGGCAGTCGTCCGCCGATCTCCAGGTTGCCCTCGCGGATGAAGTCCTTCGCCTCGCCCGGCTTGCAGAAGCCGAGCTCCTCGAGCTGCGGGAGCACCAGCGGGGTGAAGTGGTCGTAGAGGACCGCCGCGTTGATGTCGTCCGGCGTCAGTCCGGACTGCGCGTACAGCTGCCGCCCGACCAGCCCCATTTCCGGGATCCCGGTGATGTCGGGACGGTAGTAGCTGGTCATCATGTGCTGGTCCTTGGCGCTGCCCTGCGCGGCGCCCTTGATGATGACGGGCGTGTTCGCCAGCGACTTGGCCCGCTCGGCCGAGACGATGACGAGTGCCTGGCCGCCGTCGGTCTCCTGGCAGCAGTCCAGCAGGTGCAGCGGCTCGGCGATCCACCGGGAGTTCTGGTGGTCCTCGAGCGTGATCGGCTTGCCGTAGAACCACGCCGCGGGGTTGTTCGCGGCATGCTTGCGCGCCACGACGGCAACCCGGCCGAAGTCCTCGCTCGTCGCGCCGTACTGGTGCATGTAGCGGCGGGCGAACATCGCGACCCACTGGGCGGGCGTCGACAGACCCTGCGGGGTCATCCACGCGTACGCCGCACGGTCGGCGGTGCTGTCCATCGGGCGGTCGTGCTGACCGAGTCCGTACCGGACCCCGGACCGCTCGTTGAACGCGCGGTAGACCACCACGACGTCCGCCACGCCGGTGGCGACGGCCATCGCGGCCTGCTGCACGGTCCCGCAGGCGGCGCCGCCGCCGTAGTGGATGCGGGAGAAGAACTTCAGTTCCCCGAGTCCGCAGTTGCGGGCGACAATCGCCTCGCCGTTGGTCTCCGAGGTGTAGGTCGACAGGCCGTCGACCTCCGACGGGTCGATACCGGCGTCGGCCAGCGCGGCGATGATCGCCTCGCAGGCCAGCTGCAGCTCGGTGCGGCCGGAGTTCTTGGAGAACTCGGTGGCGCCGATGCCGACGATCGCGGCGGTGCCGGAGAGCGGGCTGATGGCCATCAGGCGTCCTTCCCTTCGACGGCGGCGGGGTACTCGACGGTGACGGTGCCGGAGAGGTGGTTGCCGAGGCTGTTCGCGCCCTGCACCTTCACCTCGACGAGCCCGTTCTCCGCGGAGACCACCTCGCCGGTCATCGTCATCGTGTCGCCCGGGTAGTTCGGCGCACCGAGGCGGATCTTCACCCGGCGAACCGTCGCGAAGGGCCCGGCCCAGTCCGTCACGAACCGTCCCGCCAGGCCGTTGCTGGTGAGGATGTTCATGAACACGTCCTTCGAGCCACGCTCGCGCGCCAGCTCGGGGTCGTGGTGCACGTCCTGGAAGTCGCGGGTGGCGAGCGCGGTGGCCACGATCAGCGTGCGGGTGAGCGGGATCGCCAGCTCGGGCAGGACGTCGCCGACCGCGACGTCGCCGAAGCTGCGGCCCGTCACCGCGGCGGCGGTCATGCGACCACCTCGACGCCGGCGGCGAGCTGCGCGCCGAGGCGCGCGAGGTCGGATGCCGAGCCGCCGAGGGTGGCGCCGATCTGCTTGCCCCACAACAGGTGCCGGTGCACGGGGTAGTCGGTGTCGACGCCCATGCCGCCGTGCACGTGCGTGGTGCGGTGCGCGATGCGCTGACCACCGTCGGTGGCCCACCACTTGGCGACGAGCACCGAGGTGCCCGGGTCGCCGTCGGCCAGGTTCTGCACGGCCTGCCACAGCGTCACGCTCATCGCCTGCAGGTCGATGTAGCAGTCGGCGAGCTGATGGTTGACCGCCTGGAACGTCGCGAGCGGACGGCCGAACTGATGCCGGCCGTTGAGGTACGTCACGGCCTGCGCCGTGGCGCCCGAACCGACGCCGATCTGCAGGGCCGCGAGCGCGAGCTCCACCCGGTCGACCAGCCACTGGACGGAGTTGCCGTCGGCGGGACCGAGCAGCTCGGCCGGGGCCGAGTCGAGGGTCACGTTGCCGCAGATCTCCCAGTTGGTGGACTGCGTCTGCTCCACGGACACACCGGATCCCGCGAGATCGACGACGAACAGCGCGGGGCCGGACGGCGTCGTGGCCGACACGATCGCGCGATGCGCGACGTGGGTCACCGGGACGACCGCCTTGGCTCCGGTCAGCGTCCACCGGCCGTCCGCCTCGGTGGCGGTGGTCTGCGGGTCGCCGTCGACGTACGGGCCGAACTCCTCGACACCGACGGTCAGGAAGTGGCTGCCGTCGGCCACACCGGGCACCAGCGCCGCGGCCTGCTCGGCGGTGCCGAACTCGGCGACCGCGAGGGCGGCGAGGGCGGACGGCCACACCGGGACCGGCGCGACGAAGCGCCCCTGCTGCTCGAGCAGGACGCACAGCTCGGCGAAGCCGAGTCCGCCGCCGCCGAGGTTCTCGGGCAGAGCGATGCCGAGCAGACCGGTGCCCGCCAGTTCGCGCCACAGGTCGCGGTCGAGGCGCTCATCGCTCAGTTCGACCTTCTTGACCCGGTCGATGTCGGCCTTGCTGGTGAAGACCTCTTCGGCGAGGTTGCGAATCGCCTCTTGCTCTTCGCTGAAGCTGAAGTCCATCAGGAGTCCTTCCGTGCGGCCGGCCGGAACGCGGGAAGCGTCAGTTCCGGGTCGGCGTCGATCCAGTCCAGTTCCACCGGCATGCCGATCTCGACCTCGTCCGGCGCGATGCCGGTCATGTTCGCGATCAGGCGGGTGCCCTCTTCGAGTTCGATGGTCGCCACGACCAGTGGGTACTCGAATCCGGGGATCTGCGGGTGGTGGTTGACCACGAAGCTGTAGACGGTGCCGCGTCCCGAGGCGTCGACGGTGTCCCAGTCGAGGGAGCGGCACTGACCGCACATCGGTCCGGTCGGGTGCCGCAGCGTGCCGCAGGCGGTGCAGCGCTGGATCACCAGGCGGTGCTCCATGGCGGCCTCGAACCAGAAGGCGTTGTCAGCGTTGAGCGCCGGGCGCGGGCGCAGGCCCTTGGGCTTCGCGGCGGCCTTCGGCGTGAAGCGCAACGTGCGCCACCGCTGGGTCGCGACGACCTCGTCGTCACCACCGTCCACATTCGCGGCACCGCCGCGGCGATACGTCTTGAGGGTGGTGACGAAGTGCCCGACTCCCAGGCCGGTGGTCTTCTCCTCGGAGATCGCCTCGATCACCTCGGTGACCGAGACCCGGTCCCCGGGGCGCAGTTCCGCGAAGAACTCGAAGTCGGAGTCGGTGGCCACGACGGAGGTGAAGCCCGCGGCGTCGAGGGTGGCGATCATCTCGGTCCACACCGGCGACGGGTCGTTGTTCGCCATCTTGTCGGTGAAGGTCCGCATGATCCACACCTGCGCCATCAGCGCGGGCGCGACGGCGCCCTCGCGACCGGTGGCGCGGGCGGCCTCGTCGTCGAGGTAGATCGGGCTGGTGTCGCCCATCGTCTCGACCCAGTGCCGGATCATCGGGGTGTTGACCTCGTCCGGACCCCACGTGGTGGGCGTGAGGGTCTGGCCCTCGAATGCCTTGAGTGTGGTGAGGAATTCGCTCACTTGACCCTCTTCTCCCGCACCAGGCCCAGGCCCATCGTGCCGACCATGTCGCGCAGGACCTCGTTGACGCCGCCGCCGAAGGTGTTGACCATGCCCTGACGCGAGATCTGCTCGATCTGACCGGCCAGCAGCGCGCCCGGCGACTCGGGCCGGATCCGGCCTGCCGCGCCGAGGATGCCGAGCAGGGTGCGGTACACGTCGATGTGGGTCTCGGTGCCGTACGTCTTGGTGGCGCCTGCGTCCGCACCGGACAGCTTGTCCGCTGCGACGGCCGAGGTCATCTTCCAGTTGAGCAGGCGCATCGCCTCGAGCTTCGCGTGGGTACGCGCAAACTCCTGCTGCACCCAGGGGATCTCGATGGTCCCGTTGTCCTTGGACCACTGCAGCACCTGGTGCCACAGGCCGTAGGTACGGCCACCGATCGCTGCCAGGCCGATGCGCTCGTGGTTGAGCTGCGCGGCGATCAGCTGCCAGCCGCCGTTGATCTCGCCGATGACGTCCTTGCTCGGGACCCGGATGCCGCTGTAGTACGTCGAGGTGACCATCAGGCCGCCGACGGTGTTGATCGGCGACCAGGAGAAGCCGGGGTCGTCGGTCGGGACGACGAGGATCGAGATGCCCTTGTGCTTGGGGGCCTCGGGATCGGTGCGGCAGGCGAGCCACACGTAGTCCGCGGTGTTGGCGCCGGAGGTGAAGATCTTGTTGCCGTCGACCACCCACTCCTCGCCGTCGAGGACCGCGCGGGTCTTGAGCGAGGCGAGGTCGGTGCCTGCCTCGGGCTCGGTGTAGCCGATGGCGAAGACGATGTCGCCTGCGAGGATGCCGGGCAGGAAGCGGTCCTTCTGCTCCTGCGTGCCGTACTTCATCAGCGTCGGGCCGACGGTGTTCACGGTCACGAACGGGAACGGCAACCCGGCCCGCTGGACCTCGTCGAAGAAGACGAACTGGTCCTCGATCGAGCGGCCCTGTCCGCCGTACTCCACGGGCCAGCCGATGCCCAGCCAACCGTCCTGGCCGAGCAGCTTGACCACCTCACGGAAGTACTCGCCGCCCACGCCCTGCTCGCCGGCTGCCCGACGCTTCTCCTCAGGCAGCAGGGCCGCAAAGTACGCCCGCAGTTCCTGCCGAAGCTCGGCCTGCGCTGCCGACTCCCTCAACTCCATCGATGCTCTCCCATGTCTCGCGTCACTTGCCGCGAATCGGACGCTACGTCGCGACGCCGCTCCGCTGCCCCGGAATCTCACTCAGCGGTAGATCCGGCGCACCGTCACGGGCCGGTGGGACAAACACCGCGACGCCGAGCGCGAGCACGGCCGCCACGGTCCCGATCCCGAACGCCGCCGCGTACGCGCCTGCCGTCGGGAACTCGGCACCCGCGACCTGCAGGACCGACGCGGTGGTGACGGCGGCGACGACCGCGCTGCAGGAGGACGTGCCGAGCGACCGGGCGAGCGAGTTGAGGCTGTTCGCCGCCGCGGTCTCCGAGACCGGTACCGCGCTCATGATCATCGCGGGGATCGCGCCGTAGGCGAATGCCGACCCGATCGCGGTGACCGCGATGGCGACGACGAGCACCGTCAGCTGGGGTGGCATCAGGGTCCGCGTCAGGTTGCCTGCCGCCAGGAATACGGCACCGAGCAGGAAGGTTGTCCGCGGTCCGTGCCGTCGGGAGAGGCGGGCCGACACCGGGGCGAAGGCGATCATCATCAACCCGCTCGGCAGCAGCGCGACGCCGCTGAGCGTCAGCGACAGCCCGTGGCCGTACCCGGTGTCGGTCGGCGCCTGGAAGATCTGCGCGCTGACCATGAAGGAGGTGAACATGGCGAAACCGATCAGCACCGACGCGATGTTCGTCAACAGCACCGCAGGCCGGGCGGAGACCCACAGGTCCACCAGCGGCTGACGGGTCCGTTCCCCGACCGCCCCGTGATCTCGGCCGCCCGCGGACAGCCGCAGCTCGTACCGGCCCCAGGCCCCGAGCAGGAGCGCAGCCGCCGCGAACAGCCCGAGGACCGGCCCGCTGGTCCAGCCCCAGCCGTTGCCCTGGGTGATCGCGAGCAGCAGGCAGACCAGCGCGCCGGACAGGCCGAGCGCCCCGACCAGGTCGAATCGTCCGCCGGTGCGCACCGGCGACTCGGGTACCAGCGCCCAGACCACGACGATCTCGAACAGCCCGAGCACCGCGGACCCGCCGAAGAGCCAGTGCCAGCTCAGGTGTTCCGCGACGACACCGGTCAGCGGAAGACCGACGGCGCCACCGGCACCGAGGGTGGCGCTCATCAGCGCGATACCGGATCCGACCTCGTCCGGCGGCAACTCGTCGCGCATGATGCTGATTCCGAGCGGAATGGCGCCCATCGCGGCGCCCTGCAGGGCCCGGGCCACCAGCACCACCGCGAACTCGTCGGACACCGCGCCCAGCGCGCTGCCCACCGTCATGACGGCCAGCGCGACGAGCAGCATCCGGCGCTTGCCGAACATGTCGCCCAACCGGCCCAGGACCGGGGCGCACACCGCGCCCGCGATCAGGGTTGCGGTGACCAGCCACGTGACATTCGCCGCGGAGGTGTCCAGCAGTCGTGGGAACTCGGGCAACAACGGCATCACTATGGTCTGCATCAGCGAGACCGCGATGCCGCAGGACGCGAGCGCCGCCACCACGATCCGGGCGCTCGGCCGCCTGCCGATCCGTGATGATGCGGGCAAATCCCCTCCAGAGCGACTCGTGACGCGGGTGCAGCCCGCACCGTCCCACGCCGGGGCCCGCTCCGGGACCGTCCGATCCCGCCCAGCGGACCGCGAAGGGACCGCGCCCGCGGCCGGACCGCATACTCGGGCCATGAACGATCGGATGGCGCTGGCGGACCTGGCAGGCCGGTACGCCGCGGCGGTGGACGGTCGCGACGCCGCAGGCTTGACCGCGCTGCTCGCCCCGGACGCCGAGCTGGTGCAGCCGCCCGCCCTGGTCCGACGCGGCCAGGACGCCGTCGTCACCGGCGCCGAGGCGATCGTCGCGACCGTGCTGGGCGCCACCGCCCATCTGCTGTCGACCCACCACGCCGTGCACCAGCAGGTTCTCGACGTCGACGGGGACACCGCGGCAGGGCAGACCTACTGCACGGCCCACCACGTCTACCGCGACCGGGACGGCGCGCTGCGCGACAACGCGCTGGCGATCCGCTACCAGGACCGGTACCGGAGGGTCGGCGGCCGCTGGCTGCTCGCCCGCCGCGAACTGGTCGTCGACTTCGGGTCCGACAACCCGGTCACCGTGCCGGGCGCCTGACCGCGCCCCGGGTCACGGACGCCGAGCCGCCATCGCCCGCGCGACCTGATCCTCGGTGACGTTCGGCGTCACCCGCAGCTCCGCCAGCGGCACCTCCCGGCCGGACTCGCTGCGCACCTGCACCCGCACCGGCTCGCCGGTCGTGTCGTCGCGCAGCCCCAGCGGGCCCCCGCTCCCGCCCTGCAGGTACTTGTCACCCCACTGCATCAGCGCGAGGACGGCGGGCAGCAGGTCCCGGCCCTTCTCCGTCAGCACGTACTCGTAGCGGGTGCGCTGCCCCGGCTCCCGGTACGGCCGGCGCTCGAACAGCCCCTCCGCCGTCAGCTCCCGCAGCCGGGACGCGGCCACCGCCTCGGTGATGCCGACCCGGCGCGCGAAGTCGTCGAACCTGGTCGTCCCGTAATAGGCCTCGCGCAGGATCAGCATCGCCGAGCGGGTACCGACCACCTCCATGGCCCGGCCGATCGAGCAGTGCGAACCGGCCAGCCACGCCCCTCGATCCGCGAGAAATCCGTCCAACCGTGCCGCGTCCATGCGCCTCAGCATACCCCTGGCTTGCCTAAAGCATAGCCAGCACCTAGGTTGCTGACTATGGCAATCCATAGTCAGGTCGAGTCGGGGGCCACCGCGCCACCGCGGATCGGCCCCCTCCTCACAGTCCTGTCCGGTGCGGCCTTCGTCGCCAGCCTGGACCTCTTCGTCGTCAACGTCGCGTTCGCCGACATCGCCACGAGCTACCCGGGACACTCACTCGGACAACTGAGTTGGGTTCTCAACGGCTACGCCATCGTGTTCGCCGCGCTGCTCGTCCCGATGGGCCGGTGGGCCGACCGGGTGGGTCGGCGACGGGGATTCCTCCTGGGCCTGGCGCTGTTCACCGTCGCCAGCGCGGCCTGCGCGCTGAGCCCGACGCTGTGGCTGCTGGTCATCGCCCGACTGCTGCAGGCGGTCGGCGCGGCCGCCCTCACCCCGTCCAGCCTCGGCCTGCTGGTCAGCGCGGTTCCCGAGCCGAAAAGAGCAGGGGCGGTGCGAATCTGGGCCGCGTCCGGCGCAGCGGCGGCAGCCCTCGGGCCGGTGGTCGGCGGGCTGCTGGTCGAGGCCTCGTGGCGCTGGGTGTTCCTGATCAACATCCCGATCGGCATCGCGTTCCTGATCGCCGCCGTCCGCATCGTGCCGAACGTCCGCACCGACACCGACGACGGCCCGCTCGACCTGCTCGGCGCGGGACTGCTGACCGCCGGCATCGGCGCGCTGTCCCTGGGCCTGGTCCAGGGACCCGAGTGGGGCTGGACCGACCCGTCGATCCTCGCCTCCTTCGCGGTCGCGCTCGCGGCGGTCGCGGGGTTCTGGCTGCGCAACACCCGCCACCGCGCGCCGCTGATCGAACCGACCCTGCTGAGGGTGCGGACCTTCGCGTGGTCGAATGCGACCGCGCTGGCCTTCACCGCCGCCTTCGCGGCCGGGCTGTTGGCGAACATCCTGTGGCTGCAAGAGGTCTGGGGCTACTCCGCCCTGCGCACCGGCCTGGCAATCGCGCCGGGACCGCTGCTGGTCCCGCTGTTCGCGGTGGTCGGCCAGGTGCTGGCGCGGCGTCTGGCGCCCGGCACCATCGCCGCCGTCGGGTGTGCGCTGTGGGCCACCGGCACCGCGCTGATCCTCGTCTCGGCCGGACCGGAACCGCACTACGCGGCCCAGGTCCTGCCCGGCTGGCTGATCGCCGGGGTCGGGGTGGGACTGGCACTGCCGACCATCCTGTCCGCCGCGACCGCGACCCTGCCCCCGGACCGGTCCGCCACCGGCAGCGCCGTCGTCACCATGAGCAGACAGATCGGCTCGGTGCTCGGGGTGAGCCTGGTCGTGGCCGTCCTCGCCCACGCGCGTCCCGCGGGCTACGACGCCACCCACGCCGCGTTCCAGACGGTCTGGTGGCTGATCGTCGCCGTCGCCGTCGCCGCGGCGGGCCTGTCGCTCGGCATGAGTTCGCGCGCACTCTCCGTGGAGGCCGCGCGATGACCGCGGCCGCCGCGCCGACCTCCCGCGTCGAGTTCGACTCCGGCTGGCGCAGTTTCGACGGCATCCACGGCGGGCTGGTCGTCGCGACCGTGCTCCGCGCGGCGGCCGAGGCCACCGGGGCGGTACCGGCCGCGGTCACCGCGCACTTCCACCGGCCCGTCCAGGCGGGCGCGGCGGAGCTGACCGTCGGTCCCGAGCGCGGCGGACGCACCGTCAGCTCCCTGGTCGAGCTGTCCGACTCGGTGACCGCGCTGGTCCGGCTGACCCGCGATGCAGGCGAGATAACGCTGCCCGCAACGGGATTCGCGTCGTACGTTGCCGACCCCGCGGCGCTGCCGCGCCTGGACGTCCCCGTCGACTTCGTCCCCTTCGCCCAGCACCTCGACATCCGGCCGATCAACGACGCCCGGCCGTTCGCCGGCGGCGATACGCCCGAGTTCGACGTCTGGATCAGGCTGGACCCGTCGCTCGGGTTGGCCGGGCCCGAACTGGCCGCGGTACTGCTGGACGCCCTACCGCCTGCGCTGTACGCCACCCGGACGGCGCCGGTACCCATCCCGACGGCCGAGTTCAGTGCCCACTTCGTGCCGACCGGGCGGTCCCGCTCGTCGTGGCACCGGCTCCGGCACCGCACCGTGTGGGCGAGCGAGACCCTCTGCGTCGACGAGACCGAACTGTTCGCCCCGTCCGGCGACCTCACCGCCCAGGCCCGGCAGCTGCGCCGGATCCTGGCTAGCTGACCCCGCCCGTCAACGACTTCGGCAGGATCCGCCCCGGAATGCGGGGCCGATCCTGCCGAAGGTGTCGCGGTCGCGGGCGGTCAGACGCCCAGGAAACGCTGGCGGCCGAAGCTGACGAATTCCGCCTCGAGCGCGGCCTTGTCCGCCTCCGTCATCAGTCGGTACACGGGCGCGCCGCGACCCTCCCACCGGAACACCGGCTCGTCCGTGCGCCACAGGTCGGCCTGCAGCTCACGCTTGAGCACCTTGTTGGACCCGGTCATCGGCAGGCTCGTCGAGACGCGGACGAACCGTGGGGTGGCCTTGCTGCCGAGATCCTCCTGGGCGACCAGGTACGACGCGAACGCGTCCGCATCGAACGACTCGAGCGTATCCAGCTCGATCGCGGCCATCACCTGATCGCCCGAACGGGGATCCGGGATGGCGTAGACGCCGGTCGCGATGACGTCGGGGTGGCGCCGCAGCACCCGCTCGATCATCAGCGCCGAGGTGTTCTCGCCGTCGACCCGGATCCAGTCACCCTTGCGGCCGGCGAAGTAGATGAACCCGGCCTCGTCGACGTACCCGAGATCGCCGGTCCAGTACCAGCCGTGCTTGATCTTGTCGGCGTCGGCGACGTCGTTCTTGTAGTACCCCTCGAAGGCGCGGGCGCCTTCCTTGTTGATCATCTCGCCGATTGCCTCGTCCGGGTTCAGCACCCGGCCGTACTCGTCGAGGACCGCGCGGACGCACTGCTCACGGGTCTCCGGGTTCACCACGGCGATGCCGTCGTGGGCGGGACGGCCGAGCGCGCCTGCGGGCGCCTCCGGGTCGAGCCGGACGGAACCGGCGCCCTCGGACGATCCGTAGCCCTCGTGCAGCACCGCGCCGAAGCGGCGAACGAACTCGGCCTTGTCCTCCGGCGAGGCCTCGGTGCCGAACCCACGTTCCAGCGTGTTGTCGATGTCCTCCGGCGTCTCCGCGGTCGCCATCAGGTAGCCCAGCGCCTTGCCGACGTAGGTGAAGAAGGTGGCGCCGAAGAACTTCACGTCCGGCATGAATCCCGACGCGGAGAACTTGCGGGCCTCCGGCAGGCACACGGTGGCACCGTTCGCCAGCGCAGGCGCCCACAGCGCCATCAGCGCGTTGCCGTGGAAGAGCGGCATGCAGCAGTAGTCGACGTCGCCGCGGTGGTGGCCGTACTTGCCGGTGTTGGCGTAGGCGAGCCGGGCCAGCCGGCCCTGGCTGCACTTGACGCCCTTCGACATGCCGGTGGTGCCCGAGGTGAACAGCAGCAGGAACAGGGTGTTCTCGTCGACGCCCTCGGCGATCACCGGTTCCGCCCGGTGCGCGTCGAGCCGCGACTGGTAGTCCGGGGCGTCGACCAGGATGAACCGGTCCTCGGCCAGACCCAGGTCCATGCCGCGCAGCTTCGCCATGCCGGCCGTGTCGGTGACGATCAGCTGGCAGTCGACGTAGCGGATCTCGGCCTCGAGCTCGGTCGCGCCGCGGGTCGGGTTGATGCCGACGATCGTGCCGCCGGTCAGCGCCGCGCCGCCGAGCCAGAACAGGAACTCCGGCACGTTCTCGAGCAGCACGCCGATGTGGAGCGGACCGTCGGCGCGCAGCGACTGGGCGAGGGAGCCGCAGGCGGCCGACTCGCGGACCACCTGGTCCCAGGTCCAGTCCTGTTCGCGGGTGCGCAGGCCGAGATGCTGGTCGCCGAGGCGGTCCATCAGCATCTCGGCGACGGAATCGCGGCTCGTCCCCGGTACCGGGGCGGCCACGGCAGTGGTTTCGGTGGTGGTCATGGTGCGCCTCATCCAACCCGGAGCACGCCTCGCGTGCCACCATAGATCGCGGTCATACATTTGCTGCAGTGAATTTGACCGACCGTATCGACGCCGCGCACCAGCACGAAGCCGAGTCTCGGTCAGTGGAAATCCTCTCCTCTCGCGAGAGTGCCCGTGACATGTTCTGTGCAGTTTGAGCGCTCGAGAAAGGCACCTCATCGATGACCACTGCCGCTGACCAGCAGGCATTCCTGGCCTCTGTCATGTCCCGTCTCACCGGACCGGGCAGCCCGTTCGAGCTGGTCGAGGAAGAGGTTCTCGGCGCTCGCATTCCGGTGCTGCCGAACCGCCAGCGCGCGGTCCACGAGTTGCTGACCTCGGCCGCGGCATACGGCGACCGCGACTACCTGGTCACCGAGGACCGCCGGATGTCCTTCGCCGAGCACGCCGACGCGGTTGCCGCGTTCGCCGCGGTGCTGCGCGAGGACTACGGCGTCGGCGTCGGCGACCGGGTCGGCATCCTGGCCGCCAACACCATCGAGTGGGTCGTCGCGTTCTGGGCCACCCAGGCACTCGGCGCCGTCACCGTCGGCCTCAACGCCTGGTGGGTGCCGCGCGAGATCGAGCACGGACTCACCCTCACCGCCCCGAAGGTGCTGATCGTGGACGCCAAGCGCGCCGCGCTGCTCACCGAGGTGGACACCGACGTCCCGGTGCTCACCATGGAGCAGGACATGCCCCGGCTGATCGCGGACCGAGCGGGCGCCGAGCTGACGGTCGCCGAGGTCGGCGAGGACGACCCGTCGGTCATCCTGTTCACCAGCGGCACCAGCGGAAAGCCCAAGGGCGCCCTGCACTCGCAGCGCAACCTGGTCGCCGTCGCCGACTACCACCGCTACAGCGACGCACTCGCCCTCGCATTCCGCGGCCAGGACTACGACCCGGCCGTCCCGAGCGAACTGCGCTACCTGCTGACCTCCCCGCTGTTCCACATCGCCAGCCTGCACAACATCGTGGTGCCGCGG
Source organism: Rhodococcus kronopolitis (assembly GCF_042654025.1). Lineage (NCBI taxonomy): Bacteria > Bacillati > Actinomycetota > Actinomycetes > Mycobacteriales > Nocardiaceae > Rhodococcus > Rhodococcus kronopolitis. Next base: position 223,354 of record NZ_JBHSFO010000004.1, on the reverse strand, counting down.
ATGGCCACCGGCAGCGCCGTGGTGATCTACCAGGGCGCGTTCAACGTCGACCGCGCGCTCACCCTCGTCGAGCGCGAGCGGATCACCAACTGGGGCGCGGTGCCGACCATGGCCAACCGCCTGATCGAGCACGGCAACATCCGCAAGTACGACACCTCGTCGCTGTCGGCCTTCTCGTTGGCCTCGGCCCCGTCGTCGGTCGAGTTCAAGCAGCGCCTGCAGGAGCAGGTGCCGTTCGCGCAGGACTCACTGGTGGACAGCTACGGCCTCACCGAGTGCAGCACCGGCATCGCGGTCGCCCTCCCCTCCGACATCGCCGCCTTCCCCGGCACCCTCGGCCGGCCGGTCTTCGGCGTCGCGCTGGAGATCCGCGACGTCGCCGGCGAGCAGGTCGAAGAAGGCGTCGAGGGCGAGGTCTGCGTCCGCAGCCCGTACGTGATGCTCGGCTACTGGGAGAACCCCGAGGCCACCGCCGCATCCATCGACGCGGACCGCTGGCTGCACACCGGCGACTTCGGCACCCTCGACGGCGGCCGGCTGCGGCTGACCGGCCGACGCTCGGACCTGATCCTGCGCGGCGGCGAGAACATCTACCCCACCGAGATCGAGCAGTGCCTCGACGAGCACCCCGACGTGGTCGAGTGCGCGGTCATCGGCGAGGCCCACCCGGACCTGGGCCAGGAGGTCGCGGCGATCGTCGTGATCGCCAACGGCGGCACCGCGAACGAGGAGGAGCTCCGCGCGTTCGCGGCCGAGCGACTGTCCTACTTCAAGGTGCCGTCCCGGTGGCGCCTGACCACCGAACCGTTGCCGCGCAATGCAACCGGAAAGATGGCCCGCGGCAAGATCGCGCTGTAGCGTCCGCGCGATGGACATTCGGCACACGATCGAGCGGCTGGCCGCGACCGAGGCGGTCCGCGACCTGATCGTCGCGTACTCGCACCTGATCGACCTCGGCGCACTGGCCGAGGTGTCGGAGCTGTTCACCGACGCCGTCTACGGACAGTGCGACGGTGCCGGCGTCCCGGTGGGCACTCCCATCGACCGCGACGCCGGCGCCGTCCTCCGCGCCAACGAGACGTTCATCAAGATGCACGGCACCCCGCCGTCGCCGCGCACCAAGCACGTCACCACCAATGTGCGCATCACCGTGGCGGAGAGCAACATCGAGGCGTCCTCGCTGTCCTACGTCACGGTGCTGCAGGCGGCCGGGAACTGTCGCTGCAACCCGTACTCACGGGCCGATACTTCGACAGGTTTGCCCTCGCCGACGGCCGGTGGCGGTTCACGCAGCGGCTGTGCTGCATCGACCACACCGGCGACCTCAGCGAGCACGCACAACGACTGCTGCGCCGCGACTGACGGACCCGCACGGACGTCGGGCCGGGACCGACCCGCTCGACTCGCTGCTCGCGAGGCAAGTGGGAACGCTCGGTCCCGGCCCGACATACTGCCTGTGCGTCGGCGATCAGCTGCCGAAGTTCAGGTTCAGGCTGCCGAAGTCGAGCTCGCTGCTGGTGCCACCGGTGATGGTGACGGGCACGCCACCGGGAGCGGTGAGGCCGGTCAGCCCGGACGCGTCGGTGCACACCGCCACCACCCGGTAGTCGCCGTTGTCCAGGACCGGCGAGGTGTACGTGCCGACACCGGGCTCGCCGGTCAGCGGCACCAGGCCGCCGGGGCCCTCGTTCTTGGAATCGAGGATCTGGGCCGCGCACCCAATCAGCGTCGGCGAGCTGACACCGCTCAGCTTGACGACCACGGTGGCACCCTCGACGGTCACGTCGGCGGTGCCTGCGACCACGGCCGAACTGAGGGCCGGGTTCGCGAGGAGTGCGAGCGCACCGACGCCGGCGATCATTCCGACACGGGCGATGCGCTTGGGGGTTGTCTTCACTTGGGACACCTTTCCTGAAGAATATGTGAGGCCGCCATCATGCACCGTCGGTCGCGCCCGGATCGGGGCTTCCGCAGATATTCGACTCCGTCAGCCACCTGAATGAATCATTGTGTCTAACACAATGATTCATTCGAGCGACGGACTCGGAACCCGCGATGTCGAACAGGTCAACCCGGCCACCTCACCAGACCCCACGGTTCGGCACCCTGACCTCGCACGACGTTCGGCAGGGCCCGAGCGCCGTAGTATCGAAAAGGTGCCCAGCCCCGAGGCCATACCGTCCGCCGTCACGGCGTTGCGCACGCGGATCGCGGGCGAGGTGGACGACGACACGAGGCGGCGCGCCGAGTACTCCTCCGACGCCTCGAACTACCGGGTGGTCCCGACCGCGGTGGTCTTCCCGCGCTCGGCGGAGGACATCGCGGCCACCCTCGACTTCGCTCGCGAGCACGGCCTGCCCGTCACCGCCCGCGGTGCCGGCACCTCGGTCGCGGGCAATGCCGTCGGCTCCGGGCTGGTGCTCGACTACAGCCGTCACCTTGGTCGGATCCTCGAACTCGATCCCGACGCCCGGACCGCCGTCGTCCAGCCCGGCGTGGTGCTCACCGCGCTGCAGCGCGGCGCCGCCCCGCACGGCCTGCGATTCGGACCGGACCCGTCCACCCAGGACCGCTGCACCCTCGGCGGCATGATCGGCAACAACGCCTGCGGACCACGCGCGGTGGCCTGGGGCCGCACCTCCGACAACGTGCGCAGCCTGCGGATCCTGGACGGCACCGGGACGCCGCGCACCCTGGCCGAGAACCTCAGCGCCGTGCCGGGGCTCGACCGGCTGGTCACCGCCAACCTGGCCGTGCTGCGTACCGAACTGGGACGATTCGAACGGCAGGTCTCCGGGTTCTCGCTCGAACACCTGCTGCCCGAGCGCGGTCACCACCTGGCCCGGGCGTTCGTCGGCACCGAGGGCACCTGCGGGCTGCTCCTGGACGCCACCGTGACCCTGGTCCGGGTACCGGCGGCGACAGCCCTGGCCGTGCTCGGCTACCCCGACATGCCGTCCGCGGCGGACGACGTGCCCGCCCTGCTCGCCACGCGACCACTGGCCGTCGAAGGCATCGACGCGCGCCTTGTCGACGTGGTGCGCCGGCACCACGGCACCGTGCCCGACCTGCCGCGTGGCGCCGGCTGGCTGTTCGTCGAGATGGCCGGTGACACCCCGGCGGAGGCCCTGGACCGGGCGGCCGCGCTGTGCCGGGCCTCCGGCGCTGTGGACACCCGGGTACTGCCGACGGGCGCGGAATCGGCTGCACTGTGGCGGATCCGGGCGGACGGGGTCGGACTCTCCGGACGCACCCGGGACGGGCACCCGGCGTGGCCGGGCTGGGAGGATGCCGCGGTGCCGCAGGACCGACTCGGCCGCTACCTGCGCGACTTCGAGGACCTGACCCGCGAGCACGGGGTCGACGGGTTGCTCTACGGCCATTTCGGCGACGGCTGCGTGCACGTGCGGCTGGACCTGCCCATTGCGGACGCACCGGCTCGGTTCCGGGCCTTCCTCGTCGACGCCGCGACTCTCGTTGCCTCGCATGGTGGTTCGATGTCCGGCGAGCACGGTGACGGCCGGGCGCGCTCGGAACTGCTGCCGTTGATGTACTCGCCCGCCGCACTGTCCGCCTTCGCCGAGTTCAAGGGACTCTTCGACCCCGACGGCGTGCTCAACCCCGGCGTGGTGGTGCGACCGGACGCCGTCGACGCGCAGCTGCGGCTGGCCGGGGTGCGGAGCACGCCGGGTGTCGGGGGGCTCGCGCTCGACGCGGACGGCGGCGACCTCGCGGTCGCGGCACACCGGTGCGTGGGGATCGGCAAGTGTCGCGCCGACGGCTCCGCGACGGGCGGGTTCATGTGCCCGTCGTACCTGGCCACCCGCGACGAGAAGGACAGCACCCGGGGCCGGGCCCGGGTGCTGCAGGAGGTGCTCAACGGGACCCTGGTCACCGGCGGATTCGACGCCCCCGAACTCGCCGAGTCGCTGGAGTTGTGCCTGTCCTGCAAGGCCTGCGCCTCGGACTGCCCCGCCGGGGTGGACATGGCCGCGTACAAGTCCGAGTCGCTGTACCGGAAGTACCGGGGCCGCAGGCGCCCCGTCGCCCACTACACGCTGGGCCGGCTGCCGCAGTGGCTGCGCCTCGCAGTCGCGGCGCCCGCACTCGTGAACGCGGCCGCGGGGATCGCCCCGCTGCGCCGGGCCGGCTTGCGGCTGGCGGGCATCGACCCCCGCCGGGCGGCACCGACCCTGGCTCCGCGGTCCTTCCGCCGGTGGTGGCGGCGGCGAGACGATGCGTCGGCCGGCCGGCCCGAGGTGCTGCTGTGGGTCGACACCTTCGCCAACGCGTTCTCGCCGGCGGTGGCGCGCGCCGCGGTCTTGCTGCTCGAGGACGCCGGCTACCGGGTGCTGATCACCGAGCGGTCCGCCTGCTGCGGGCTGACCTGGATCAGCACCGGCCAACTGGACGGTGCGAGAACACAACTCGCCGCCACTCTGGACCAGCTCGAGCCGCACCTGCGCGCGGGACGGCCGATCGTGGGGCTCGAACCGTCGTGCACCGCCGTGCTGCGTTCCGACCTGCTCGAGTTGCTGCCCGACGACCCCCGCGCCCGCCTGACCTCGACCTCCACCCACACCCTGGCTGAATTCCTCACCGCCGCAGTCGGATCCGACGGCTCGCCGTGGTCGCCACCACGACTGGACGGCACGCGCGTGCTGGTGCAGCCGCACTGCCACCAACACGCCGTGCTGGGTTTCGAGGCCGACCGTCTGCTGCTGGAGCGGTCCGGGGCCACGGTCACCGAGTTGGCCGGGTGCTGCGGCCTGGCGGGGAATTTCGGCATGGAATCCGGGCACTACGACGTGTCCGTCGCGGTCGCGGAGCATGCCCTGCTGCCCGCGCTACGGGCGGCCGGACCCGATGACGTGTTGCTGGCGGACGGCTTCTCCTGCCGCACCCAGGCCGAGGACCTGGCCGGCCGCACCGGAATCCACCTGGCGCAACTGTTCGCCGGAGCGCTCGAGTCCGGTGGACACGGCACCACCGAGCGCTGACGCCGCCCGAAACGACGCCGAGGTCGACGCCTTGCACATCCGGACCCGGCACCACGGCCCGGCGACACCGGAAACCGCTCCCCGCCTGCTAGTAATTAGCTGATGCCATGTCCCGAGTCCGGGACTCTCACCCTTGAAGGGGAATTACGCTGTGATGGATTCATTCTGGGACCTGCTCTGGTACACGCTCGTGGTTTTCGCGTTTGTTGCCTACCTGCTGGTCCTGTTCCAGATTCTCACCGACCTGTTCCGCGACCGGAAGATGTCCGGTGTCGTCCGGGTCGTCTGGATCATCTTCCTGGTCCTGCTGCCGTACCTGACCGCGTTCGTCTACCTGATCAGCCGCGGCCGGGGCATCGCCGAACGGAACCGCGAGGCGCAGCTCGAGGCCAAGCAGGCCGCCGACAGCTACATCCGCGAGGTCGCCGGCCAGTCCGGTGCCGCGCAGATCGCCGAGGCGAAGACGCTGCTCGACGCAGGCACCATCACTCAGGCCGAGTTCGAGCAGCTCAAGGCCAAGGCCCTGGCCTGACGCTCGGCTGATCGTCGACGCCCGGTCGGTGGGCGCCATAGCACCTGCGCCCACCGACCGGCCGAAACGACACGGCCGGAACACGGCCGAAATCGGTCGAGTTCCGAGTGGATCTGGCTAGTGTCGAACGCGATCGGACCGAAGCTGTGTCAGCGGTACAACTCGAACGAGGTGGACATGTTGATGGCCAAGACGACGAACGCAAGGACAACTCGGGTGCGGCGGACCATCGCCGCGACGGCGGCGGCCGCGACGGTGGCCGGGGCCGCGGCCCTGTCACTGCCGGCGACGGCCTCGGCCCAGGCCCTTCCCCCACCCGAGCCGCCCGTCCTCACGGCCACCCTCGTCGACAACGACCTGACCCTCGAACTCGACGACCCGAACCGGGGTCTCGCCCAGGCGCTCACCGTCTGCACCGCCGCCCTGCTGAACGCGGAGAAGGCCATCCCGTTGCTGCCGGACATCGCGGCCGGGACCATCCCGCCGCTCGACCAGATCGACCCCGCACTGTTCCAGTGGGGCCCCTCCCTGGAGGTCACCAGCGCCCTCGTCCGGAAGCGCACCTACCAGGTCGACGACATTCCCCCGGGCGTGTACGTCGCTCTCGGGGTGTGCGTGAACCCGAACATCACCCAGCCCGCCCTCGACTTCAAACCGGTGCTCGTCGGCTCGAAGATCGAACTCGGGTCGTCCGTGCTGAACATCGGCAGCGCCGTGATCGACACTCCCGGGGCGTTCAGCGCGATCCTGACGCTGCTCGGCATCGACACCGGCAGCCTTGGCAGCGCAGGCAGCGGAGACGGTGGAAGTACCGGCAGCACCGGGAGTGCCGGCAGCTAGGTCCCCGCTCCCGTCGGGGACAGACGCCTCGGCAGCACTGGGCGTCGGGCCGGAACCGGGTCCGACGCCCAGTGTCCGCCGACTGACGCGGAGCGCGTCACTTTCCGCGGCGTCCGCTCTCCGAGGACGTGTTCAGCGCCACCGCGGCGTGGACGAGGGCCTTGAACGCGTCCTCGTCGACGACGTCGCCCTCGTGGAAGTCGATGGCACGCCGGGTGTTGCCGTCGAGGCTGGAGTTGAACAGGCCGGCCGGGTCCGCCAGCGATGCGCCCTTCGCGAAGGTGACCTTGACCGCGCTCTTGTAGGTCTCGCCGGTGCAGATCATGCCGGCGTGCGACCACACCGGAACCCCTCGCCACTTCCACTCCTCGACCACGTCGGGCTCGGCCTGGTGGACGAGATGTCGGATCCGATCGAGGGTTTCGCCCCGCCAGTCGCCCAGCTCCTCGATTCTCGCGTCGATCAGCTGAGCGGGAGTATCTCCGCCTGCTCCGTCCATCGAACAGCTCCTCACCGGTCGTTCTCGCAAACGATTGCCGTCTCGACTCGAGTATCCGGGACGGCCGCCGTGACCGCATCGCGAGAACCGGCAGGGTCAGATCACGTTGCCGCGCAACCACTTCGGCGCTCACTCCGAAAGACCGAATGCCGCATTCGTTCGTCTGGCTGAACGAATGCGGCATTCGGCGGGGCAGGTGCGTCGATCAGCGGGGGCGCGGCACCGCCGCGTCGATGAACAGGCCCTCGACCGAGACGCACACGTCGCCTGCCGCCGTCTTGATGTCGCCGACGGTGTTGATCTTGCGACCCTCCACCGACATCTGCTTGCCGGTGATGGTCAGCGGCTCGAACAGCGGGGTCGGGCGGTGGTACCGCACGTTCAGCTGCGCGGTCATGCCCGCCCGGCCGCCCCACGCGTTCGCGACGCCGAGCACGTGGTCGAGGATCAGCGCCGAGACGCCGCCGTGCACGCACCCGGGAGGTCCCTGGTACGGCAGGGTCAGCGTGACGACACCCTGCACCGAGCCGTCCTCGAGTCCCGCCAGCACCAGCGGCGGCGCGATCGCGTTCTCCGGTCCGGTCACCGGGTCGTGACGGGTGACGCCCTCGCCGCCCCACATGTCGATGAGGCGTTCGGCCACCTCGGGAGCGTGCTCCTCGAGATGGTCGGCGATGCTGTTGAGCTCCTCCGCGACCCGGTCCAGGTTGGCGTTGCCCCGGTCGGTGCGCAGCATCGCGTCGATCACGCGCCGGGCCGCGGCGGTCGCCCGGTCCACCGGTGCGTCCTGCGGCGCCGAGGTCAGCACCGTTCCGTGGGCGTGGGTCTGGGCGGTGGGATGGTCGCCGACGTTCACGATCGAACCTCCATGGTTGCGTGGGTCAGCACGGCCGAGCCGTCCCGTTCCGGACAGGTCGCGAGCAGGGTCAGGGTGTCCCCGTCCCGCCAGACGGAGGTCTCGATCGTCTCGCCCGGGTACACCGACCCCGCGAACCGCACCGACAGGCTGCGCACCCGAGACGGGTCGCCGTCGAGCAACCCGTCCACGACCGCCCTGCAGACGATCCCGAACGACGCCAGCCCGTGCAGGATCGGCTGCTCGAAGCCGGCCATCTTCGCGAACGCGGGGTCCGCGTGCAGCGGGTTCATGTCGCCGCTGAGCCGGTACACCAGCGCCTGCTGCGGGCTGGTCGCCGACACCAGCACCGCGTCGGGCGCGCGCTCCGGTGCCGCCGCGGAGACCTCGGGTCCGGCATCGCCGCCGAAGCCGCCCTCGCCGCGCGCCCAGATCTGCATCTCGGTGGTCCACAACGGGTTTCCGTCGAGGTCGGCGGCGGCCTGCTCGAGCACGATCATCGCGGCCTTGCCCTTGTCCCACACGTTGGCCACCCGGGACGAGACCCGGGCCGCACCGTTCGCGGGAATGGGGGCGTGCACGGTCAGCGACTGCCCGGCGTGCAGGATCTTGCGCAGGTCGATGTCGATGCCCGGCATGTTCATCCCGGCAGGCTTGAGGTTGCCCGCCGAGACGCCCTGGCCCGCGACCATCGCGAACGTCGGCAGCACCCGCAGGCCCTTCTCGTAGACCCAGCCCAGCTCGGCCGGATCCAGCGAGTTCACCCCGGCACCCAGGCCCAGGTGGTAGAGCAGCACGTCGCGCTCGGTCCAGTTGGCTTCGCGGACAGTGGGTTCGGCGGCCAGTGCGGCCGCCACGTCGATCGGCATGCTTACTGAGTCTCCTTCGAGATGGTGCAGGCCCGGTACAGCGTGACCACGCACGCGCCACCGAGGCCGAGATTGTGTTGCAGGCCAACGCGGGCGCCGTCGACCTGGCGGGCGTCGGCCTGGCCGCGCAGCTGCCAGGTCAGCTCGGCGCACTGCGCCAGGCCGGTTGCGCCGAGCGGATGTCCCTTCGAGATCAGCCCACCGGACGGGTTGACGACCCACTGGCCGCCGTAGGTGGTGGCGCCGGACTCGACCAGCTTGCCGCCCTCGCCCGCACCGCACAGTCCGAGGCCCTCGTAGGTGATGATCTCGTTGATCGCGAAGCAGTCGTGCAACTCGATGACGTCGACGTCGTCGATGGTGAGGCCGGACTCGGCGAACACCTGCTCGGCCGCGGCCCGCGTCATCGGGGCCCCGACCACGTCGATCATCGACTGCTCGGCGAACGCCTCCGCGGTGTCGGTGGTGAGTGCCTGCGCGACGATCTCGACCGCCTGGTCCTCGAGGCCGTGCTCGCGCACGAAGCGCTCGCTGACGACGATCGCGGCGCCCGCACCGTCCGAGGTGGGCGAGCACTGCGAGCGGGTGAGCGGTGCGTGGATCATCTTGTCTTCCAGCACCTGCGCCAGCGTGTACTCGTCGCGGAACTGCGCGTACGGGTTGTTGACCGAGTGCTTGTGGTTCTTCACCGCGACGGACGCGATCTGCTCGACGGTGGTGCCGTAGCGCTCCATGTGCTCGAGCGCCGCGTTGCCGAACAGCTGCGCCGTCATCGGGCCGCGACCCCACTCGTGCTTGGCGGTCATGACCTTGAGGTGGTCGTCGAGCGTGGAGACCTTGGGCACCTCACCGTTTCCGGTGAGGGCCGTCTTGGTCATCTGCTCGAAGCCCACCGCGAGCGCGACGTCGACGATGCCGCCCTGCACCCACTCGCGGGCCATCATCAGCGCCGACGAGCCGGTGGCGCAGTTGTTGTTGACGTTGACGATCGGGATGCCGGTCAGGCCCGTCTCGTACAGCGCGCGCTGGCCGGCGGCCGACGGCTGGAAGACGTAGCCGACCGCGGCCCGCTGCACCTGGTCGTACGAGACGCCCGCGTCGGCGAGCGCGGCGCCCACGGCCTCGGACACCATGTCCGGGTACTGCCAGTCACGAGACTCGATCTTCTCGAACTTGGTCATGCCGACACCGACGACGAAGGTGCGATTCATGGTTGTAACACTCACTTTCCGGGCTCGGGGTCACGCGGGAGCCCGAGGATCCGCTCGCCGATGATGTTCAGCTGAACATTGGTGGTACCACCTGCGATGGACATGCACTGGGAATTGAGGAACATCTGGGTCGCCGACATCCGGTGCTGGTCGCCGAGCAGCGAGGACGGGCCGGCCCACTCCATCGCGACGTCCCACACCTGCTGCAGGTGCTCGACGCCGATCAGCTTCGCCACCGAGGACTCGGCACCCGGCTGGGCGCCTGCGAGCGAACGCAGCGTGGTGCGCAGCCCCAGCAGTCCGCCGGACTGCGCGTCGCACAGCACCTTTCCGAGGACGGTGAGCTGCTCGTCGTCGATGCCGCCGGGCAGCGACTCGACGAGGTCGAGCAGCGCCTCGCCACCGGAGCCGAGGGAGGAGTCGTTCGAGAGCGAGACCCGCTCGTTGGCCAGGGTGGTGCGGGCCAGCTTCCAGCCGTGGCCCGGGCCACCGACCAGCATCTCGTCCGGGACGAAGACGTCGTCGAAGAACACCTCGTTGAACAGCGCCTCACCGGTGATCTCGCGCAGCGGGCGTATGTCGAGGCCCGCGGTGTTCTTCATGTCGATCAGGAAGTAGGACAGGCCCTTGTGCTTGGGCACGTCGGCGTCGGTGCGCGCGAGGCAGATGCCCCAGTGCGCGTCGCGTGCCATCGAGGTCCACACCTTCTGGCCCTGCAGCTTCCAGCCGCCGTCGACCTTGACGGCCTTGGTGGACAGGCCGGCGAGGTCGGAGCCGGCGCCGGGCTCGGAGAACAGCTGGCACCAGACGATGTCGCCGCGCAGCGACGGCGGCACGAAGCGCGCCAGCTGCTCGGCGTTGCCGTGTGCGATCAGGGTCGGGATCACCCAGTTGCCGATGATCATGTCGTGCGGCTCGAGCTCGGCCGCGCGCAGTTCCTCCGCGATCACCAGCTGGCTGACCGCGTCGGCACCCTTGCCCCAGGGGGCCGCGAAGTGCGGTGCGGTGTAGCCGTTCTCGGCCAGGTACGTGGTGCGCTCGGCGCCGGAGAGTGCGACGGCGGCGGCCAGCTCGGCGCGCACGTCGGCGCGCACCTGCTCGGCCTCCGGCGGCAGCTCGACGCTGAGCACGCGACGAGCTCCGTCGACGGTCAGCTGGGCGACGCGGCGACGCCAGCTCGCGGTGGAGCCGAGCAGGATGCGCAGCGACTGGGCGCGGCGCAGGTACAGGTGCGCGTCGTGCTCCCAGGTGTAGCCGATGCCGCCGAGCACCTGGATGCAGTCCCGGGTGACCGAGAAGCCGGCCTCGAGCGCGGTGGCGCCTGCGACGGCGGCCGCGAGGGAGGCCTCGTCCGTGGCGGCACCGTTGCCGGGGGTCATCGCCCGCGCCGCGTCCCACGCGCAGACCCGGGCCTGCTCGGCCAGGGTGAGCATCCGCGCGACCTTGTGCTTGACGCCCTGGAACTGCCCGATCGGCCGCCCGAACTGCTGACGCACCTTCGCGTACTCCGCGGCGGTGGTGACCGCCCAGTCCGCGAGGCCGGACGCCTCGGCGGCGAACAGCGTCGCCGCCAGGTCCAGCACCCGCTGCGGGTCCACCACGAGCAGTTCGTCGGCGGCGAGCTCGAGGCCGTCGACGGTGAACTCCGAGCTGCGACGGACCACGTCGTAGCTGGACAGGTCGGCGAGCTTGACCCGGTCCCGGCGCAGCAGCACCCAGGCGGTGGCGTCGCCGTCGCGGGCCGCCACCAGCAGCAGGTCGCCGACGTGCCCACCGAGCACGTGGCTGGAGGTACCGGTCAGCCGGACACCGCCGCCGTCGCCGTCGCGGACCAGGCGCAGCGTGCCCGGCTGCAGCGCGACCGCGCCCAACGTGGAGCCGTCCGCCAGTCCGGCGAGCTCGCCGTCCCGACCGGCGTCGGCGAGCACCGCGCTGACCAGCACGGTGGGCAGGAACGGGCCGGGGACCATCGAGCGTCCGAGTTCCTCGACGACCACGGCGAGCTCGACCAGCCCGTAGCCGGCGCCGCCGACCTCCTCCGGCAGGTGCAGTCCGAGCAGCCCCTGCTCGGCGAGCGCCCCCCAGTACCCGGGACGCTCCTCGCGCTTGGCCTCGACGGCCTCCCGCACGACGGCGGGCGTGGCGTGGCGCGCGGCCCAGCCCCGCACCGAGTCGCGGAGTTCGCGGTCTTCGTCACTCAGTCCAATGGTCATCGACAGTCCTCAAAAAGTAGAAGAAATTCTAAATACTCTGGCGGGGTCCGGCCGCCCCGGGAAGAGCCGGCCGGACCCTCCGGTCAGATGCGTTCGATGACGGTGGCGGTCGACAGGGCGCCGCCGGCGCACATCGTGATCAGCGCGGTGGAGGTGTCCGACCGCTCGAGCTCGTGCAGCGCGGAGGTGATCAGCCGGGCGCCGGTGGAGCCGACGGGGTGACCGAGCGCGATGGCGCCGCCGTTGACGTTGACCTTGCTCATGTCGGCCTCGAGCACCTGCGCCCAGGACAGCACGACCGCCGCGAAGGCCTCGTTGATCTCGACGCGGTCGATGTCGCCGAGGGTCATGCCTGCCTTGGCCAGCACGTGCCGGGTGGCGTCGATCGGGCCGTCGAGGTGGTAGTACGGGTCGGATCCGACCATGCCCGAGCTGACGATCCGGGCGCGGGGACGCAGGCCCAGCGCCGCAGCCTTCTCCTCGCTCATCAGCAGCACCGCGGCGGCGCCGTCGCTGATCTGCGAGGAGTTGCCTGCGGTGTGTACGCCACCCTCGACGACCGGCTTGAGTGCGGCCAGCGCCTCGGCGGTGGTCTCGCGCAGGCCGCCGTCGCGGGTGACGGTGGCGATCTCGCCGGAGGGGGTGCCCTCCTTGTCGACGACGGGCGCCTGCACGGGCACGATCTCGCGGTCGAAACGTCCCTCGGCCCAGGCCTGGGCGGCCCGCCGCTGGGACTCGAGGCCGAGCGCGTCGACGTCGCCGCGCTTGATGCCGCGGTTGGTCGCGATCCGCTCGACGGACGTGAACTGGTCACCGAGGTCGATGGTCCAGTCGGCCGGGTAGGGCAGGCCGGTGCCCGGCGCCAGCGCCTGCCCGAGGAACACCCGGCTCATCGACTCCACGCCGCAGCCGATGCCTGCGTCGATCTGACCGGAGGCGATGAGCCCGGCGACCAGGTGCACGGCCTGCTGCGAGGAGCCGCAGGCGCAGTCGACCGTGGTCGCGGCGGTGGTGTACGGCAGTCCCGCGTGCAGCCACGCATTGCGGGCGACGTTGTTGGACTGCTCGCCGACCTGGGTCACGGCGCCGCCGATGATCTGGCCGATCTCCTCCGGGGACACCCCGGCGCGCTCGAGGACGCCACGCTGGGCGGCACCGAGCAGTTCGGTGGGATGCAGGCCCGCGAGGGCGCCTCGGCGACGGCCGATCGGCGTCCGGGCGGCCTCGACGATGACGACATTGCTCATGACAGTTCCCCTTGCTCAGATGCCGACGCGGGGCGCCGGGCCCGGGCTCGTCCGCGGCGCAGCACGAGCACTTTTCTGAAATGTATTCTACTTTGACTCCGGAGGCAATGGCTCGAACCGGCGCCGCGCCGGGCGGGCCAGGAGACGAGAAAACCCCGGCGCCGCGCGAGGTGCGCGGCATCGGGGTTCGGGTCGGCCGGTAGTGCGGTCAGACGCGGCTGGGCGCATTCGACAGGTCCACCATCAGCAGGTCGCAGGCCGTGCGGAGGTCCGACTCCGTCTCCGGGATCGACGCCCGCCCGTTCAGCCCGGCCTGGATCAGGCCGAACCACAGCGACACCGTCAGCCGGATGACGGTGGTGTCGTGCACGGTCGGCTCCGAGATCCCGGCCGACCGCAGCAGCATGGTCTCGAAGTTCCGGTCGATCTTCGCGACGTCCGGGATGGTCGCCGCGTTCGAGCTCGCCGCCGACTGGATCATCGCGGTCGCCAGCTTCGGCCGGCGCATCAGCGCGCGGTTCGCCCGCAACAGCACGTCGTACACCGAGTCGGCCGGGATGTCGGAGGTCCGCGGGCGGCGCGCGAAGCCGCCGGCCATCTGGTCGATCTGATCGACCATCACCGCGACGAACAGGTGCGTCTTCGACGGGAAGTAGCGGTAGAGGGTGCCGATCGCGACGCCGGCCAGCTTGGCCACCTCGTGCATCTGGACCCGCTCGAGGTCCTTCTCCGAGGCCAGTTGCGCGGCCGCATCCAGCATCCGGCCGTGCCGTGCGCGCTGCTCGACCGAGCTCGGTTCCGCCGCGTCGCGTGCCTCCGAGATCCTCGGCATCACTCCCCCACCTTCTGTTCAGCCTGATTCTGCTCCATGGATCCTTACATCTGTAGAGCGGGATCGGCAGCCTGTTCCGCTCAGTGGGAACAAAGGCCCCGCTCGAGGCCCTCCTACGATTGCCTGGGGCAGTACGTCGACACCGCACAGTGAGTCGACCGGCGCGATGGAGGAAGACGCAGATGCAGGCTTGGACCGACGAATTCGACGTGGTGGTGGTTGGCTCCGGCGGCGGCGCCCTGACCGGGGCCTACGCCGCGGCCGCGCAGGGACTGCGCACCGTCGTCCTGGAGAAGACCGACCTGTTCGGTGGCACCTCCTCGTACTCCGGCGCCTCCATCTGGCTGCCGGGCACCCAGGTCCAGGAGCGTGCGGGGCTGCCCGACTCCACCGAGAACGCCCGTACCTACCTGCGCAACCTGCTCGGCGACGCCGAGAGCGTGCGCCAGGACGCCTACGTCGACACCGCGCCGGTCGTCGTCGAGCTGCTGGAGAAGGACCCGAACATCGAGTTCGAGTTCCGCGCCTTCCCCGACTACTACCGTCGCGAGGGCCGGATGGACAGCGGCCGTTCGATCAACCCGCTCGACCTGGACCCCGCCGACATCGGCGACCTCGCCGACAAGGTGCGCCCCGAACTCGACCAGGACCGCACCGGCCAGGGCCACGCCCCCGGCAAGATGATCGGCGGCCGCGCCCTGATCGGCCGCCTGCTCGCCGCGGTCGCGGGCACCGGCAACGCCGAGCTGCGCACCGGCGTCAACGTCACCGGCCTGGTCGTCGAGGACGGCCGGGTGGTCGGCGTGGAGGCCGAGGCGAACGGCGAGACCGTGCGCATCGGCGCCGGCCGCGGCGTGCTGATGGCAGCAGGCGGCATCGAGGGCAACGCCGCGGTCCGCGAGCAGTCCGGAACCCCCGGCAAGGCCGCGTGGTCGATGGGTCCGTTCGACGCCAACACCGGCGACCCGATCGCGGCAGGTGTCGCGGCAGGCGGCGCCACCGCGCTGATGGACCAGGCCTGGTTCTGCCCCGGCGTCGAGCAGCCCGACGGTTCGGCCGCGTTCCTGGTCGGCATCCGCGGCGGCATCGTGGTCGACAAGGCCGGCGAGCGCTACCTGAACGAGTCGCTGCCCTACGACCAGTTCGGCCGGGCCATGCACGCACGCAACACCACGGGCGACGCCGTCCCGTCGTGGATGATCTTCGACTCCCGCGAGGGTGGCGGCCTGCCCGGCATCAGCATCCCGAACACCGCCCCCGCGAAGCACCTCGCGGCAGGCACCTGGGTGCAGGCGGACACCGTCGAGGAGCTGGCCGAGAAGGCCGGCCTGCCCGCGGACGCCCTGCGGGCCACCGTGGAGCAGTTCAACGGCTACGCCAAGACCGGTGTGGACGAGGCGTTCCACCGCGGCGAGGACCCGTACGACGCGTTCTTCTGCCCGCCCAGCGACGCCCCCAACGCCGCGCTGAGCGCCGTCGCCACGGGCCCGTTCTACGCGGCCCGCATCGTGCTCAGCGACCTCGGCACCAAGGGCGGACTGGTCACCGACGTCGACGCCCGCGTGCTGCGCGCCGACGGCACCCCGATCGAGGGGCTGTACGCGGCCGGCAACACCAGCGCCTCGCTCAGCGGCGAGTTCTACCCCGGCCCGGGCGTCCCGCTCGGCACCGCGATGGTGTTCTCCTTCCGCGCCGCGCAGCACATGATCGGCTGACCGACCGGCCGCCACCGGACCCGGCCCCGCCCGACCTCTCCCTCAGAGGACGGGCGGGGCCGATATCACTTCCGCCCCGGACCGAGCCCGTCACCATGCGGCCCCTCACCTCGCCGCCGCCACCCGTCCGCGCACCTCACCGAGGCCGATCCGGCGGCCATCGCCGCCCGGCGCGGTCGCGGAGATCACCACCTCGTCGCCGTCCTCGAGGAACGTGCGGGGCCGACCGCCGACGGTCACGGGTTCGCTTCCGCCCCAGCTCAATTCCATGAACGAGCCATACTGGTCCCGGGTCGGTCCGGACACGGTGCCGGAGGCGAACAGGTCGCCGGTGCGCGTGCGGGCGCCGTTGACGGTCAGGTGCGCCAGCATCTGTGCGGGCGACCAGTACATCTCGCGGAACGGTGGGCGGGAGACGACGTCACCGTTCCACGCCACGGACAGCTCGATGTCCAGACCCCACCTGCCACCGCCACGCAGGTACGGCAGCGGCTCGGGAACCTGTGCCGGAGTGTCGATTCGAGCCGCCTCGAGCGCCGCCAGCGGCACCACCCAGGGCGAGATCGAGGTGGCGAAGGACTTGCCGAGGAACGGCCCCAGCGGCGCGCCCTCCCAGGACTGGAGGTCGCGCGCGGACCAGTCGTTGACGAGCACGACGCCGAAGACGTGGTCGGCGAACTCGGCGGGCGTGATCCGGCTGCCAGGCTCGGAGCCGACGCCGACCACGAACCCCACCTCGGCCTCGATGTCCAGGCGCCGGGACGGCCCGAAGTCGGGACCCGGACCGCCCGTGGGCCCCAGCTGTCCGCACGGCCGCACCACGCCGGTGCCCGAGACCACCACCGTGCCGGATCGGCCGTGGTAGCCAACCGGAAGATGTTTCCAATTCGGCAGCAGGGGAACGGAATCCGGCCGCAGCAGCCGACCGAGGTTGGTGGCGTGCGACTGCGAGGCGTAGAAGTCGACGTAGTCGGCCACCTCGAACGGCAGGTGCATCCTCGCCGCGCCCAACCCGACGACCGCGTCGTCCGGCACCTCGCCCGTCACCAGCTCCGCGAGCCTGCCGCGGACCTCGGCCCAGCGGGCCCGCCCCTGCGCCAGGAACGCGTTGAGGCTCGGGTGGGCGAAGCACTCCTCGCCCAGAGCCCGGGACAGGTCGATCACCCACTCCCCCAGTCGAACCCCGACCCGCGGCCCGGCGTCGGCGGTCGAGAAGACCCCGTACGGCAGGTTCGACGTCCCGAACGGCGAGTCGCCGGGAACCTCGAGCACCGTCACCGCGTCGGGCCCCGCCCGGCCCACGTCCACGGGTAGCCGCGGTCCTCGCAGGCCAGCGCGCCCTCGCCGAGCCCGAGCGGCCGGAAGGTGTCGACCATGACGGCGAGTTCGTCGAAGAACTCGACGCCGATGCTGCGCTCGTACGCATCCGGTTGGGGTCCGTGCGCGTAGCCACCCGGGTGCACCGAGACCGAGCCCGGCCCGATCCCGGATCCCCGGCGCGCCTCGTAGTCCCCGCCGCAGTAGAACATCACCTCGTCGGAGTCCACGTTCGAGTGGTAATACGGCACCGGGATCGAGAGCGGGTGGTAGTCCACCTTGCGGGGCACGAAGTTGCAGACGACGAAGTTCGTGCCCTCGAACACCTGGTGGGCGGGCGGCGGTTGGTGCACGCGACCGGTGATCGGCTCGTAGTCGGCGACGTTGAGGGTGAGCGGGTACAGGCAGCCGTCCCAGCCGACGACGTCGAAGGGATGCTCCGCGTAGACCATTCGGGTGCCGACCACGGCGTCGGCGGCGCGGTGCTTGACCAGCACCGGCACGTCCGAGCCGTCCTCGGTGAGCGTCGCGACGGGGCCGTGCAGGTCCCGCTCGCAGTAGGGCGCGTGCTCGAGAAACTGGCCGAACCTGGACAGGTAGCGGTGCGGCGGGGCGAGATGGCCGTTCCCCTCGATGACATACGCGCGCAACGGCTCCGGACCCCGTGGCAACCATCGGTGCGTGGTCGACATGGGCAGCAGCACGTAGTCGCCGCAGCGGACCTCGAGCGCGCCGAAGACCGTCTCCACGCGGCCTGCCCCGGACTCGACGTAGACCACCTCGTCGCCGAGCGCGTTGCGGTAGAGCGGCGAGTGGGCCGCGGCCACCGCGTACGAGATCCGGACGTCCCCGTTGCCCAGCAGCAGCCGGCGGCCCGTCACCACGTCGGTCTCCGCCCACGCCGACTCGGGGAACAGTTCGTGCAGGGCCAGGTGCCGCGGCGTCAACGGATGGTTCGGCGTCGTCGTCTGGTCCGGGGGCTCCCACACCGTGGCGTCGACGATCGCCGACGGGACACCGCGGTGGTACAGCAGCGAGGAGTCGGAGGCGAAGCCCTCCTCGCCCATCAGCTCCTCGCGGTAGAGCCGGCCGGCCGGGTCGCGGTGCGCGGTGTGCCGCTTCGGCGGGACGCTGCCGAGCTGCCGGTAGTACGCCATGGCGACCTCCTGGGCGGGCAATCCACCTACCACTGTAGGCAGCCCAGGGGTTGTCGGTGACCTGACGAGAGGGGAATACTCGCCAGTAGGTTCTCCGATCGCCCGTCGAGGAGGCGAATCATGGTTGCACCGGCCCAGGTCACCGAGGAACAGGCGCGCGCCGTCGCAGAGGAAGCCCGGGAGAGCGGCTGGGACAAACCCTCCTTCGCCAAGGAATTGTTTCTCGGCAGGTTCCGGCTGGACCTGGTGCACCCATTCCCCCGGCCGGCCCCCGATGCCGACGCGCGCACCGGACGGTTTCTCGCGGAGCTCGCCGAATACTGCGCAGGCCTTGACGGTTCGGTGATCGAACGGGACTCGGTCATCCCGGACGAGTACGTCCGCGGCCTCGCCGAACTCGGCTGTTTCGGGCTCAAGGTGCCCGAGGAGTACGGCGGGCTCGGCCTGTCCCAGGTGGCCTACAACCGGGTGCTGATGCTGGTCTCGTCGGTGCATCCGAGCATCGGGGCGTTGCTGTCCGCACACCAGTCCATCGGCGTGCCGGAACCGTTGAAGCTGGCCGGCACCGAGGCCCAGAAGCGCGAGTTCCTGCCGCGCTGCGCGAAGGGCGCGATCTCGGCCTTCCTGCTGACCGAACCGGACGTCGGGTCGGACCCCGCGCGGATGGCGTCGACCGCCACGCCGACCGCCGACGGCGACGGCTACCTGCTCGACGGCGTCAAGCTCTGGACCACCAACGGTGTGGTCGCCGAGCTCCTGGTGGTGATGGCCCGGGTGCCCCGCAGCGAGGGGCGCCCCGGCGAGCCGGGCAATGCGCACCCCGGGGGTATCTCCGCCTTCGTCGTCGAGGCGGACGCGCCGGGCATCACCGTCGAACGGCGCAACACCTTCATGGGCCTGCGCGGCATCGAGAACGGCGTCACCCGGATGCACCGGGTGCGGGTGCCGCGCACGAGCCTGATCGGCCGCGAGGGCGACGGCCTCAAGATCGCGTTGACCACGCTCAACGCGGGCCGGCTCGCGATTCCGGCCATGTGCACCGCGGCCGGGAAGTGGTCGCTGAAGATCGCCAGGGAATGGTCCGCCGAGCGGGTGCAGTGGGGCCGCCCGGTCGGCAGGCACGGCGCCGTGGCCGCCAAGATCTCGTTCATCGCGGCCACCACCTACGCGCTGGAGTCGGTGCTCGAACTGTCGGGTCAGATGGCGGACGAGGGGCGCAACGACATCCGGATCGAGGCCGCGCTGGCCAAGCTGTGGGCCAGCGAGATGGCCTGCCTGATCGCCGACGAACTCGTCCAGATCCGCGGCGGCCGCGGGTACGAGACGGCGGCGTCGCTGGCCGCCCGCGGCGAGCGGGCGGTACCCGCCGAGCAACAGCTGCGGGACCTGCGGATCAACCGGATCTTCGAGGGCTCGAGCGAGATCATGCGGCTGCTCGTCGCGCGGGAGGCCGTAGACGCGCACCTGGCCGCGGCCGGGGACCTCGCGGACGCCAAGGCGGACCTGCAGCACAAGGCGCGGGCGGCGCTCGGCGCCAGCGGCTTCTACGCGAAGTGGCTGCCGCACCTGGTCGCAGGCAAGGGGCAGCTGCCCAACTCGTACGGCGAGTTCGGCCTGCTCGCGACGCACCTGCGGTTCGTCGAACGCAGCGCGCGCAAGCTGGCCCGGTCCACGTTCTACGGGATGGCACGCTGGCAGGCCGGGATGGAGAAGCACCAGGCGTTCCTCGGCCGGGTGGTCGACATCGGCGCCGAGCTGTTTGCGATGTCCGCGACATGCGTGCGCGCCGAGCTGCAGCGACACGAGCCGGGCGACACCGGCACCGCCGCCCCCGAGCTGGCCGACGCGTTCTGCCTGCAGTCCCGGCTGCGGGTGGACCGGCTGTTCGCGGCGCTGTGGGACAACACCGACGCGGTCGACCAGACGATCGCGGAATCGGCCCTGGGGCGGCGCTACGCCTGGCTCGAGTCCGGGGTGCTGGACCAGAGCGAGGGCACCGGCCCGTGGATCGCACAGTGGAGCCCGGGCGCGACGACATCGGAGAACCTCGCGCGCCGGT
The DNA here is from genome assembly GCF_042654025.1 of Rhodococcus kronopolitis. Taxonomy (NCBI): domain Bacteria; kingdom Bacillati; phylum Actinomycetota; class Actinomycetes; order Mycobacteriales; family Nocardiaceae; genus Rhodococcus; species Rhodococcus kronopolitis. The sequence goes on along the minus strand of NZ_JBHSFO010000004.1, from coordinate 203,007 downwards.
TCGGCGGCACCGCGGCCACGTCGAAGGAGCAGCCGTCCTAGACCATGTTGTCCTCGACCGGGAGACCGAACGCGCCGCGGCCGTAGAGCTGCAGTCCGCGTTCGGTGTCGTTGGCGACGTGTACCCCACCGGCGTGGGCGTCGCGCCAGGCCCGCTCGATCGGGTTGCCGCGGTCCAAGGACTGCCCACCCGCGGTCTTGAACAGCTTCTCGATGGCGTCGAGGGCACGCTCGGTACCGAGCACCTGGTCTCGCCGGGAGCGCAGCCGCAGCAGCATCGTGATCTCCTGACCAGCGGACGCGGCCTCGTACAGGGCCGTCACGTTGCGGTCCATCTGCAGGATCGAGGCGTCGATCTCGGAGGCCGCCCGGGCGACGGTCACCTGCGCGAACCGGTCCTCGACGAACCGGCCGCCGCCAAGGCTCAGCCGCACCCGGTCGCGCATGGTCGCCAGGTAGGTCTCGTAGCAACCGGCCACCACACCGATCACCGGCGCGGCGATCGCCGTCGTGAACACCGTCGCGAACGGGATCTTGTAGAGCGGGCCGGTGTTGACCTCCTGGCCCGGGCCACGCAGCTGCGAGATCTGGTAGTTCCGCATCACCCGGTACTCCGGCACGAAGGCCCGCACGACGGTGATCTCGTTGCTGCCGGTGCCCCGCAGGCCGACCGCGTCCCAGATCTCGCGGATCTCGTAGTCGTTGCGCGGCACGAGAATCGTGGTGAAGTCCATCGGCTCGCCCTGATCCCCGACCAGCATCCCACCGAGCAGCGCCCAGTCGGCATGGTCGACGCCGGAGGAGAACCGCCACACGCCCGAGACCTCGTACCCACCGGGAACCGGCGTCATCCGGCCGATCGGCGCGTACGACGAACAGATCAGGGTGTCCGGGTCCTCGCCCCAGACCTCGGCCTGCGCGCAATCGTCGAAGAGCCCGAGATGCCACGGGTGCACGCCGAGCACCGAGGCGACCCAGCCGGTGGACCCGCAGGCCCCCGAGATGGCCCGCACGACCTCGTAGAAGTGGACGGGGTTGGTCTCGGCGCCGCCGTACCGCGCGGGCTGCAACATCCGGAACACCCCGGCGTCGGTGAGCGCGCCGATGGTCGTCTCGGAAATCCGCCGCGCATCCTCGGTCGCCAGCGCGCCGGCGGCGATGGCGGGGAGGAGTTCGCGCACGGCCCCGAGAACCTCGTTGGTCATTCGATAGATCTTATCGGCGGCGAGCGCCGACGCGACCGGCGCGTCATGTCGGAATCGTCCCGGCCAGTGAGATTGGAGGAAACACCCACTTCACCCCTCACTAGCGTCGCAAACAACGATCGCCAATGGTCTTTCGCCGCAGCCCAGGCGGCATCGCTCGAAGGGATGGAACAACCGTGACCAGCACGCAGTCCGCAGACGATGAAGTTCGCGTTATCGAGTCCGGAACGGCGCCCACCAGGTTCGCGCGAGGCTGGCACTGCCTGGGCCTGTCCGCGGACTACCGCGACGGCAAGCCGCATTCGGTAGAGGCCTTCGGCACCAAGCTGGTCGTCTTCGCCACCAGCGAGGGCGAGATCAAGATCCTCGACGCCTACTGCCGTCACATGGGTGGCGACCTGTCCCAGGGCGAGGTCAAGGGCGACTCCATCGCGTGCCCGTTCCACGACTGGCGCTGGGGCGGCAACGGCAAGTGCACCGGCATCCCCTACGCCCGCCGGGTGCCGCCGATCGCCAAGACCCGCGCCTGGACCACCCTCGACCAGGACGGCATGCTCTTCGTCTGGAACGACCCCGAGGGCAAGGCGCCGACCGAGGCCGACATGTACATCCCGAGGATCGAGGGCGCGCTGTCCGACGAGTGGTCCGACTGGGTCTGGTACACCACCGAGGTCGACACCAACTGCCGCGAGATCGTCGACAACATCGTCGACATGGCGCACTTCTTCTACGTGCACTACTCGTTCCCCACGTTCTTCAAGAACGTCTTCGAGGGCCAGGTCGCCAGCCAGTTCATGCACGGCCAGGCGCGTGAGGACATGCGACCGCACGCCTCCGGCACGCCGAAGATGGTCGGCAGCCGCTCCGACGCGTCGTACTTCGGGCCGTCCTTCATGATCGACGACCTGACCTACAAGTACGAGGACTACGACGTCGAGTCCGTCCTCCTCAACTGCCACTACCCGGTCGGCCCCGACAAGTTCGTGCTGATGTACGGCATCATCGTGAAGAAGTCGGACCGGTTCCAGGGCGAGGCCGCCACGGAGATGGCCAAGAACTTCGGCACCTTCATCGCCAAGGGCTTCGAGCAGGACATCGCGATCTGGAAGAACAAGACCCGGATCGAGAACCCGCTGCTGTGCGAGGAGGACGGTCCGGTCTACCAGCTGCGCCGCTGGTACGAGCAGTTCTACGTGGACCGCGCGGACGTGCAGCCGGAGATGACCGAGCGCTTCGAGCACGAGATGGACACCTCCAAGGCCGTCGCGTCCTGGCGCAAGCAGGTCGACGCGAACCTCGAGCAGAAGGCACGGGAGAATGCAGCCGCTGGCGTGTGAGCGGTGCGGGGCCTGCGTGCAGGTCCAGAAGCACAGCTGGGAGCACACCGCGATCCAGTGGAACGCTGCCGCGCAGGAGACCTGCGAGGAGATCCACAACTGGTCCGGTCGCGAGGGACGTCCCGGCGCTCCCGTGATGCGCTGCGAGGCGCTCAACGCCACCATCCAGCGCGCCGCGGTCGAGGGCCGGATCTCGATCACCAACGAGGATCCCGTCCCCGAGCCCCAGATCGCACCCTGACCACGCTGTTTTCCGAGAGGATCCGTTCATGATCGACATCAACCAGTACGGCCCGTGGGCCGTCATCGCCGGCGGCTCCGAGGGCGTCGGTGCGGCGTTCGCGGACGAGCTGGCCCAGGCGGGCTTCAACCTCGTCCTGATCGCGCGCAAGCCCGGCCCGCTCGAGGAGACCGCGGAGAAGGTCCGCACGCACGGTGTGGAGGTTCGCACCCTGTCGCTGGACCTGCTCGCCACCGATGCACTCGCCCAGATCCGTCGGGTCACCGACGACGTCGAGGTCGGCCTGCTGATCTTCAACGCAGGCGCGAACAGCTACGGACACGAGTTCGTCACCGGCGACCTCGACGGTTTCCGCGGCGTGATCGAGCTGAACATCATCAAGCAGCTCGAGCTCTCGCACCACTTCGGTGGACTGATGCGCGACCGCGGCCGTGGCGGCATCATGCTGCTCGGTTCGCTGGCCGGCTACATGGGCTCCGAGCACCAGAGCATCTACGCGGCGTCGAAGGCGTTCAGCCGGGTGTTCGCGGAGAGCCTGTGGCTCGAGCTCGAGCCGCACGGCGTGCACGTCGTCGAGCTGGTCCTCGGCGTCACCCGCACCCCCGCCATGGTGCGCGCCGGACTGAACTTCGACATCCCGGGCATGATCGTCCAGGAGGCCGAGGACGCGGCCCGCGAGGGTCTCGAGCACCTCACCGACGGCCCCATCTGGATCGCAGGCGGCAACTACGAGGCCGCGCAGAAGCGCAGCGGCTTCCCCCGCGACAAGAAGGTCAAGGGCGCGGCCGAGGCGATGCGCAAGCTGATGGGCCGCTAGCAGGCACCGGATCCGACGCCTGGACACATCGTGGCCGCACCCCTGATCCCGGGGTGCGGCCACGGTCGTCTGCACGGCAGGGCGTCGCGACCGCGACTCCACCAAACAGACCAAATCGTCTGAATTTCCCTGGGCGCGGCACTTACCGCGGTAGGTTCTCCCCAAAATGAATCGCACCATCTAGGGGATGTTCTGTGACGACAGGTTCGGTCTCTACACGCTCGGTACGCCGCACCCTGCGCACAGCGGTCCTCGGCATCTCGGTCGCTTCGCTCGTCGCACTGCCGATCGGCCCCGCCGCGGCAGCGGACGACTCCGGGAGCGCCGGCAGTGCGAGCGGCAGCCTCGGCAGCGTGGTCGGAAGCGTGGGAGGCAGTTCCGACGGGGGCAGCGTCACCGCGGGGTCTACGATTCCCGGTCCGCTCCAGAACGAGCACCCACCGCTGCCCGCGCTCCGCGACGACATCACCGTCGCGGCGATCGTCGGGGAGGAAGAGAAGTCCGATCAGCTGGTCCGATTCACCGTGGCCTCGCCTGCGATGCGCCGCGACATCGGGGTGGAGGTCCTGCTGCCGAAGGACAACTCCGTCCCGCGCCCGTCGATCTACGCGCTCGAGGGCGTCGACGCCAGCGAGGACACCAGCGGTTGGGTCAGCATCGGCGGTGCCCCGCAGTTCTTCGCGGACAAGAACGTCAACGTCGTGATGATCAACGGCGGCGTGTCCGGCATGTACACCGACTGGGACCGGATCGACCCGAGTGTCGGCCTGCACAAGTGGGAAACCTTCATCACCAAGGAGTTGCCGCCGCTACTCGACGCCCGACTGAAGACCAACGGCGTCAAGTCGCTGCTGGGCGCGTCCATGGGTGCGCAGGGCGCAATGATGCTCGCCCACCGGTATCCCGAGATGTACCGCGGCATCGCGGTGTTCAGCGGCTGCTACTCGACGACCAACGACGTGGGACGCCTCAGCGTGCAGGCGACGGTGTCCTCGCGGGGCGGCGACCCGGCAAACCTCTGGGGCAAGGTCGGCGGTCCGCAGTGGGCCGAACACGACTCGGTGCGCAACGCGGAAGCACTGCGCGGCAAGGACATCTACGTCTCGGTGGCCTCGGGGCTGCCGGGCCGGTACGAGACCCCCGACATCGCCAACTACGCCGAACGGGTGGTCGTGGGCGGGTCCATCGAGGCGGCGGCGGACGTCTGCACCCGCAAACTGCAGTCCGAACTGAAGGAACTGCAGATTCCGGCGACGTTCGACTTCGAGCCGACGGGCACCCACGCCTGGGCCTACTGGGTGGACCAGTTGCCCAAGGCCTGGCCGACGCTGGCGCGGTCACTCGGCCTCCCCGCCTGACCGGGACCACACCGAGGACACCACCGGTGGCCGCGCTCGGGGACGGGGCGCGGCCACCGCCGGGTCAGCGGTAGTCGGGATTGGCGAACCTCGGGTGACAACCCGCGTCCCACATCGATCGCTGATTGCCGTACGCGGGAATACCACCCTCGCGGCGGAGCATCGCCGCCAGGTGCATCAGGTTGTAGGTCATGAAGGTGGTGTTGCGGTTGGTGAAGTCGTTCTCGGGCCCACCGGAGCCCTCGTCGAGATACGACGGCCCGGGCCCGGCCTCCCCGATCCAACCGGCGTCGGCCTGCGGCGGGATCACGTAGCCCAGGTGCTGAAGGCTGTAGAGCACGTTCATCGCGCAGTGCTTGACGCCGTCCTCGTTGCCGGTGAGCAGAGCGCCGCCGACCCGGCCGTAGTAGGCGTACTGCCCCTTCTCGTTGAGGATCGAGGAACACCCGTACAGCCGCTCGATCACCCTCTTCATCACGGAACTGTTGTCCCCCAGCCAGATCGGTCCGGCCAGCACCAGAATGTCCGAGGCGATGATCCGTTCGTACAGTCGTGGCCACTCGTCGCTGGGCCAGCCGTGCTCGGTCATGTCGGGATAGACGCCGGTCGCGATGTCGTGGTCGACCGCGCGAATCTCGTCGACCGCGACCCCGGCCTCGCGCATCAGTCCGACGCTGCGGTCGATCAGGCCCTGGGTGTGACTTCGCTCCGGCGACCGCTTCAGCGTGCAGTTGACGTACGTCGCCAGCAGCCCCTCGAAGCTGGGCACCGGTTCCGGTTCGAGCTGGGCGGCCATCGCAACTCCTCGGCAGAGTGGGATCGGCCTTCCACGATATGCGCCCGCGGGGCGCGAGAGTAGACCCCGGACGCATCGAACCCGGCAACGGAAGAACGCGGCGGCCGCCCGGTGAGGGCGACCGCCGCGTTCTTCCGGTGTGGAGAATCCGGCCGATCGGGCCTGCCGATCGACTACTTCGGCTGGAACGCCGCCAGCGGCTCGCTGGCGGACCAGTCGTGGCCCCAGTAGCTGTCCGCGGTGATCTCCTCCGCGGTGTAGTGGCTCTCGTCCACCAGCATCCCCTCGGTGCCGAACTCGAGGTCCCAGCCACCCGGTGCCCGCACGTAGAACGAGACCATCTTGTCGTTCGTGTGCCGACCCAGGGTCGAGGAGATCGTGAATCCGAGCTTGCCGACCCGGTCGAGCGCCTGGCCGACGGCGTCGAGGGTGTCGACCTCCATCATCAGGTGCACCATGCCGGGGGCCTCGGTCGGCGGCGCCGGGCAGATCGCCAGGCTGTGGTGCCGCTGGTTGACGCCGAGGAAGCGCACCCGCCGGGCAGGCAGCGGCGCGTTCGGCCCGCCGAGGCGGACCGCACCGCGCGGCAGGAACCCGAGCACCTCGGTGTAGAAGGCGTAGGTCTCGGTGGCCGCCGGCGTCGGCAGCACCACGTGGCCCAGACCCGACGCACCGGTGACGAAGTTGCCACCGTGCGGGGTGACCACCGGGCTGTGGTCGAGCACCGGCCCGAAGAACACCTCGAGCAGGGTGCCGGACGGGTCGCGGAAGGTGATGACCCGCTCGGCGTCCCGGTAGAGGGCTTCCTCCTCCGACAGCTCGGTGACCTCGACGCCGGCCTTCTCGACCTGCCGGCGCACGGCCTCGAGGGCGAACTCGTCGCGGACCTCCCAGCCCACGGCCAGCACCCGGTCGACGTCGCCGGGCAGCACCTGCAGCCGTGAGCGACGCTCGTCGACCCGCAGGTACAGCCCGTCCGGCTCCGGACCCGACCCGACGGCCATGCCGAGCCCGTCGACGACCAGCTCGCGCCAACGCGGGACGTCCGCGGTCTGGACCCGGAGGTATCCGAGCGACCGGATTTCAGTCATGTTCTCTACCTATCTATTCGCGAGTCGGGGTGGACTAGATCATCGACCGGTGGATGCCCTGCGGCTCGCCGCCGAGCTGGGCCAGCGCCGAGGAGTGGAAGATCGAACCGGGCACGTGGATCGCGTGCGCGATGCCCACGTGCGCGTCCCGGAAGAAGCGCTGCATCGGGTGCTTGTAGTGCGCGGCGTTGCCACCGGACCGGGCGAAGATCTCGTCCACGGCACGCACCGCACGCCACGCCGCCGCGGTCTGGGTCCGACGACCGATGGCCCGGGCCTCGAAGTCGATCTCCGTGCCCTTCTCGGTCATGTCCCAGAACCGGTCCACGGTCTCGAGGATCGCGGCGCGCGAGGCCGCGATCTCCGCGGCCGCCTCACCGATTGCGTAGAGGACGTACGGGTCGTCCTTGATCTTGGTGCCGGTGATCGCGACACGAGTCTTCTGCGCCTCGATGTGGCAGGCCAGCGCGCCCTCGGCGATGCCGATCACCGCGGAGGTGATGCCGAGCGGGAACATGCACGAGAACGGCATCTTGTAGAGCGTCTCGGTGCGGCCGGACTCGCGCTGGGCGTTGCCGTTCATCACCTCGCTGGCCAGGATCGTCCGGTGCGTCGGGATGAAGGCGTCCTTGACGATGACGTCCTTGGAGCCGGTGCCGCGCAGGCCGATGACGTCCCAGGAGTCCTCGACGATCTCGTAGTCCTCGCGGGGCAGGTACACGTGCATCTGCACCGGCGGCATCAGCGGCTTGCCGTTCTCGTCGCCGGTCATTGCGCCCAGGACGACCCACTGGCAGTGGTCGGTGCCGGAGGAGAACTGCCAGCGGCCGTTGAGGATGTAGCCCCCGTCGACCGGCTTCGCGACGCCAAGCGGCGCGTACGGCGAGGCGACCCAGGTGTCGTTGTCCTGGCCCCAGATGTCTTCCTGCAGCTGCTCGCTGGAGAACGCCATCTCCCAGGGGTGGACGCCGACGATGCCGTTGACCCAGCCGGTGGCGCCGTCCATCGCGGCGACGGACATGACGGTCTCGGCGAACTCGCGGGGGTGCACCTCGAGGCCGCCGTACTTCTTCGGCTGCAGCATCCGGATGGCGCCGGACTCACGCAGCCGCTTCGCGGAGGTGTCCGACAGGCGCATGAGCTTGTCGCCCTCGGCGCCCTCGGCGCGGATCTCGTCTGCGTACTGCGCGATGCGTTCCTGAACCTGACCCATGACTTCCTCGGCTCTCTTGTGTGTTATCTGGCGGCGAGCCGCCTACTGCTGACGAACGTCCCAGCCTCAGCTGGATGCCGCGGGTGCGCTCTCGCTCAGTGGGAGGGCATTCGCGGCGGCGTACTGCGCAGCGATGTATCCGAACACCATCGACGGTCCGATGGTGGCGCCGGCGCCGGCGTACTCGTTGCCCATCACCGAGGCCGTGGTGTTGCCCGTCGCGAACAGACCGTCGATCGCGGTGCCGTCGGCCCGCAGGACCCGGCTGTTCTCGTCGGTGACCAAGCCGCCCTTGGTTCCCAGGTCGCCTGCCTCGCAACGAATCGCGTAGAACGGGCCCTTGACGATCTCGTCGAGGTTGGGGTTCTTCATGGTCGGGTCGCCGTAGTAGCGGTCGTAGGCGCTGTCGCCCCGGCCGAAGTCCTCGTCCGTGCCGCTGCGCGCGAAACCGTTGAAGCGCTCGATCGTGGCCGCCAGCTTGTCTGCGGGAATCCCGACCTTCTCCGCCAGCTCGGCCAGGGTGTTGGCCTTGTGCACCACACCCGAGTCGTAGAAGCCCTGCGGGAACGGCATGTTCGGCAGGACCTGCGCGAACGGGTAGCGGTTCTTCGCCTTGGTGTCCATGATGAACCAGGCCGGGACGTGGCCGCCCTCGAGCTGGTCGTGCACGAAGTTCACGTACGGCGAGGACTCGTTGGTGAAGCGCTCGCCCTGGCTGTTGACGATCACCGACGGCGGGATGCACCGCTCGGAGACCAGCGGGATCACCGCACCCATCGGATGGAAGACCGACGGCATCCACCAGGCGTCGTCCATCAGATCGACTGCGGCGCCGAGCTTCTGGCCCGCGACGATGCCGTCGCCGACGTTCTCCCGGGCACCCGCGCTGATGTTCGCGCGGCCGTGCTCGGGCAGGTACTGATCACGCATCTGCTGGTTGTGGTCGAAGCCGCCGGTGGCCAGCAGCACGCCACGCCGGGCGCCGATCCGGACCGTCTTGCCCTCGCGCTCGACGACCGCACCGATCACGACGCCGTGCGCGTCGGTCACCAGCTCCGTCATCGAGGTCTGCAGCCACAACGGGACGCCGGCCTCCTTGAGCACCATGCGCATCCGGGCCACCAGGGCCCGGCCGCCCGTCGACATGTGCCGACGACGCACGACGTTGGACGCCACCCGCCAGGCCGCGACCATGGAGGCCCGACGGCCGGCCCACGTCCGCTTGACCATCGCCAGGTCGTGGTAGTCCTTCGAGGTGACCCACAGGCCGAGCGGGCCCTTCATGCTGTTCGGACGCTGGAACTTCTCGTCGTCCTTCAGCTTGCGGGTGTCGAACGGCATGCACTCGATGGTGCGTCCGAGGGCGCTGCCGCCGTCGTTCTCCGGGTGGTAGTCGGAGTAGCCCTTCACCCAGTACAGCTTCATGTGCGGGCTGGTGTCGAGCAGCTCCATCAGCTTCGGGCCGCCGTCGATGTACGCGTCGATCCGCGCGTCACTGACACCGGAGCCCGCGGTGAGGTTCTTGAGGTACCGGCGGATGACCGCCGGGTCGTCCTGCGCGCCCTTGCGGACCAGCGTCGGAGCGTTCGGGATCCAGATGCCGCCACCGGAGATCGCGGTCGAACCGCCGAAGGTCTTGCCCTTGTCGATCACCAGCGTGTCGAGGCCGCTGTCCGCCGACGCGATGGCGGCGCTCATGCCGCCGCCGCCGCTGCCGACGACGAGGAAGTCGACGACCTGGTCGAAGTTGTCCCAGTTGCTCATGTGGTCTATCCGTCCTTGCGAGTGAGGAATGCCAGCACGGCCGACACCCAGGCATCGCGTGCCTCGATCATCGTCCAGTGGCCACAGTTGGGGAACACGTGCAGTTCCGCCTTCGGAATGTCGCGCATCGGCAGCATCGCCATGTCGACGGGGCTGACCCGGTCGTCGCGCCCCCAGGTCAGCAGCGTCGGCGCCTTGACCTTGTGCAGCTGGGCCCAGTACGGGGTCGTCCCGGCCGCCTTCGCCGCGGCGGAGTTGGCCGCGAAGGCCTTCGAGCTGTACATGCGTGCGGCGATCTCCAGCGTGGTGGGCTCCGTGGCGAGCGCCCAACGCTCCTCGATCAGCTGCTCGGTGACCACCGCCGGGTCGAAGACCATCGACTGCAGCCACCGGACCAGGCCGTCGCGGGTCGGGTTGTCGGTGAACTCCATCAGCAGCTTGATGCCCTCGCCGGGGCCCGGCGCGAAGACGTTCTTGCCGATTCCGCCGATGGTGACCAGCTTGTCGACCCGCTCGGGCTGGTGGATGGCGACGTTGGTCGCCACGATCCCGCCCATCGAGTTGCCGATCATGTGCACCGGCCCCTCGATGCCGATGGCGTCGAGGAAAGTGCCCACCGACGCCAGTGCCATGACCATCGGGTTGCCGTCACCGGGGTCGCTGACGCCGAACCCCGGGAACTCGAGCACCAGGCAGCGGAAGTGTTCCGCGAAGTCACCGAGGACCCCGCGGTAGTTCCGCCACCCCGTGACACCCGGGCCGGAACCGTGCAGCAGCAGCAGCGGCGGACCGTCTCCGGCCTCGTGGTATCGCAGCACGCCACGGTCGGTCGTGACCTCTCGGAGGGTGCCCTCGTAGGTGAGTTCGCTCGTCATGAAACACACGCTGCCAGCACCATCCCTTCTAGTCCCCCGCCATCCCGATCAGCGAGATCCGAATGCGCCCCCGGTCGGGCGCACTGCGCGCCGGACGGGTTCCACTCATCGGGACCTGCGCCGACGCCGGCACCGGCCCTTCCTACGCTCGACGCATGCTCGTAGACGCACAGGTAGACGCCCAGAACGCCCCCGCCCCCGACCCCGCTCAGATGCGGCGGGTCATGGGCCAGTTCGCCAGCGGTGTCACCGTGGTGACCGGCCTCGACGACGACGGACCCATCGGGTTCGCGTGCCAGTCGTTCGCCTCGGTGTCCCTGGAACCGCCGATGGTGCTGTTCTGCGCAGACCACCGGGGCTCTGCCTGGCCCCGGATCCGCCGGTCCGGACGCTTCACCGTCAACGTCCTGGCGGAGGCGCAGGACGAGATGTGCGGACGGTTCGGCTCCAGCCGAGGCCGCAAGTTCGACGACCTCGACTGGGACCTGTCCCGCTGGGAGACCCCGACGCTGCCGCAGGTGCTGGCGCGGGTGCACGCCGAGGTCGATGCGGTGCACGTGGCCGGCGACCACGATGTGGTGATCGGCCGGGTCCTCGAGCTCGAGGACCTCCACGCCGCGGCACCGATGGTGTTCTTCCGCGGCCAGTTCGGGCTGGGTTCCGGCGCCTAGCCTGCCGAACGCGGGTGGGGGCAGATCAGATCCAGCCACCGCTCTGCACGGACAGCAGGCGCGCCCGAGCCTCCGGTGACCAGCTGTCCGTGTCGACCACCGGCACCGGCTGCGCTCCCCGACGCGGGCTGCCGAGCTCCGGGTACAGCGTCCGGGCGATCTCACGGGTGGCGTCGACCACCAGCGGGGCGACCCGTTCGAGCTGCGCATTGCGGGAGCCTCCGCACAGCGAGATCGCGGCGACCGGCCCCTCGGGTCCGCGCACCGCGCTGGCGACACAGGCCACGCCGCGAGCGGACTCCTCGCGCTCGAACGCCAGGCCACGGCGCTGCCGGATCCGGTTCAGCTCGAGGTGCAGGATCCCGAGGTCTGCGATGGTGCGTTCGGTGATGCGGACGAGGTTGTTGCCGACGAGCGTGTCCACCTGCTCCGGGTCCAGCCACGCGAGCATCGCCTTGCCGCAGGCGGACGACTGGGCGGGGACGCGGCCACCGACCCGGGACGGAATGGCGGCGGCCAGCCGGCCGCCGATCTTGTCGAGGTAGACCACCTCGTTGCCGGCCAGCACGGACAGGTGCACCACCATGCCGGTCTGCATGTGCAGCTCGTGGAGCAGCGGCGCGGCGACCTCGCGGAGCTCGGCGTGCCCGCCGTCCCCGCCGACCCCGAGGGCGCGCCGCCCGAGCCGGTAGCCGAAGGACGCGTGCTCGACCCAGTTCAGCTTGACCAGGGAGTCCAGGATGCGGTGCACGGTCGACCGGGGCAGACCCGACCGCAGGGCCACCTCCTCGAGCGTCAGCCGTGCGGCCCTGCCGTCGAACGCGTCCAGGATCAGCGTCATCCGCTCGACCATCGACGGGGGAGCGTCGCGGTTGCCCCGCTGTGCGGAGGCATCTGTGAGCACCGTCATGGCGTCTCCTCACGGTCCGGATCGAGAGCACCCGATCTGCAAAACTGAAATGATTTCTAGAATTGTAGCAACTACTCCCACTGACTGGGAGTCCCGGGAGACGACTTGCCCGTCTCGCCCACCGGGAGGCAAGGCCCGGACCTGCCGATACTGCGATAGGAAACAATCAACCGTGGCACTGCGCCACCCCCATCCACGGAGCGAGTAACCCATGCAGATCGGCATCGTCAGCCCAGTGCTGATCCAGCATCCAACCACCCGCGCAGACTGGGAGGTCGGTGCCGGCATCGACGAGGTCGCCCGGATTGCCGAGGCCGCGGACCGGCTCGGCTACCACCATATGACCTGTAGCGAGCACATCGCGGTACCGGTCGAGATCGCCGCCGAGCGTGGCGGAACCTACTGGGATCCGCTCGCCACCCTCGGATTCCTCGCCGCCCGCACCAGCCGACTCCGGCTGGTCACGCAGGTGCTGGTGCTCGGCTACCACCACCCGCTCGAGATCGCCAAGCGCTACGGCACCCTCGACCGGATCAGCGGTGGCCGCGTCACCCTTGGCCTCGGAGTCGGCAGCCTGCGCGAGGAGTTCGACCTGATCGGGGCACAGTTCGAGGGCCGGGGCGCACGGGCCGACGACGCCCTGCGCGCGTTGCGCGCCGCGCTGGGCAGCCCCAATCCGCAGTACCACGGCGAGTTCTACGACTTCGAGGACTTCGTGGTCGAGCCGCACGCCGTTCAGGACCGGGTGCCGCTGTGGATCGGCGGCCGCACGCCGCGGTCGCTGCGCCGCGCGATCACCCTCGGTGACGGCTGGGTGCCCTTCGGCCTGCCCCTCGGCGACCTGGCCGACATGCTCGCCAAGGCCCCGGTGCCCGAGGGAATGGAAGTGGTGCTCAACGCGGGTCGAGCCCTCGACCCCACCGGCAACGCGGACCGCACGGCCACCTCGCTCTCACGGTTGCGTGACGCAGGCGCCACCATCGCCAGCGTCACCGTCGCCGCGACCGGCGTCGAGCACTATGTCGACCAACTCGAGGCGCTGAAGGCGCTGGCGGTTCCGCTCGGCATCGACTTCACCTGACCCCCGACACCGACCACTTTCACAAGGAGCGCCCCATGCCCGACCTGACGTTGCAGGACCTGGCCGACCGGATCACCAAGCTCGAGGACCGACTGGCGATTCTCGAGCTGATGGCCTCCTACGGCCCCGCCATCGACAGCGGTTCCGTCGATGCCGTCACCCGGGTGTGGGCCGAGGACGGCATCTACGACGTCGACACCGGCATCATGCGTGGGCACGCCGAGATCGCCGCGATGGTCCGCTCACAGGCACACCAGAACTGGATCATGGGCGGCTGCGGCCACATCCTCGAGCCGGGCTACGTCACGATCGACGGCGACACCGCCGTGGCCACCTGCAAGTCGCAGCTGATCATCAAGGACCAGGACGCCCCCGGCTTCACCGTGCTGCGGGTTACCGCGAACCGCTGGGAAATGAAGAAGATCGACGGCCAGTGGAAGTGCACCGTGCGCACCAGCCGAGTGCTCGACGGCCGCGACTCGGCCCGTGAGATCCTCGCGGCCGGCGTGACCGCCGAGGCCTGAACCCGGGACTGACCCCAGCAGGTCGGCCAAAGGCAAGTCGCCGGAACGCCTTTCGAGGCGGGCCGGCGACTTGCGTCGTACCACCCCGCACCGGCCGACGGACCCGGCGCAGCTCGGCGACCATCCCCCGGAGCGGACGCAAATCGCCCCTCGCCCACCGGGTTCCCATCCGCCTCGGCTGGCCATTCGATGGCTCTCGCGCAGGCGCGGCGCAAATATCCGGCGAATCCTGATCACCGACCCGCAGATGCCGTAGCGTGACACGAATCGCGGCCAGATTGGGACGATCGTCCAACTATGCGGCCGGTGCATTTGCTCTAGGAAGGTTTCGCCGAGTTGAAGAACAAGAACGTACGCCGGCTGGTGGCCGGCGCCAGCACCGCAGCGATGGCCGCGGGCTTCGCCGCGTCCTTCGGTGCCGGGACAGCATCCGCCTTCTCGGTCCAGGAGACGACCACCTCCGGTTCATGGACGATCAACCGGACGATCCAGAACGTCCCCACCGGCACCGGCACCAATCCGCTGATCGGCAGCCGGATCAAGGTGAGCGCCCAGTTGCAGGAGACCAGCTGGAAAGTGGTGATCTCCAGTGCGATCAAGGACCTCCACGATCCGTGCCTGACCTACGTGCCCGGCACTGCCAAGGTCAACGGCAACAACCCCGGCGTCGATCCCCAGGCCGACTCCGTCCGCATGACCGGCACCTGGGGCGAGGCGCCGAGCTACGAGGTCCAGTACGACATCAGCCCGACCTGCGCGACCGGCGTTGACCTCCTCTCGAGTGTCCACATCTCCTCGAACCAGAGCACGGGCACCTCGCCGGCCAACGTCGGCCCGAAGTTCCAGGTCGCGAAGCTTGCCTCGACCACCGACCTCGCGGTCTCCCCTGCCCCGCAGTCCGATCGCGCCTCGACCCTGACGGCCACCGTCCCCGTCGGCGCCACCGGCAAGGTCGATTTCGCCAACAACGGCACCGTCCTGGGTAACGGCACCATCGCCAACGGCACCGCCACCTACGCGTGGACTCCCGCAGCCGCCGACGCCGGCCAGCCCTTCTCGATCACCGCCAAGTACCTCGGCGACGCCACCCACGCGGAGTCCACCTCGACGCCGCAGACCGGCACCGTCACCGCGGCCCCGACCGCACCCGCCGCCCCGACCGACCTGGTCGCGACCCCGGCCACCGTCACCGTCGGCGCCACCGTGACCGTCTCCGGCAAGGCCGAGGCCAACTCCACGGTCAAGGTCACCGCGGGCGACAAGTCCTGCGAGACCACCGCCGACGCCACGGGCGCCTTCCACTGCGACATCGTCACCGACGCCGCAGGCACCCTGACCGTCACCGCGGTCGCCACCAACGCCGTCGGCACCGGCCCGGTCTCCACCCCGGCCACCGTCGAGGTCACCAAGCACGCCTCGACCACCGACGTCGCCGTCTCCCCGGCCCCGCAGTCCGATGCCGTCTCCACCCTGACGGCCACCGTCCCCGCCGGCGCCACCGGCGACGTCGAGTTCGCCAACAACGGCACCGTCCTGGGCAACGGCACCATCGCCGACGGCACCGCCACCTACGCGTGGACCCCGTCCGCCGCCGACGCCGGCCAGGCCTTCTCCATCACCGCCAAGTACCTCGGCGACGCCACCCACGCGGAGTCCACCTCGGCGCCGCAGACCGGCACCGTCACCGCCGCCCCGACCGCACCCGCCGCCCCGACCGACGTCGTCGCGACCCCGGCCACCGTCACCGCCGGTGACACCGTCACCGTCTCCGGCAAGGCCGAGGCCAACTCCGCCGTCACGGTCACCGCGGGCGAGAAGACCTGCACCGCCACCACCGACGCCGCGGGCGCCTTCAGCTGCGACATCGTCACCGACGCCGCAGGCAGCCTGACCGTCACCGCGGTCGCCACCAACGCCGTCGGCGCCGGCCCGGCCTCCGCGCCGATCACCGTCGAGGTCACCGCGGCCCCGACCGCACCCGCCGCCCCGACCGACGTCGTCGCGACCCCGGCCACCGTCACCGCCGGTGACACCGTCACCGTCTCCGGCAAGGCCGAGGCCAACTCCGCCGTCACGGTCACCGCGGGCGAGAAGACCTGCACCGCCACCACCGACGCCGCGGGCGCCTTCAGCTGCGACATCGTCACCGACGCCGCAGGCAGCCTGACCGTCACCGCGGTCGCCACCAACGCCGTCGGCGCCGGCCCGGCCTCCGGCCCGGTCACCGTCACCGTCAACGCGGTCCCGGTCGGCACCGCGGTCATCTCGGTGGACCCGGCCGCTCCCACCGCAGGCACCCGGGCAACCGTCACGGTCACCGGCGCCGACGCGGGCACCGAGGTGACCGTCAAGAACGGCACCGAGACGATCTGCACCGCACCGGTTTCCGCGGCCGGCACGGCCACCTGCGCGTGGACGCCCACCGCCGGCAGCCAGACCCTGACTGCCGAGGCCGTCGTGAACGGCACCGCGACCACCGTCACCAAGGTCGTCACCGTCGCGGCCGAGGAGACGCCGGGCGGCGGCAACGCCGCGGGCGGATCGCTGGCAGGTCTGTTCGGATCCAGCTAGGCCCCCGGGTCTGACCGCATCACAAACGAGACGAGCCCCCGACGGAGAAATCCGTCGGGGGCTCGTCTGTTTCAACTGGGCGACGCTAGCTGCTGGTCGCGTCCTTCTCCAGCGTGGTCTGGGCCCAGCGGTAGTCGGCCTTGCCGGACGGCGAACGCAGGATCGCCGGCACCTCGACGATCTCGCGCGGCACCTTGTACCGGGCGATCCGGCCGCGGCAGTGCTCGGTGAGCTCCTCGACCGTGGCCGCCGCGCCCTCGCGCAGCTGCACGACGGCGGCGACCCGCTGGCCGAACCGCGGGTCCGGCAGGCCCGCCACCAGGGCGTCGAACACCGCCGGGTGGCTCTTGAGGGCCTCCTCGACCTCCTCGACGTAGATCTTCTCGCCACCGGAGTTGATGCACGCCGACCCGCGGCCGAGGATGATGATCGAGCCGTCCGGCTCGACGCGCGCCATGTCGCCCAGCACCGACATCCGCACCCCGTCGACGACGGGGAACGTGGACGCGGTCTTGGCGGGGTCGTTGTAGTAGCCGAGCGGCACGTGACCCGAGTGGGCCACCCAGCCGATGTCGTCCGAGCCCGGCGCGATCGGCCGCAGGTCGGCGTCGACGACGCAGACGCCCGGCCGCGGCGCCATCCGCAACGAGCCGTCCTCGAGCGCCTGCATGCTGCCGTCCATGCCGGACTCGGAGGACCCGAATCCGTTGTTGAGGTAGATGTTCGGGAACAGCGCGGTGATCTGGTCGCGCACCACCTGCGACCACAGCGCGCCGCCGGATCCGACGACGAACAGCGAGGACAGGTCGTAGTCGCCGCCGTGCGCGGCCACCGCGTCGGCGAACGGCCGACCGATCGCATCGCCGACGATCATGTAGATGTTGACCTTCTCGCGCTCGACCAGCGCCAGCGACTCCAGCGCGTCGAACTGCGGCATCAGCACCGTCTTGGTGCCCATGAACAGGCCGGTGAACAGCGTGTACACCGCCGCGCCGTGGATCAGCGGCGCGGTGAGCAGGAAGGTCGGCGGGGTGGGGTTCTGCGCGTGCGCGGCGGCCAGCGTCGGCCCGTCGTCGTAGCCGTCGCCGTACTGGTTGCCACTGACCAGCGCGGACCGGAAGAAGTCCTCCTGACGCCACAGCACGCCCTTGGGCATGCCGGTGGTGCCGCCGGTGTAGATGACGAACAGGTCGTCGTCGCTGCGGGCCGGGAAGTCGCGGGCCCCGGAAGCGGAGTCGACGTCGCGCCGGTAGTCGGAGACGGACGGCACCACCGCGGCCAGCGCGGCGGCGGACTCCGCCGACGGCTCGCCGAGCACCAGCACGTGCCGCAGCACCGGGCAGTCCGGGGCAACAGCGGTGGTCCGGTCCACGAAGTCGGCGTCGACGACCACGGCCGCCAGGTCCGCGTTGGCGTAGAGGTAACGCAGTTCGGCGTCGATGTAGCGGTAGTTGACGTTGACCGGGACGGCCCGAATCTTCAGCAGCCCCAGCAGGGTTTCCACGAACTCGACGCTGTTGCGCATGTGCATGCCGACGTGGTCACCGGCCTGCACGCCTGCGGCGAGCAGGTGGTGGCCGACCCGGTTGGCGCGCTCGTCGAGTTCGGCCAGGGTGCGGCGCTGGTCTCCGCAGACCAGCACCTCCCGGTCCGGCATGGCGTCTGCGACGGCCTCGAAGATGTCGGCGAGATTGCGGGTGGACGACGAGCTCGACATGGTCGACCTTTCGGTGGGTACGGCCGTACTGCGGCTAGTTGCAGAACCTCGATTCGGGTCTGCGGACAACTACTGTGTCTGCCGCCACACTAGCCAGCAGCACGGCCTGAAATCGTGAGTTATACGAATTACCTCGACCCTCAGTTCGACCGCACGCCGCGGAGCACGACCTAGCGGCCGGCCGCGACCTCCGCCGGCGCGTCGTCCGCCGCGACCAACGCGTCCGCGTCGAGCCGGTGCTTGTGCAACGAGAGTCCGAGGGCGGCGGCCAGACCGCCTGCGATCGCGAGGGCCGCGAACGCGTAGACGTAGCCGGACTCCTGGTACTGCGTCAGGTGGTTGGCCGCGACCAGCACGCCCGGGACGGTGAGGATCGCGACCGCCAGCTGGCTGCCGACCGCGCTGCCCATCGAACCGAACAGGTTGAGCATGCCGCCGGCGATGCCCTGCGACGTCGCGGGCACCGTGCCCATGATCAGGTTCGGCAGCGCCGAGGACGCGGCGCCGAGTCCGATGCCCATCACGATCTGGCCGAGGATCACCTGGGCGGTGGTGTCGTGCATCATCGCGAGCATCAGGGAACCGACGGTGAGGGCGCCGGCACCGACGACCAGCACCAGCGCGGGACCGGTCCGCCGGGAGAGGTGGCCACCGACCGGCCCGGCGATCATCGAGGCGATGCCGGTGGGGATGGTGAACAGCGCGACACCGAGCGCGGTGCGGCCGAACCCGTAGCCGAGGTCGAGCGCGCGGTCGGTCATCACGAACATCGGGATCAGCATGGCGTGGCTGATCAGTACGAACTGCACCAGCCCGCTGGCGGCGAGGGTCTTGGCGACGGGCTTGTGGAAGAGCAGCGTCAGGTCCACCAGCGGCTCGGCCGGCCGACGCTCGTAGAGCAGCCACCCGCCGAGAATCACGAGGCCGCCGAGCACCGAGATCAGGGTCCGGGTGTCGAAGAAGCCCCAGGTGGTCGCCTTGCCGATGCCGAAGAGCAGCACGAACGCGCCCGCGCCGAGGATCAGTGCACCGACGATGTCCAGCCGGGACTTCACGCGCAGGGTCGATTCGGGAACCAGCAGCGCCACCAGGACACCGGCCACCGCGACGTGCGCCAGCTGCGCCCAGAAGACGCTGGTGTAGCCGAAGTTGTCGATCAGGTACCCACCGATGATCGGGCCGAGGATGGTGCTCGCGCCCATGCCGGTGGCGATGAAGCCGACCGCGACCGGAACCAGCTCACGCGGGAGCACGTCACGGATCAGCCCGTAGGCCAGCACCAGGATGCCCATGCCCGCGCCCTGCAGGCCCCGGCCCACGAGGAAGATCTCGAAGTTCGGCGCGACCGCGGCGATCAGGCAGCCGAGTCCGAACACGGCAGACGCGGAGAGCATCACGGTCTTCTTGCCGTAGATGTCGCCGAGCTTGCCCATGATCGGCGTGGTCGCCGCGAGCACCAGGGTGACCAGGGTGATCACCCAGCCGACGGCGGTGGTCTGGAAGTGCCCGGCAATCTCGGGCAGCGCCGGAGTGACGAAGTTGTACGCCAGCGGGATCACCTCGACCAGCAGGATCACCAGCGCCAACAGGAGGAAGGCTCGGCCCTTGGTCAGGGGCGCACGCTCAGCCTCGCCGTTCGTGAGGGGCATTTTGTTCATCGGGACTCCGGACCGCTCGCAATACCACCGCCGGGCCTTCTGCCCGGCTGATTGCGAAAATCTGCCACGATCTTCTCACGTGTCGTGAGTCACTCCCACTGGCCGGGACCGGGGACGGGATTGTCGGCGTGTCCGCCTAGGCGTTTCGCGGACCGGACGGCGCGGATCCGACCCATCCGCGCCGGACCCGCCCGATCACCGAATCCGTTCGTCACGATCCGGGACCACCCCTTGCCAACAAACTAGAATGAATACTAGTTTTGACGGAGCAGTGGATGGCCGGCGACAACCGGCCACCGGCACCAACGACTTAGGAGGCCCCCATGGGCGAAACAGTGAGCCTGGAAGGCCGTACGGCCGTCATCACCGGCGCGGGTGCCGGACTCGGCAAGGCCGAGGCGCTCGCCCTCGCCGAGGCCGGTGCCGCCGTCGTCGTCAACGACATGGGCGACGCCGCGCACGCGGTCGCCGAGGAGATCCGCGCGGCGGGCGGCCAGGCGATCGGTGTCACCGGCGACGTCTCCGACTGGACGCTCGGCGGACGAATGATCGAGGAGGCCGTCAAGAGCTTCGGCTCCTTCGACATCCTCGTCAACAACGCCGGCATCCTGCGCGACAAGATGGTCTTCAACCTGACCGAGGCGGACTGGGACGACGTGCTGCGCGTGCACCTCAAGGGCCACGCCGCCACCTCGGTCGCCGCCGCCCAGTACTGGCGGAACCTGAGCAAGGAGTCGGGCGGACCGGTCTACGGCCGCGTCATCAACACCTCCTCCGAGGCGTTCCTGTTCGGCTCCGCCGGACAGCCGAACTACTCCGCAGCCAAGGCCGGCATCACCGCGCTGACCCTCTCCACCTCGCAGGGCCTGTCCCGCTACGGCGTCACCGCCAACGCGATCTGCCCGCGCGCCCGGACCGCGATGACCGCCGAGGCCTTCGGCGAGGCCGGCGACCTGGCCGGTGCGCTCGACCCGCTCGCCCCCGAGCGCGTCGGCACGCTGGTCAGCTACCTGGCCTCCCCCGCCTCGCACGAGATCACCGGCCAGGTATTCGTCGTCTACGGCAAGATGGTCGCGCTGATGGCCGCACCTCAGGTCGAGAACCGTTTCGACGCAGCAGGTTCCGCCTTCACCGTCAACGAGCTCGACGAGCAGCTCTCGTCCTACTTCGTCGGCCGCGGCCCGTACGAGACCTACGCGGCCTACGGCGTGGCGGAGCTCGAGAAGCCGGCGCTCGCGATCAACTGACACTCCACCGACACCACAGGGAAGGCCACCGATGAGGCTCGACGGAAAAGTAGCAATCGTCACCGGCGGAGCCGGCGGCATCGGACGGGGCATCGTCCGCGCGTTCGTCAAGGAGGGCGCCAAGGTCCTGGTCGTCGACATCAACGACGACACGGGCAAGGCGCTCGAGGTCGAGCTGGGCGACTCCGTGCGGTTCCTCAACGCGGACATCTCCAAGCAGGAGAGCGCGGCGGCGATCGTCGCGGCCGCGGTCGAGGCGTTCGGCAAGCTCGACGTGCTGGTCAACAACGCGCACGCGTCCCGGCAGGCCCCGCTGCTCGAGACCACGCAGGAGATGCTCGACCTGTCGTTCGGGACCGGGTTCTACCCGACGTTCTGGCTGATGCAGGCCGCGCACGCGCAGCTCGCCGCGAACGAGGGCTCGGTGATCAACTTCGCCTCCGGCGCGGGCATCGAGGGTCAGCTGTCCCAGGGCTCGTACGCCGCCGCGAAGGAGGCAATCCGGGCGATCAGCCGGGTCGCGGCCAACGAGTGGGCGACGGACAACATCAACGTCAACATCATCTCGCCGCTCGCCCTGACCGAGGGCGTCCAGGCCTACATCGAGGCCAACCCCGGCGTCGAGGAGGCACTGCTCGCCAAGACGCCGCTGCACCGGTTCGGCGATCCCGAGTCGGACATCGGCCGGGTCGCGGTGTTCCTCGCCAGCGCGGACGCGAGCTACATGACCGGCCAGACCCTGATGGTCGACGGCGGCAGCATCAAGTTGCGCTGACCGTCCCCGCGCCGCCGAGCAGGCGGCACGGACACGAGTGCCCCTTGGCCACTGGATTCCAGTAGCCAAGGGGCACTTCGTTTTCAGGGCGTCAGCAGGTGGTCGGAACCTGCTCGCCGGCCAGCAGCGCCTTGGTGAAGGCGGTGGCGTCCGAGAACGAGGCGGCGACGGCGGCGCGGTGGTCGGCGCCCTCGTAGCTGCGGTAGTCCAGCTCGGTTCCCTTCTCGCACAGCTGCTTCACCAGGATCTGCGAGGCGGCCGGCGTGACGAGGGCGTCCGTGGAGCCCTGCGCGAACAGCACCGGCACCTTGGGGTTGGCGTTCGAGGGCTCCTGCTTGGCCAGGTAGTCCGTCCACGGACCGAGGTCCGCACCCGGACGGATCACCGAGTTCACCTGGATGTCGCCGATGGCCGCGCGGATGTCGGCAATGCACCCGGTCCGCGCCGCCTTCATCAGCGGCTCCGCTGCCGGGGTGACGATCTCCTCCGGCACCACGGCGGTGTCCGCCGCCGCCGCGCCGAGCAGGGTGATCGGCAGGAAGGACAGGATCGGGGCCACCGCCTGGCTGCCGCTCGCGATGTACTGCGGGGTCTGGCTCAGGCCGCTGCCGGGCGCGACCGCGATCGCACCGAGCAGGGTGAGCTCGGGCGCCCGGTCCACGGCCTGGTCGGACGCGCTGATCGCGGCCGCACCGCCCTGGCTGTGCCCGCCGACGAACCACTTGCTGCCCACCGAGGGGTCGAGGTGGCGGGCGGCCCGCACGATGTCCGTGACCGCGTTCGACTCCGACGTCGCGTTGAGGTAGGTGTGGTCGCCCGGCGTGCCCATGCCCTCGTAGTCGGTCTGCACCACGGCGTAGCCGTTCTGGATCCACTGGTCCAGGGTGGCGCTGACCGTGCCGACGTAGTCGTGCACGGCGCCGTCGACGGTGTCCCCCGACGGCGCGCAGGTGTCCGCGATGCCGGTGGTGCCGTGCGCCCAGCTGATCACCGGCCAGCCGCCCTCCGGCGCGGTCCCGGACGGGATCGCCACGGTGCCGGAGACCACGATCGGCTTGCCCTCGCCGTTCTCCGACGCGTAGGTGATCAGCTCGCTGCGGCCGGCACTCGGCAGCAGCGCGGCGTTGGTCAGCGGCGTGGAGGACAGCACGTCGCCGCCGTTCGGTACGGGCGACGCCGAGGTGGCGGAGTCCCCGTCGGAGCTGGAACAGCTGGTCACCGCGAGGGCGGTGAGCGCCAGCGCGCCTATCATTCGGACGGAAACACGGGATGGACGCATGGGAGCCTCTCGAGCGGGATGCCGGGCCGGTAGCCTTGGCGGAAGTTAAGAAGGGTTTCTTATTACCGTGACGCGCACCACAATGTCAACAGCCCGTCTCACTCTGGTGCGGGCGGCCGAGCGCCTCGTCGCCGAACGCGGCCTCCACGGCGTCCGCGCCAGCGAGGTGGTCAAGGCCGCCGGGCACCGCAACAACTCCGCGGTCACGTACCACTTCGGCTCCTGGAACGGGCTGCTCGACGCGGTGTGGCAACTGCACGCCCAACCGGTGAACGAGGCTCGGGCCGTCCTCATCGACGACGCCCGCACTCGCGGCGACTACGGGCTGCGGACGATGGTCGAGGCCTACCTGCGGCCGCTCACCGCGGACCTGCGCCGGTACCACCCCAGCTACTGGGCCCGGTTCAACGAACAGTGGCTGGCAGGCGTGGCCCTGAACTTCTTCACCCTCCAGGCCGACGCCCCCGAGATCCGGCCCGGAGTGGACTCGGTGCTGGTGGTGAACGACCTGTTCCGCGACATGGCCGCCGAACTGACCCACCTGCCCGACGCGGCCCGCAGTCGACGGGTCGCGCTGACGGCCCGGTTCGTCATCGGCGCCCTGGCCGCCTGGGAACGCGAGCCGGACGCGGACGGCAGCCCCTCGCTCGACGCGCTGGAGGAGGAGCTGATCGGCATGGCGGTGGCGCTGCTCGAGGCGCCCTGAGCCGCCGGGTCACCCGGAACGGAGCTCGATCCGCCGGCCGGCTCGTCCGCGCGGGCGGGCGCCGACCGTTCAGCGGTCCCGGTGATCCGTCACCGGGGTGCGCGGCCCGAACTTGGGTTTGACGGCCTGGCCGCTGACTTCGAGCAACCGGACCACCCGGTACCGGTGCGGCCGGAGCGGCTCGAGGTACTCGACCATCGCCGCGTCGTCGAGCGGTCGACCGAGCAGCGACCAGCCGACCGTCGCCGCGAGGTGGAAGTCGCCGACCGAGAGCGCGTCGGCGTCGCCGAACGCGCGCTGGGCCACCTCGGCCGCGGTCCACTCCCCGATCCCGTCGACCACGCGCAGCCGGGCGAGGGCGGCCGCCGGCGTCATCGCCGCGGCCGCCTCCAGCCGGGACCCGACGGCCGCGGCGGTCACGATGGTCCGGGACCGGCGCGGGTCGACGCCCGCCCGGTGGAACTCCCAGGACGGAATGCGGCGCCACACCTGCGCGGACGGCGGAACCCGCATCCCGTCGGGCGCAGGCCCGGGCGCCGCCGTCCCGTGCGCGGTGACCAGCCGGCGCCAGGACGCCTGCGCGGCGATGCCGTGCACCTTCTGTTCGAGGATCGCGGGCACCAACGCCTCGAACACCCGGCCGGTCCGCGGGATCCGCAGCCCGGGCAGCCGGCGCAGCGCCTCGGCCAGCGTCGGATGCTCCGGCGCGAACCCGGTCGCGTCGTCGTGCTCGCCGAGCAGGTCCGGCAGGGTCGTCGCGAACTCCGCGGCGCCCGCACCCCAGGCCCGGCACGCGACGGAGTGCCGGTCGACCTGGACCAGCCGGTAGCTGACGGGTCCACTGGGCATCAGCGACGTTCGCCAGAGCGCGCCGTCGGGGGTGACCCGGTGGCACGGGTCGCCGCGGCCATGCCCGAGCCGGTCGAGCGTCGCGGTCAACGACAGCGGACGGGGGCTGCGGTGCGTGGTCTCCACGGGGGTGGCGGAGACGGTCATGGCACCACCCTAGGCCCGGTGGAAGTGGACGGGGTGCCCGGTCAGCCTGCGGTGAGCGCCGCGCTCCTCGCCAACGCCGCGAGCGAGCGGCCGATCCCGTCGCGAACGTCGACGTCGGCGATCAGGCCCCGGCCGTCGATCATCGACGGCACCACGGGCAGGTGCACGCACGCCTCGTCGACCACCGCCGCACCGGTGTAGTTCAGCACCAGCCGCAGCGACGCATGGGCGTTGGCCGCCCCGGTGGCGTTGGCAGAGACGTTGATCCATGCGGTCGGCTTGTCGCAGATCTCGACTCCGCCGACGGTCCAGTCGAGCAGGTTCTTGAACGAACCCGGCAGTGCGCCAGCGTATTCGGGCGTGCAGATCAGCAGTCCCGCCGCGTCGGCGATCCGTCGACGCAGGTCGGACACGGCGGGCGGCAGCGGATCTCTGTCCTCGTCCGGGTTGAAGTGCGGCAGCTGCGCCATGCCGTCGTACGGCACACCACGGAATCCGTCCGGCACGAGCGCGCCTGCGGTCCGCAGCAGGGCAGAGTTGCTCGAGCTGCCGCGCAGGCTCCCCGTCAGCAACAGGATGTCGGGCATGGCCACGTCTCCCCTGAGCGTGATGATTGTGCGTTGTGGCGCAATAGTTTCCGCAGCCCTGCCGCGCGACGACACCCGGCCGTCGCGCGGCTGAGCCGTCGGTCAGCCGGCGAAGATGCTGAGGTCCGGGTAGCCCGACAGCTCCCAGCCGCCGTCCACCATCAGCGACGTTCCCGTCACGTACTCGGCGTCGTCACTGGCCAGGTACAGGCACGGTCCGGCGATCTGTTCCGGCGTCGCGGCCTTGGCCAGCGGGATCATCGCCAGGAACTGCTCGCGCAGCGGCTCGTAGCCCATCACCCCCGCCACCAGCGGGGTGTCCACCAGGCCCGGCAGCACCGTGTTGACCCGGATGCCGTGCCGCGCCAGCTCCAGGGCCGCGTTCTTGGAGAACGCCTCCACCCCCGCCTTGCCCGTCACGTACGGGCTGCCGCCGAACATCGGCACGTGCGCGTTGAGCGAGGACACGTTGACGATGGCGCCGCCCCGCTCCCGCATGTGCCGGGCCTCGTGCTTGGTGCACAGGAACACGCCCTTCTGCACCAGGTCGACGGTGAAGTCCCAGTCCGCCTCCGCCAGGTCGACGATCGGGCCACCCCGCGCGGCGCCGGCCACGTTGAACGCGAGGTCGAGTCCGCCGAACCTCTCCACCGCCGTCCCGACCGCCGCCTCGACCTCCGCCTCGGCGGTCACGTCCGCGACGGCGGGGACGAACGCGGCACCGAGCGTGCTCGCCAGCTCGTCCAGGCCGCCCACCGACACGTCGATGCCGACGACCTTGGCGCCCTCCGCCACCAGCCGGGTCGCGATCGCGGCCCCGATTCCGGACGCCGCCCCGGTGACGACCGCAGTCTTGCCTGCGAATCGGCTCTCACTCATCTCCGCCTACCTCCACGAGTACCTTCATCCGTCGTCCGGCCGCGGCATCGGCCACACCCTCGAGCACGTCCGCCAGCGGCACCCGCTCGACCCATCCGTCGAGCGGGTACGCACCCGCCGCCATCCGCTCGATGACCGTCGCGACCTCGTCGCGACTGTAGGCCAGCGACGACATCACCCGCGCCTCGGAGAACATCAGCGCGTACGTGTTGAGCGGGACCTGCTCCTTGTAGGTGGCCAGCAGCACCACCGACCCGCGGGCCCGGACCGACGCCAGCGCGGTCTCGACGGCGACGGCGACCCCGGCGCACTCGAACACCATGTCGGCGCCGAGGCCGTCGGTCCGCTCGTGCACGGCGGTCCGGACGTCCACCGAAAGTGGGTCCACCACAGCCAGTCCCAGTCCCTCGACGATCGCCCGCCGCGTCGCTGAGGCCTCCGAGACCAGGATCCGCTCGACGCCGCTCGAGCGCAGGTTGAGCGCCGTCCCGATTCCGATCGGGCCGCCGCCGATCACCAGCGCGAACTGCCCCGGCCGCGGCTGCGCCAGCGTCACCGCGTGGTGGGTGACGGCCAGCGGCTCCACCAGCGCGGCCTGCTCGAGGCTCACCTCGTCCGGGAGCACGTGCACGTTGGCCGCGGGTACCGCGGTGAACTCCGAGAGCCCGCCGCCGTCGGCGGTCAACCCGTGGAAGGCGACGATCTCGCACAGGTGCTCGAGCCCGTCCCGGCACCGTGCGCACCGTCCGCAATGGTAATTCGGTTGCACCACAACCCGATTACCCACCACAATCCCGTCGACACCGGCACCGGTCTCGACGACCACACCGGAGAACTCGTGCCCGAGCACCTGCGGCCCGTGCGCCCCGGTGAGCGGGTGCGCCACCGCGGAGACACCGAAGGAGTGAATGACGCCGAGGTCTGACCCGCAGATCCCGTTGTACGCAACCCGGATCAGGACGAATCCGTCCGGGACCGCAGGCGTCGGGATGTCCTCGACCCGCAGGTCGCCGATTCCGTGCAGCACCGCGGCCCTCACGACGTGGCCGCCAGTTCGTCGTTGTACTTCTTCGTCATGTGCTCGATGGCGTCGAGCTGTGCCTTGCTGTGGCGCTCGTGGCTCTGGCCTGCGCGGTCCGCGGCGTCGTAGAGCGGCTGCGACTGCCCCTGGAAGTGCGGGGCGACCTGGTTCGCGATCAACTCGAACGAGCGTCGGGTCGCCGCGGGGTTCGCCCAGTCGGTCGCCATCATCAGCATCGAGCCGAATCCACCGGTCTGCTCCTGCAGCCGACCGATCAGCTCCCGGGCCTGGTCCGGGGTGCCGATGATGCCCATGCCCGAGTCGTTCATGTACTCGATCATCATGTCCATGCTCGCGCCCCCGGACCCGAAGTGCGGGAAAGCTGCTGTCTTGCCGAAGTATTCGACCCATGCGCCGAGTCCGTAGCGCACGTCCTCGCGCGCCTGCTCGAGGGTCTCCGCGATGTGCATCGGGCACACCAGCCGCCACTGGTCACGGTCGACCGTCGTGCCGAAGGCCTCCGCCCGCTCGGTCATGATGCCGAAGTGCTTGCCCAACGCGTCGTAGCCGTCGGGGCTCATCGTCGCACCGATCGAGAGCAGGCCGAGTCCGTGCTTGCCTGCCAGTCGCGGACCGGTCGGCGAGGCGACGCCTGCCACCACGATGTCGAACCGCGGGTGCGAGTACGGCCGCAGCTGGAGCTGGGCGTCGACGAGGGTGTGGGTGCGGGTCGTCGCGGTGACGCTCTCCCCGTCGAGCAGGCGGACCACGATGTCCAGGTGCTCCTCGAGCAGTTCCCGGCACTCGGTGGGGTCCAGGCCGATCATCGACGAGTCGGTGGGCAGCGAGCCCGGCCCGACGCCGAGCATCACCCGGCCGCGAGTGAGGTGGTCCAGCAACACCATCCGGTCCGCCACCCACAGCGGGTTGTGATAGCTCAACGACGTGACGCCCGTCCCCAGCTTGATCCGCTTGGTCCGCTCGGCGGCCGCCGCGATGAAGATCTCCGGCGAACCGATGATCTCGCTGCCCGCGGAGTGGTGCTCACCGATCCACACCTCGTCGAAGTCGAGGCGGTCGAGGTGTTCCACCAGCTCCAGGTCCCGTTGCAGGGCGACCGTCGGGTTCTGCCCGATCACGTGGTGCGGCGCGAGGAATGCACCGAAACGAAGTCTGCTCATCGTGATTCCCTTGCTCGGTTCGGCCGAATGTCGGCCTGCCAGACGTTAGATTTCGGGGGAGAAGCGGACAAGTCCTCTTTGGTGGACAGTTGCCTGTCCGCGGCCCTGATCGGAGGACAGCAACGGTGGCCGACAACGCGTCCGATGTCGCCCTGACCACCCGCGACTACGAGCGGGTCTTCGGCGTGCTCGAGGCCTGTGCGCCGACCCGCACGGTGGACCAGTTCCGCGAGCAAGTCGTCGACGCGATGGTCGCGACGTTCCCCGTGAAACATGCGACCTGCTTCATCGGACAGACCTTCGCGTCGCAGTTCACCGACTCCGCCGCCGCCGCTCCCCACGTGGACTCCTGGGAGCGGGTGCGGGCCGTCTACCACCGGCAGTGGGTGGGCCAGGACATCTTCTCCACCCCGCAGGCCCGCCGGACGCTCGAGCACACCGGCGCCGCCTCGCTGCGGGAGATGCACCATCTCCCCGACGCGGCGGCGCGCTACGTCCGCGACTACCTGTACTCCCAGAACATGCACTCGGCGAGCGCCCTGCACCTGGAGATGCCGGGCGGCGGACACGCACTCGTCGGGTTGTTCGACACCGACGAGCACGCAATCGGCCCACGGGACCTGGCCGCCCTGCGGCTGCTCAGCCGTCAGCTCTCGGTGCTGACCCGGGGACTGGCCACCACCGCCACCCCCGACCCGGTGCTCGCCGTCCTGCCCCGCCGGCAGCGCGAGGTGGCCCGGCTGGTCGCCGACGGGCTGAGCAACGCCGCCATCGGGTCGTTGCTCTCGCTCACCGAGGACAGCGTCAAGAAGTACGTCAGCAGGATCCTCGCGGCCACCGGTCACGGCTCGCGCACCGGACTGGCACTGGCCGTGCTGCGCGAGCTCGGGCACCCGGCTCAGCCGTCCTCGCCCCGGTAGGCCGCCGCCGACCGGCCGTGCCCCGACTCGCGGGTGAGGTGGTCGAGCAGCGGCTGGGTGCGGTACCGGACCGGCGTCGTCAGGGCCAGCGTGGTGGTGGTGTGCGCGACGCCGCGCAGCCCGAGAATCCGCTCGAGCACGTGCAGCAACTCCTCGTGCGACGGCGCCGCGATCCGGATCAACAGATCCTCGCGTCCGGTGGTGGTGTGCACCTCGAGCACCTCCGGCACGCCGCGCAGCGCCTCGACCACATCCCGGATGCGGCCCTGTTCGGTCTCGGCACCCACGAAGGCCTGCACCGAGAGCCCCAGCGCGGGCAGGTCCACCTCGGGCCGGTACCCGGCGACCACGCCGCTCTCCTCCAGCCTGCGCATCCGCGACTGAACGGTGTTGCGCGCGACGCCGAGCCGGGACGCCAGGTCCATGATCTGGGCCCGCGGGTCCGCCGTGAGCAGTTCCAGCAGTGCGGCGTCGAGCCGGTCGATGCTGATCACCACGGCGACCTCCCTCATGTGTCGTGCGTCACAACTGATCGTAGCGCGTAGCTCGACAGCGAGTTGTTGACGGCCGCGACACCCGGGCGAACTATTGCTGCACCCCTTGCTCTAGAGATTGCGCACAGCTTCACAAAGGCGCCGCGCAGGAACGGTGGCAGACCATGACCGAACTGGTGGAACGCGAAGACCAGGCGCAGCCCTACGACCTCGGCGACCGCTACCGCTCGGGCGCCGGACCGGTGCTGCTGACCGGTGTGCAGGCCATCGCCCGTCAGCTCGTCGAGCAGCACGTCCGCGACATCCGCGCCGGCCGACGCGTCGCCACCTTCGTCTCCGGCTACCAGGGCAGCCCGCTCGGCGGCGTCGACAAGATGCTGCACGGCATGCCCCAGGTGCTGGCCGAGCACGACATCACCTTCGTCCCCGGCTTCAACGAGGAGCTGGCCGCGACTGCGGTCTGGGGCAGCCAGGCGACGCTGCCGGCAGGCACCGCGACGCACGACGGCGTCGTGGGCGTCTGGTACGGCAAGGGACCCGGCCTCGACCGGGCCACCGACGCGCTGCGGCACGCGAACATGTACGGCGTCAATCCCAACGGCGGCGTGCTGCTGCTGGTCGGCGACGACCCGGCCTCCAAGTCCTCGACCGTGCCCGCCGTCAGCGAACGCTCGCTCGCCGCGCTCGGCATCCCGGTCCTGTTCCCGCGCAATGCCGAAGAGATGATCACCATGGGCCTGCACGGCGTGGCACTCTCCCGCGCCTCCGGCTGCCTGGTCGCGCTCAAGGTCGTCGCCGACGTCGCCGACGGCGCCTGGACCGTCGACGGCGACGTGTCGCGGCTGGACATCACCGTGCCCCAGATCGAATGGGAGGGAAGGCCGTTCGTGTACCGGCAGCGGCCGATGGCGGTACCGACGGACAGCGTGATCGCGGAGGCGGACCTGTACGGACCGCGGCTGGCCGTCGTGCACGCCTACGGCGCCGCGAACGACCTCGACGTGATCGAGGTCGACCCGTCCGGCGCCCGGATCGGCCTCGCCGCCACCGGCACCACCTACGACTCGCTGCGTCAGGCCCTGCTCGACCTCGGCGTGGACGAGGCCGCCCTGCACCGCGCCGGCATCCGACTGCTGCGCATCGGCATGCCGACTCCCCTCGGCGCCCGGAAGGTCACGGAGTTCGCGGCCGGCCTCGACCAGCTGATCGTGGTCGAGGACAAGACGGCCTTCATCGAGACCCAGATCCGCGAGATCCTCTACGGCACCGAGCACACCCCGCAGATCCTCGGCAAACGCGACGCCACCGGCCGGCCGCTGATGCCCGTCGACGGCGAGCTCACCGCCGGACGCCTGCTCGGGCCGCTCCGCCGGGTGCTGCGCGACCGCGTGGCACTGAAGAAGGCTCTGCCGCCGCAACTCTCGCTCGAGGTGCTCACCGCTAAGCGGACCCCGTACTTCTGCAGCGGTTGCCCGCACAACCGGTCCACCGCAATCCCCGAGGGATCGATCGGCGGCGGCGGCATCGGCTGCCACACCCTGGTCACGATGTCCGGCCGTGAGGACAGCGCGGTGACCGGCCTGACCCAGATGGGCGGCGAGGGCAGTCAGTGGATCGGCCAGGCGCCGTTCACCGACGTGCCGCACCTGTTCCAGAACGTCGGTGACGGCACCTTCTTCCACTCGGGTCAGCTCGCGGTGCAGGCGTGCATCGCGGCGGGGGTGAACATCACCTACAAGCTGCTCTACAACGACGTGGTCGCAATGACCGGCGCGCAGGACGCCGAGGGCGCGCTCACGGTCGCCGCGCTCACCCACAAGCTCACCACCGAGGGCGTCAAGAAGATCATCATCTGCGCGGACGAACCCAAGCGGCACAACAAGCGTGCACTCGCCAAGGGCACCACGCTCTGGCACCGTGACCGCCTCGACGAGGCGCAGAAGCTGCTACGCGAGGTCGAGGGCGTCACCGTGCTGATCTACGACCAGCACTGCGCGGCCGACGCCAGGCGCCAGCGCAAGCGCGGCACCCTGCCGACCCGAAACACCCGCGTGGTGATCAACGAGGCGGTCTGCGAGGGCTGTGGTGACTGCGGCGTGAAGTCGAACTGCCTGTCGGTGCAGCCGGTGGACACCGAGTTCGGGCGCAAGACCCGCATCGACCAGACCTCCTGCAACACCGACTACAGCTGCCTGGACGGGGACTGCCCCTCCTTCGTGACCGTCGAACTGGTGCCCGGCAAGACCAAGCCCGCCCGCACCGCGACGCCGGTCCCGCCCTCCTGCCTCGACCCCGAGCGCGGCCCGTTGACCGACACCCAGAACGTCTTCCTGGCGGGGATCGGCGGCACCGGCATCGTCACCGTCAACCAGGTGCTGGCGACCGCCGCACTGCGGGCCGGCCTGCAGGTCGAGAGCCTCGACCAGATCGGCATGAGCCAGAAGGCCGGCCCGGTGGTCTCCCACCTCCGCTTCTGCGCGGGCGAACTCGAACCGGCCAACCGACTCACCCCCGGCAGCGCCGACTGCATCGTCGCGTTCGACCTGCTCACCGCGACGGACGACAAGAACCTCGGCTACGGCGACGCCGCCGCCACCGTGTCGATCGCCTCGACCAGCCAGTCACCGACCGGCGACATGGTCTACGACAAGTCCGTCCGCTACCCGGACGAGGCGCTGCTGCTCGCCCGGCTCGGCTCGGTGTCGGGATCGCTGCGATCCTTCGACGCCCTGGCCGCGGCCCAGGAACTGTTCGGCGACACCGCGGCGGCGAACTTCCTGCTGATCGGCGCCGCCTTCCAGTCGGGTGGGCTGCGGCTGCCCGCCGCCGCGATCGAGGAGGCCATCGGCATCAACGGCGTGGCGGTCGACGCCAACGTCGCGGCGTTCCGGTGGGGCCGGGTCGCAATCGCCGACCCCGACGCCTTCGCTGCGGCCGCCCGGCCGGCACGCGGCACCCGCGCCGAGGCCACGGCCCCGGCGCAACTGTTCACCGACACCACCCTGGGCGGCGAGGTCCGCCGACTGGTCGAGCTGCGGGCCGCGCAGCTGATTGAGTTCCAGAACGTCGCGGCGGCACGGAGTTACGTCGATGCGGTGCAGTCGGTGTGGGCGGCCGAACGCGCCGTGACCGAGCGAACCGACTTCTCCGAGTCGGTGGCCCGGGGACTGTTCAAGTTCACCGCGTACAAGGACGAGTACGAGGTGGCCCGGATGCTGGTGGACCCGGGCTTCCTCGCCGACGTCGCCGCCCAGGTGCCGGGCGGCGAGAACCTGACGTACAAGTTGCACCCGCCGGCGCTGCGGGCAGTGGGACGGAAGAAGAAGATCGGCCTCGGGCCGAAGTCGCATGTCGCGCTGAAGCTCCTGGCCAAGGGCAAGGTCCTGCGCGGCACCCGCCTCGACCCGTTCGGCTACGCCCACGTCCGACGGGTGGAACGAGAACTGTTGGCGCACTACCGCGTGACCGTGCGCGAGCTGGCGGCCGAGCTGACCGCGGAGTCCTACGCCCGCGCGGCGGCGGTCGCCGCCCTGCCCGACCTGGTGCGCGGGTACGAGTCCGTCAAGCTCGGCAACGTCGAGGTGTACCGGGAGAAGCTGGCGGAGTTCGGCATCGACCTGCCATGACGTTCCGACGCCGAACGGGCGGTTACCGGGGAGGCCACTCGGCCGTCGTCCCGGCAATCGCCCGTTCGGGGTTCAGCGTGCGGTCAGCTCCCGAAGGGAAGGGTGCCAGGCGCGATCGTGTATCCGCTGCTGCCCGCGGAAACGCCGCCGACCGCGCCGAGGACCAGGTTGACCAAGTTCGTGATCATTGAATGCCTTTCAGAGATTGAGGAATGCGCCTGTCGGCGCCACAGCCAAGGTAAGCACGGCGGCCCGTCCTGTCGACCGGCCCGGCGGCGGGACGGCACGACGTGACATGGTGAGTCGATGAGCGACGTGGACAACCGGCAGGCAGACGTGGACGCGGTGACCGCCTTCCTGCGGGACCGGAACCTGCCGGGAATCATCGACGTGCACACCCACTTCATGCCGAAGTCGGTAATGGACAAGGTGTGGGCGTACTTCGACTCGGCCGGGCCACTGACCGGGATGGAATGGCCGATTCGGTACCGGCTAGAGGAGGACGCGCGGCTGGACCGGCTGCGGGCCTACGGGGTCCGCGCCTTCACCTCGATGATCTACCCGCACAAGCCCGACATGGCCGCCTGGCTGAACCAGTGGGCCGTCGAGTTCGCCGCCCGGAACCCGGACTGCCTGCACACCTCCACCTTCTACCCGGAGCCGTCCGCGCCGGAATACGTCGCCGCCGCGCTCGACGCCGGGACCCGGGTGTTCAAGTCGCACATCCAGGTCGGCGACTACGAACCCAACGACCCGCTGCTCGACCGCGTGTGGGGACTGCTCGAGGACGTCGGCACCCCGATCGTCATCCACTGCGGCTCCGGTCCGGCTCCCGGCCGGTTCACCGGGCCCGGGCCGATCGCCGCCCTGCTCGCCCGGTACCCGCGACTGCGGCTGGTGATCGCGCACATGGGCATGCCGGAGTACTCGGAGTTCCTCGACCTCGCCGACCGCCACGAGCGGCTGTACCTCGACACCACCATGGCGTTCACCGACTTCATCAACGACGCCGCGCCGCTGCCCGCGCCGGAACTGGAGCGACTGCGCGCCCTCGGGGACCGGATCCTGTTCGGCAGCGACTTCCCGAACATCCCGTATCCGTACGCACACTCCCTGGAGGCGGTGGACCGGCTCGGACTCGGTGACGAGTGGGTCCGCGGGGTGTGCCACGACAACGCCGCCGCGCTGTTCGGGCTCTGACCCGAACGTCCGCGCTACGTCGTCGGCAGGTACCGAGCGCGCAGCGCGTGCTTGACCAGTTTGCCGGTCGGGGTGCGTGGCAGGTCGTCGGTGAAGTCGATGCTCCTCGGAGCCTTGAAGTGTGAGACCCGTTCGCGGACGTAGTCGAGCAGTTCGCGTTCGAGTTCCGGACTGGGTTCGATCCCGGGCTCGAGCGCGACCACCGCCTTGACCTCCTCGCCCATCTCCGGGTTCGGCACCCCGATCACCGCGACGTCGTAGACCTTCGGGTGCAGCGTCAACACGTTCTCGGACTCCTGTGGATAGATGTTGACGCCGCCGGAGATGATCGTGAAGGCCAGCCGGTCCGTGAGGTAGAGGAAGCGATCCGCGTCGATGTGCCCGATGTCGCCGCTCGTGGTCCAGGTCGGATGGTCCGGGTGGGTCGCCTCGTCGGTCTTGGCCGCGTCGTTGTGGTACTCGAAGGGCCGCTCGTCACGCTCCCACCAGACGGTGCCGGTCTCGCCGGTCGGCAGCTCGACGCCTGCCTCGTCGCAGATGTGCACGGTCCCCACAACACCGTCGCGCCCAACGGATCCGGGCTTCGCGAGCGCCTGCGCGCTGTCGATGAACGTGGCACCCGAGCCCTCGGTGGAGGCGTAGTACTCGTAGAGCACCGGACCCCACCAGTCGATCATCGCGCTCTTCACCTCGGGCTGACACGGGGCCGCCGCGTGGACGGCGCAGCGCAGGCTGGACACGTCGTAGGAGTCACGAACCTCCTTGGGCAGCTTCAGCATCCGAACGAACATCGTCGGTACCCACTGACTGTGCGTGACCCGGTGGCGCTGGATCAGCTCCAGCGCACGTTCGGCGTCGAACCGGTCCATCAGCACCACGGTCCCACCCACCGAGGTGATGGTCCCGCAAAAACGCAGTGGCGCTGCATGATAGAGCGGCGCCGGACAGAGGTACACGGTGTCCTCCGCGAAGCCGTACATGGGCGCGAACACCGCCGTGTACGGGTCCATGGTCTCGTCGACCTGCCCCTCGGGCAGCTTCGGCTTGATGCCCTTCGGGCGACCCGTCGTCCCGGACGAGTACAACATGTCCTGACCTCGCGGCTGGTCGACCAGTGGAGACGCGTCGAAACGAGCCAAAGCCTGTTCGTAGTCATCGAATCCGGCCACCGGACCCCCGTACACGAGGCGGTGTCCGACGAGCGGAAGACCGGCGGTGCCGACGCCGGTGGCCACGGCCGCGTCGGCCGACGCGATCAACACCCGGGCGCCACAGTCCTCGACCACGTACACGGCCTCAGCCGCGGTCAGGTGCCAGTTGACCACCGTGATGTACAGGCCGGACCTGAGCGCCGCCCAGTACACCTCCAGCACCCGCAGGTCGTTGCTCGACACCAGGGCGATGTGATCGCCCGGCCGTAGCCCTGCCGCCCGCAGGTACTTGGCGAGTCGGGTCGAACGCTCGTCGAGTTGGCGATAGGTGAGCTGTTCGCCGGTGGCCGGCCTGATGATCGCGGCCTTGTCCGGCGCGGTGGAGACGAAGTTCCCAGGAAACACGAGCGGCTCCTCGCTGTTAACGACGGTTCCGCCACTGTCTACCCCAGAACGGGTCCACCCACGCCTAGAACAGGGTGAGCGCGCCTTCGGGGGCGGGAATGTCGAACAGCATCGGCTCAGACTCGACCGGCGCCGCGGGGACACGCTTCGGCCTGGCGGTGACGGCGCGGGTGCGGGTACGCGAGACCGTCTTCGCCGGGGTGGAGGCGCCCGCCTCGGTGACTCCGGCGCCCGCGCCGACAGGTACCGGCTTCGGCACGACGGCTCGCGCCGGCTTCGCGGCGATCGCGCGGGCTGCCTCACCGGCCAGCCGGTCGGCCTCCTCGTTGTAGTGGTTGCCGACGTGCCCGCGGACCCACCGGAAGCGCACCGGGCCGGTCCGCACGTCGATGGCCTCCTCGATGCCCCGAACCAGGTCGAGGTTCTTGACCGGCTCGCCGGACGAGGTCCGCCAGCCGTTCCGCTTCCACCCCGACACCCACTCGGAGGCGCACTTGATGGCGTACTGGGAGTCGGATTCGATCAGCATCGGCTCGTCGCCGGGATGGGCCTTGATCGCCTCGAGCACGGCCCGCAACTCGGCAACCTGGTTGGTGCCCGAGTGCTCGCCACCCGAGCGGCTCGGGCCCAAGTGATTGACCCACGCCCAGCCGATAGCACCACCGGGATTGCGCAGGCAGGAGCCGTCCGTGCTGACGATGATCACGGTGAGACACCATACGACTATCCGCCGACAAATGCCGCAACCGAGGTCACAGCGCTCCGCCGGCGCCGCTACTCCCCGGTGAACTCCGGCGGCCGGCGCTCGAGCATCGCCGCAACCGCCTCCCGGTGGTCGCGAGTGTGGTGCGCCAGCGCCTGCATCGACGCCGACAACTCGAGCAGGCTCTCGAGGCTCTGGTGCTGGCCCTCCCGGAGCAGCTTCTTGGTCATCCGGAGCGCCTGCGGCGGGTTCACCGCCACCCGACGCGCCAGCTCGTAGGCGGCAGGCAGCAGCCGCTCGGGCTCGACCACCTGGGACACCAGGCCCCAGTCGAGCGCGGTCGCGGCGTCGACGGCGTCGCCGGTGAAGGCCATCTCCGCGGCCCGCGCCGCCCCCACCGCCCGCGGCAGGAACCAGGCGCCGCCGTCGCCCGGCACGATGCCGAGCCGCACGAAGCTCTCGGCGAACGTCGCCGCCGTCGACGCAATACGCATGTCACACATCAATGCCAGGTCACAGCCGGCGCCGACGGCAGGCCCGTTGACCGCCGCAATGACCGGCACCTCGCAGTGGAACAGCGCCCTCGGGATCCGCTGGATCCCGTGCCGGTAGCCGTTGCGCAGCTCGGCGGACGTGCCCGCGAACATGCCGGTCCGGTCGCGCATGTGCTTGACGTTGCCGCCCGACGAGAACGACGGTCCCGACCCGGTGAGCACCACCACACGCGCGGTGCGGTCGGTGTTCACCGCGTCGACAGCGGACTCGAGGGCCGCCACCATGTCGGGTTCGGAGATCACGTTGCGCGTCTCCGGACGGTTCAGCGTCCAGGTGAGGATGTCGCCGTCGCGTTGCACGGTCAGCGCCTCGGTCATCAGCCGCTCCTTCGCAGTCGGAGGCCAGGATAGGCCGTGACCAACCACGAGTGAACGGTCACACGCGACGATTCGCCGACCGACGACTTTCGTACGGGATACCCGCTGGTAGAGCGTTCGCCGGTCGAGCAACGGAGAGTGGACAATTCGCCCATGCACACAAATCGAAATTGGCCCAACCAGCGACGTTCATGATACCCAGGGAGGTACGGACAACTAATAAAGGGAGAAAGAATTGACGCCAAGGATCGCGATTTTGGGAGCCGGACCGAGTGGCCTCGCACAGCTGAGAGCATTCGAGTCGGCACGAAATTCAGGTCCGGGGCCGATGCCCGACATTGTGTGTTACGAAAAGCAGCGCGACTGGGGCGGCATGTGGAACTACACATGGCGCACCGGGCTCGACGAAAACGGCGAACCCGTGCACGCCAGCATGTACCGGTACCTGTGGTCGAACGGCCCCAAGGAGTGCCTGGAGTTCGCCGACTACTCCTTCGAGGAGCACTTCGGTCGTCCGATTCCCTCGTACCCGCCGCGCGCCGTCCTACAGAACTACGTCATGGGCCGCGTCGAGAAGTCCGACGTCCGCAAGTACATCCGGTTCAACACCGCGGTGCGCTGGGTGAGCTACAGCGAGCAGACCGAGAAGTTCACCGTCACCGTCATGGACCACGACCGCGGGGCCCTCGAGTCCAGCGAGTTCGACCATGTCATCGTCGCGACCGGCCACTTCTCGACACCGAACGTGCCGGAGTTCGACGGCCTGGAACAGTTCCCCGGCCGCGTCCTGCACGCACACGACTTCCGGGACGCGCGCGAGTTCGCCGGGAAGCGACTGCTCCTCGTCGGGGCCAGCTACTCCGCCGAGGACATCGGGACCCAGTGCCACAAGTACGGCGCCAGTGAGGTCACCTTCAGCTACCGTTCGAACCCGCTCGGCCATGCCTGGCCCGAGGGCTTCTCCGAGGTGCCCCTGGTCACCGGGATCGACGGAAATGTCGCCAGCTTCCAGGACGGCAGCACCCGCGAGGTGGACGCGATCGTGCTGTGCACCGGGTACCAGCACCACTTCCCGTTCCTGCCGGACGAACTGACGCTGCGGACCAACAACCGCCTGTACCCGCGCGAGATCTACAAGGGCATCTTCTTCCTGGACAACCCCAGGCTCATGTACCTGGGCATGCAGGACCAGTACTTCACATTCAACATGTTCGACGCGCAGGCCTGGTACGCCCGCGATGTAATTCTCGGCCGAATCACGCTACCCGACAGGAAAACTCAGGACCTCGACGTCGACAATTGGCGCGGACGCGAAGAGCGGCTGGCATCCGCGGCGGACGAAATCGATTTCCAGGCGGCCTACATTCGAGATCTGGTCGACCGGACCGACTACCCGGAATTCCATGTCGAGAAGCAGGGTGAGCTTTTCAAGCAGTGGAAGCTCGACAAGAAAAAAGACATCATGGGATACCGGAACCGCAGTTACGCTTCCACCCTCACCGGCACCATTTCTCCACCGCTGCACGACGACTGGATGAATATCCTCGACGACTCATTCGAGTCTTTTCTCGAGAACGACTTCTCGACGCGGCCGTCGACGGTGCCGCCCGCGATGCCGCCCACGCGCCGCCGCACGGCCGAGGAGGTCACGCTGCCGCGTCCGGCCGCGCGACCGGTCGGCGTCAAGGTCGTCCGGCAGCCGCCGGCCCCACGCGCCGCGGCGGGCGCCCCTCGGTCCGGGACCCGCAGCACCTAGCGCCGGCCGCCCGGTTCGTGCCGGGACGCCGTCAGGCCGCCCGCTGCGCCCGATAACCGTGGGCGTTGGCGACCGCTTCCGAGAGCAGCACCCCGTCGTGGGTACTCAGCCCCGCCGCCAGCGACGGGTCGGCGGCGGTGGCGCGGCGCCAGCCCTGGTCGGCCAGCGCGACGACGTACGGCATCGTCGCGTTGGTCAACGCCAGGGTGGAGGTGCGCGGCACCGCCCCCGGCATGTTCGCCACGCAGTAGAACACCGACTCGTGGACACGGTAGGTCGGCGCGTCGTGGGTCGTCGGTCGAGTGTCCTCGAAGCAGCCGCCCTGGTC
The DNA here is from genome assembly GCF_042654025.1 of Rhodococcus kronopolitis. Lineage (NCBI taxonomy): Bacteria > Bacillati > Actinomycetota > Actinomycetes > Mycobacteriales > Nocardiaceae > Rhodococcus > Rhodococcus kronopolitis. The sequence goes on along the minus strand of NZ_JBHSFO010000004.1, from coordinate 163,053 downwards.
GACGGCGACGTCGACCAGCACCGAACCGGGCCGCATGCGGGCGACCAGCTCGTTGCCCACCAAGCGCGGCGCCCGCGCGCCCGGCACCAGGACGGCGCCGATCACCAGGTCCGAGCCGAGCACCGCGCGCTCGACTTCGAGCTGGTTCGAGACGATCGTCCGTACCCGACCGCGGTAGCGGTCGTCGATCTCGTGCAGCCGGGTGGGGTTGAGGTCGAGCACCGTGACAGAGGCGTGCATCCCGACCGCGATGGCCGCCGCGTTCTGACCTGCGACACCGCCGCCAAGGACGGTCACCTGCGCGGGGCTCACCCCGGGCACCCCGCCCATCAGCACGCCGCGCCCGCCGGCGCTGCTCATCAGGTGGTAGGCCCCCACCTGCGCGGAGAGCCGGCCGGCGACCTCGCTCATCGGGGCGAGCAGCGGCAGCGTCCCGTCCGGGGTCTGGACGGTCTCGTAGGCGATCGCCGTGGTCCCCGCCGCCAGCAGCGCGTCGGTGCACTCCCTCGACGCCGCCAGGTGCAGGTAGGTGAACAGCACCTGGTCCGCGCGCAGTCGCGAATACTCCTGTGCCACCGGCTCCTTCACCTTCAGCAACAACTCACCCGCCGCCCACACCTCGTCGGCGTCGTCGAGCACCTGCGCGCCGGCGTCGGAGTAGTCCCGGTCGGTGAAGGTCGAGCCGACACCGGCGCCTGCCTCGACGAACACCCGGTGCCCACGGGTGACCAGTTCGTGAACTCCCCCGGGTGTGAGCGCCACCCGGTACTCGTGGCGCTTGACCTCGCGGGGGACTGCGATCCTCATGACGGCTCCTTCAGGGGTGGGAGGGGCTGGTTTCATCTCGACGAGCGCGATCGGCGCTGATCAAAGTATGAATTTCCATTGGTTCCACGCCTAGAAATCCGCTGGATATTCTCTAGAATCGGTGTATGAATCGGGAATCTTCGGCCATGCCGGGCTCTCGTGGCCCGCGACCGAACGATGTTCGGCAGGTCCGGCTCGACGAGGTGGACCACGCGCTGCTCGCCCAGCTCACCCGCGACGCGCGCACGCCCAACAACGCGCTCGCCGAGCTGGCCGGGATCGCGCCGTCGACCTGCCTGGCCCGGGTCCGCTCACTCGTCGAGCGGGGCGTGATCCGCGGGTTCCATGCAGACGTCGACCCCGCGGCTCTCGGCCGCGACCTGGAGGCGATGATCGCGGTCCGGCTGCGCGCCGACGCCCGCCCGCACATGGCCCGGTTCGCCGAGCGGATGTCCGCAACGCCGGAAGTGCTCGACGTCTACTTCATCGCCGGCGCCGACGACTACCTCCTGCACGTGGCGATGCGGGACACCGCCGCGTTGCGGGACTTCGTGCTCGATCACCTCTCGGCCCGGCCGGACGTCGCCGCGACCGAGACCACGCTGGTCTTCGAGCACATCCGGCCCCGCCCTCGCGAGTAGTGGCCCGGCGCCGATGCCGGGCCACTTCGCCTCACGGAAGAAGCTTGTCCAGCAAGGGGTTCGAGAAGACCCGGTGCGGATCGTGCGCGTTGTACGCCGCGCGTGCGGAGTCCCAGTTGTCGCCGGACGGGACGCCGGCACGGAAGGTCTCCGGGATGACCGACTCGATCGTCGGCTGATCCACGAACCCGGCCTCGTCGGTGAACGCCCACCCCTTGGCCCACTCCGGCCGGAAGGTGGCGTAGTCGCCGCGGTAGTTCGCCCGCATGAACTGCTCCATCTCGCGGAAGTACGCGGCCTGACCGGGCGTGCCCGGGACGCCGACCACGTTCATCCAGATCGCCGTGTCCCACTCCGGATGGTCCGGCCGCGGACGGAGCGCCGAGATGGTCGGCGGGCCAGCACTTTCCACCATGACTTCGGACTGGTCGTCGAGTCCGCAGAGGCGCACCTCGAACGGGCCGTTGATCGGGTACCGGCCCTCGGACTGGAGTTGGCGCTGACGCGCGTGGTGCCAGGTGGTGAACTCGTTGATCACCCGCGCGATGTTCGCCCGGCTGGTGATCACCACGCCGCCGCCCGCGTTCATCCGCACGGTGGTGGCCCGCAGGTAGAACATCACGTCCTTGGACCAACCCCACAGATCCGCGCCATCGGTGGCGGCCAGTCCGGTCTGGAAGACGCCCAGTTGGGTCTTGCCGAACAGCGGGGTGACCGCACCGGTACCGTCGAGGATCTGGGCGAGCAGATCGGTGACCGGCTTCGAAATCGTGTCGGCGTACGGGTAGTTGTACGGACCGGTCACCTCGCGTGACTGCGGCGGCTTGGTCGGGGTGGGCGTCCACACCTTGAGGTACGGGGTCTGCGTGAAGGGGAACCAAATCGCCTCGGCACGGCCCGACTTCGCGATGTAGCTCTCGAAGGTGCGGCCCGGTGTGCCCGCCGGGGCGAACAACTCCTGCCACGGAATGTCGACGATCGACTCGCAGCGCATCCGGTAGTTCGGCCCGGCCTGCAGCGTCACGGAGGTGAGGAACGACCTACCGAGGTGGGTGAGCAGCGGGCGGATGCCTGCGTCCGCGCGGGTGAAGTCCCGGAGCCGGTACTGCCGCGAGCCCTCGTCCCACACCACCGCCGTGAGCGCGGTGATCAGGTTGCTCAGCGTGCCGAACGACGCTCCGGGGAGCGCGGTTTCGCCGTCCGCAGGCAACGTTGCACCGTGGGCGTTGATCGCGAGCACGCCCGCGATGGAGAGCTCGCCGATGGCCGGCGAGTTGGCCCAGCCGAGACCGTGATCCTGCAACCGGCCGAGGATCTCGCCGAGGCTGGCACCCGCGTCTGCCGTGACCGTCGCCGGACTGCCGCCGGGGCTCACTTCGATCGAGTTCAGCCTGGCCATGGTGTCCACCAGCACGACCCGATCGACGTCCTGCCCGGGCACCAGGGTCAGCGGACTCCAACCGTGCATGGTGCCGCGGGGCCGCAGCCGGTATCCGTTCGCACACGCCCAGTTCGCGAGTCGGACCACGTCGTGGGCGTCGCGCGGCGTGGCGGTCCACACCTCGTCGAAGACAATCTCGCGAGCCCAGTTCTCGTAGCCCTGCTGGACGAGCGGGATGTCGTCGGGAAACGCCTGCGGCACCGGCAACGTGGACTCGGGGTCGTCCGAGGACAGCGCCCGGGCGGGTGTCCAGGCCAGCGCGGTGAGGGCGGTGGCCCCCGCCGCCGCCGTCAGGAAGCCGCGCCGGGACAGGCCTCCCGCGCGGCCAACGGCCCGCGCTGCGTCGGCGCCATGATCTTCCATCGAATTTCTACCCTTCCGTGGAGTGGATGGCGCCCGCCGTGCCCGACTCCCGTCGAACGACGGACGCGGCAACAAGGTAGAACATGTTCCCGACACAATGTCGGTAAATGGCAAACCTCCGCCGAATTCCGTTCCCGCACGCCCTGGATTCAAGTTTCGCGGCGCGTCCGAGCGTGGTCTACTGAAGCGCGTTGACCTCCGCCGTTGAGCGCATTCGAGGACACACATGACCGAAACCGATCCCGGCATCGAGACCGCCCCGGCCGCACCGCCGCGCCCTCGGCGTGGCTGGCCGGTGGTCGCGGTCATCGTCCTCGCCGCGCTGGCATTCCTGCTCGGCGGTGCCGGCGGCGCATTCCAGGGCAAGCTCACCGAGGTCCAGAAGAACGACAATGCGTCGTACCTGCCCGCGTCGGCCGAGTCCACGAAGGTCGCCGACGAGGCCGCGAAGTTCGTCACCGTCACGACCGTCCCGGGGTTCGTCGTCTTCCAGCGCGACGACGGGCCGCTGACCGCGGCCGACCGGGAGGCCGTCGCACGGGCCGCCACCGAGGTCGCCGGCGTGGACGGCGTCGACAAGTCGAGCATGACGCCGGTCCAGTTCTCGGCCGACGGCACCACCGCCGCGCTGTTCGTCCCGCTGGCCGCAACCGATACCGACGGCACCGCCGTCAACGGCGAGGCTCTCGCCCGGACCGAGCAGGCCGTCATGGACACCGCGACCGCCGCGACCGCCGACACCGGCCTGGTGGTGCTGCCCGCGGGCTCCGGCGGGCTGCTCGTCGCACTGATCGACGCCTTCGCCGGCATCGACGGCGCCCTGCTCGGCGCCGCGCTGCTGGTGGTGGTGCTGATCCTGCTGGTCGTCTACCGCTCACCGGTGCTGTGGTTCTTCCCGATCCTGTCCGCGGTGCTCGCGCTCGGCCTCTCCTCGATGGCCGTCTACTTCCTCGCCGAGCACGAGGTGATCACGCTGACCGGGCAGAGCCAGGGCATTCTCTCGGTGCTGGTGCTCGGCGCGGGCACCGACTACGCGCTGCTGCTCATCTCCCGCTACCGGGAGGAACTGCACCGGTACCCGAACCGGTTCGACGCGATGATCCGGGCCTGGCGTGAGTCCGCCGGCGCCATCAGCGCGTCCGCCCTGACCGTGATCCTCGGCCTGCTCTGCCTGACGTTCTCCCAACTGAATTCCAACAAGGGCCTCGGCCCCGTCGCGGCGATCGGAATCGGCTGTACCTACCTGGTGATGATGACGTTCCTTCCGGTGTTCCTGGCCGTCGCGGGACGATGGGTGTTCTGGCCCCGGATTCCCCGTGTCGACCATGCCGCGGACCTCGCGACGCACGGCATGTGGGGACGGATCGCCGAGGTGGTCGGTCGACGCGACCGGCCCGCGTGGATCGGCGCCACCGCGTTGCTCGTCGTGCTGTTCGCGGTCGGGATCGGCAGCCTGAGCACCGACGGGCTCACCACCACAGAGAACTTCACCAACACCCCCGACGCCGTGGCGGGACAGCGGATCTACGACGCCAAGTTCGACCCCGGAACCGGGGCGCCCGCGGTGATCACCACCAACGTGGCCCAGCTGGACCAGGTGATGGACGCGGCCGGCCGGGTCGACGGCGTCGCGACCGCGCCCGGGTCGGTGTGCGTGCAGGTGGACTACTCGAAGCTCGCCGCCCTGACCCAGCTCTCCGGCGGCCAACTGCCGCGGCAGGCCCAACCCGGCTGCCCGCCTTCGACACTCACGGTGGCGCCGATCGACGGCCGTACCGTCGTCAACGTCACCCTCGCGGACGCCTACGACTCCCCGCAGGCACTGGAGACCGTCAAACGCCTGCGGGCGGCCGTGCACGGCGTCGCCGGGGCCGACGCCCAGGTGGGCGGCACGTCCGCCGCAACCCTGGACGTGCAGGCCGCCTCGGTCCACGACCGCAACCTGATCATCCCGATCGTGCTCGCCGTGATCTTCGTGGTGCTGGCCGTCCTGCTGCGGGCGCTGCTGGCGCCGCTGATCCTCATCGCCACCGTGGTGCTGTCCTTCGCCGCCACCCTCGGCGTGTGCGGCTTCATGTTCACCCACGTGTTCCACTTCGCGGGTGCCGACCAGTCGTTCCCGTTGTTCGCCTTCGTGTTTCTCGTCGCGCTCGGCATCGACTACAACATCTTCCTGATGACGCGGGTCCGCGAGGAGTCGCTCGGCCACGGCACCCGGGAAGGCGTGCTGCGCGGACTCGCCGTCACCGGCGGGGTGATCACCTCGGCAGGCATCGTGCTGGCCGCGACCTTCGCCGTGCTCGGCGTGCTGCCCCTGGTGTTCCTGGCGGAGGTCGGGTTCGCCGTCGCGTTCGGGGTTCTGCTCGACACCATCGTGGTGCGCAGCATCCTGGTACCCGCGCTCTCCCACGACATCGGCCGGGCCATCTGGTGGCCGTCGGCGCTGGCACGATCCCGACACTGAGCGTGGCCACCGAGCAAATGCGGGTTCGCTGAGGCACACTCGCATGCGGACTGTCAGCCCGCCCACATCCCTCGGTTTCAGTAGGAGTGCCATGTCGACACGTTCACGCTCACGTCAGATTCGTCGGGTTCTCGTCGGTGCGCTGCTCGTCGCGGCCGCCGCGACGGCGGTTCCCGCGACCGCCCAGGCCGCGTCCTCGGTGGACCCGCTGCTGTCGCCGACCACGCTGGTGAACGGCGCGCTCTCCACATTCGGCGGATGCCAGTCGCCGGTGCGCGAGGTGATCCTCGTGTGCACCCGACTGGAGACCCTGACCACGCAGTCGCCGGTGGCCCTGGCGCTGAACCCGGTCGGCACCAACATCGTCGTGCTCGGCGCCGGGCTGTTCCCGAACGGGACCATCCGACCGGTGCTCGAATCCCGTCTGCGGGCGGCACAGCTACTCGCCCAGCAGTTCCCGTTCTCGCCGATCATCGTCAGCGGCGGGGTGCCCCAGTCCGGGGTCACCGAGGCCCGCGCGATGCGTGACTGGCTGGTCGCCAACGGCATCGGGGCGGACCGGATCACCGAGGAGGGCACCTCGCGCTCCACGGTCGAGAACGCACAGAACACCAACCGGATCCTGGCCCAGCGCGGCGCCGCCGGCGCCGTCGTGGTGACCTCGCCGGACCATCTGCAGCGCGCCATGGTCGACTTCCGGGTCGCGGTCGCGGGACGGATCCCGATCGCCGGTGTGGTCGCCCCCTTCTGAGGACGCGAGGACACCGGTGAGTTCGCAGAAACCCGCACCGGGCTCGGCGCCGCGGTGGGATCCTGACCTGATGACGGTACGAGTCGACCGCTCGCAGGGTGATCGCTGATGTCGCGGCCGGTACGGGTGGTCGTGCTGGGCGCCGGGTCCTGGGGCACGACGGTGGCCGGCCTCGCCGCCCACAACACCCCGACGCTGCTGTGGGCCAGGGGCTCCGACACGGCGGACGAGATCAACACCGACCGCCGCAACTCCCGCTACCTCGGCGACCGTGTGCTGCCGCCCGACCTGCGGGCCACCGACGACCTCACCGAGGCCGCCCGCGAGGCCGACGTGCTGGTCGTCGGGGTGCCCTCGCACGCGGTGCGCAGCACCCTGAACGAGATCAGGAACGACGTCCGCGCCTGGGTGCCCGTGCTCTCGCTCGCCAAGGGCCTCGAACCCGGCACCCGGCAGCGCCCCACCGAGGTGATCGCCGAATGCCTGCCCGGGCATCCAGTCGGGCTGCTGGCCGGCCCGAACATCGCCCGGGAGATCGCCGACGGCATGGCGGCCGCGGCCGTCGTCGCCACCCAGGACGAGCGGGTGGCCACCGCGCTGCAGCCGTTGTTCGCCTCGTCCGTCTTCCGGGTCTACCGCAACACCGATGTGCTCGGCTGCGAGCTCGGCGGGGTACTGAAGAACATCGTCGCCATCGCGTCGGGGATGGCGGACGGCCTTGGTGTCGGCGACAACACCCGCGCCATGGTGCTCGCGCGGGGTCTCGCCGAGATGACCCGACTGGGCGAGGCGATGGGCGCGGACCCGCGAACCTTCGCCGGGCTCACCGGCGTCGGCGACCTCATCGCCACCTGCATGAGCCCCGCCTCCCGCAACCGACGGGTCGGCGAGTCGCTCGCCAGGGGACTGACCGTCGAGCAGGCAGTCGCCGAACTCGGTCAGGTCGCCGAAGGCGTGAAGACCGCACCGACCGTGATGGAACTGGCCCGCGACTTCGACGTGGAGATGCCGATCGCCGCGGAGGTCGAGGCGGTCGTGGCCGGTCGTCGCACCCCCGCGGACGCCTACCGCGGACTGCGCAAGGTCGCGCCTGGGGGCGAGCACGAGATGGCGTGAGCTCCGGCCGAGGTTGCGCCCTCCGCGGGCTCGAACACGCTTCTGCCGTGCACAACTCGCACGACGCACAGGGCCGCACCGGGGATTCCCGGTGCGGCCCTCACTGCGTCGAGCGACGAATTAGCTGGCGCTCTTGAACGTCTTGCCGATCACGTCGGCCACGAACTGGCTCGGATCGTTGATGATCGCGGAACCAGCGGAACCGTTGCCGTCCGAGGAACCCAGCCCGAGCTCGGCCGAACCGGACGCGATGCCCTCACCGAGGCTGGCGTCACGAATGGTGACGAACACGCCCATCGGGTTCCAGCCCCGGCTGGTGAAGAAGGTCAGGACGTCGAAGGAAAGTCCGCTGTCGAGCGCGCTGCCGACCGTCGCTTCGGAGGGCACCCGGTAGGTGGCCTCGAAGGTGAGCGTCTTCGTGCCGATCAGGGAGACCGGCCAGCCGACCGGGTTCGAGACCCGGATGTAGTTCTCTGCGGCGTTGACCTCGGGCGTGACCTCCACGTCCTTCTGGCCTGCCACGGTCCACATGTTGACCTTCGCGCTGCCCTCGACGTACTCGAAGCCGGCCGGGTGAACGTCCTTGATCTTGGTGATGGGGCGGTCCAGGCCGCTGGCGACCGTGAACGTGGTCCGGTAGGTCACCTTCTGACCGGGCGCCGCGGTGCCGTCACCGACGACCTCCTTGGTCACCGAGATGTTGGACTCGGTCTGGGTGACCGAGTGCGGCGCCTGCTCGACCGGCGCAGTGGTGCCGGGGGATCCGGCGTTGCCGAGGTCGGCGGACCCGGCGGCGGCTGCGGTACCGACACCGGCGGCCACGCCGCCGACGATCAGGGCCGAGGCGGCGACGACGGATGCGAAGCGGCGCATCGAATGACGATTCATTGGAGATCTCCAGAGAATGGGGGCACGGGGGGGGGCAACCAGCCGACTGGGACCGACCCGGCAGTAGTCCTGCCGACAGTCGAGTGGCGCCCATTCTTAACATGAACGACCGTCCAACATGAGCAGTTCGCCGTGCATTGGCCTCCCGCACTCCTGGCCGCCGGGGTGCTGAGACGACAAGGGCCGCCCGGGAGTTCTCCCGGGCGGCCCTCGATTAGATGCCGAAAGCTAGCTGGCGCTCTTGATCACGCTTCCGATGATGCTGCCGATGAAGCCGGCCGGATCGGTGATGACGGCCGAGCCCGCCGAGCCCGAGCCGCCCTCGGTGTCGGCGGAACCGAAGCCGAGGTCGGCGGATCCGCCGGTCGCGCCCTCGACGATGTTCTTGTTGCGAATCGTGACGGTGGCCATCTCCTCGCACTTGTTGTCACCGAGGACCGCTGCGGCGAATCCGGCGCCGACCGGCAGCTCCGACCCGACCTTGGCGTCCTTGGGCGCGAGGTAGTCGGCCTCGAAGGTCAGCGTCTTGTTGTCGGTCGTCGAGACGGACCAGGCGGCACCGTTGGACACCGAGACGGAATTGCCGGCGGCGTCGACAGCCGGGTCCACGGACTCCGTCTTCTGGCCGAGGCCGAGGAGATGCCAGGCATCGAGGGTGGCGGACTTGTTCACATAGGAGAAGCCCTCCGGATGGATGTCGGTGACCTTGGTGATCAGGCGGTCGATCCCGGAGCTGACGGAGTAGACCGTGCGGATGCGAACCTTGCCGCCCGGCGCCACCTCGCCCCCGTTGAGCACCTTCTTCGCGACGGTGACGTTCTTGACCGTGCAGGAGCCCTCGGGCTTCGCCGCTGCGGTTCCGGCTCCCAGGGACATGCCACCGGCAACCAGGGCGGCTGCGGCGACGACGGATGCGGTGCGGCGGATCATCGGGCGAGACATTCAGATCTCCATTCGGCTGACACTCGGAACTTGTCATGGTAAGACACCCGTCCGGTCTGTTTGCCGCCGGGTAGCTAACCGTCCGCCCGGCGACCGGGGCAGTCCGCCCGCCGCTGGATCGAAGGGGGTTGCACCGGGTCGCGATCAGGACTAGGTTCGGTGCCCATGAAGCGCATTCTCGTAGTTCGCCGCCGTAGCGGGGTCTGATTCGGACCGACCCCTCGCTGCGGGTCGTTGAGCTACGCGTTGGTCCTCCCTTTTTCACCCAGGAAGACCCGGACCATGAACACACACCGCGCATTCATTCCTCATCCCACCGCCATCGCGGACGATCCGTTCGCCCAGCAATTCGGCACTCCGCTGCCCCGCGCCATGCGGGACGAGGCCCTCGGCATGACCTGGCAGGCCTTCTCGAACAGCTACTCACCCACCAACGGGCCGATCCGATTCGGCCGCTGGTCCGCGCTGAGCCTGGGTGCCGGGCGCAGCGAGTTCAAGGCCACCCTCGGCCTCGGCAACGCCATCGCGCCGGCCACCGCAATCGCCTGCGGCCCCGTCGCCGCGCTCACCGCGATGCTGTACGACGCCGGGTTCGCGCTGGAGATCCTGGAGTTCCACCAGCAGTCGCTCCCCGACGGCCGCACCGTGACTTTCCTTCGGTGCGAGCACGCCGGCCGTCGGCACTGGGCATTCGGGATCGCGGGCACCGCCACCGACTCCTCGGTCCGGGCGATGATCGCCGGGGCGAACCTGCTGCACGGCTGAGCGAGTCGGCTCGGCCCAGGTCCGGTCAGGGCATTTCGACGGTCTCGGCGCGGGCGATCTCGCCGATCGCCCGCAGGAGGTATTCGCGCGCAGGCTCTTTGGCGGCCGCGAGGAGGTCCGCGAGGACCAGTACCGCGCCGCGGACGAAGGCGACGGCGCCGATGCGGCGGGCGTCCTCCTCGGGGTCCGACACCCCGAGCGAGCCGGTCAGCACCACGGCCAGCACCGCGGGTTCGAGGCCGGGCACCCACGCCACCGCGGAGCGCGCGCACCGCTCGAGGACCGCCTGGACGTCGTCGCCGGTCAACCCGTCCGGGTGCAGCCGCTCGAGCACCTCACGGATCATCGCGGAGTGGACCGCACCGACCTGCTCGAAGTCCAGCCCACCGAGGCGGCCGGCCTGCTCCTCGAACGCCTCCGGGTCCTGCGCCACGACGGCCGCGACCGCCAGCTCGGTGGCATCGGCAATTGTCCGGGCCGCGACGGGCCAGGCCTGGGGCCACACGGGGCTTTTCACCGTCCTGACTCTACGGACACCCGACCCCCTCGACGGATCCCGCCCACACCCCTAGGCTGACGGCCCCGGACCCGAATCGAGGTGTCAGCGAAGTGCCGGAACAGTTCCTGCGTCCCGTCGATCCGCACGCGTCGGGTCCCCCCAGCCCCGCGCTGACCGTGCACCTGCCCGAACTGGAGCGGTTCGGCCCGGCCCAGCTGTGGCGGGCGCTGGTGGTCTCCGCCGTCCTCACCGGGTGCGTGCTGTTCGCCGTCGTCGCCAGGCCCTTCACCAGACGCACGACGAGCTGGGCCGACGCCGCCGCCGAGGGCGTGGTCACTGCGTTCGAGACGCTCGGCCCCACGTTCGTCAAGCTCGGCCAGCTGATGGCGTCCTCCCCCGGCGTCTTCCCGGCACCGCTCGCGAACGCCTGCCTGCGCTGCCTCGACGACGTGCCGCCGGTTTCCGCCGAGGCCGCCAGGTCCGTGATCGAGGCGGACCTCGGGCGACCCGTCGAGGCGCTGTTCGCCGAGTTCGACGACACCCCGCTCGCGGCCGCGTCGGTCGCACAGGTGCACGGCTGCGTGCTGCCCGACGGCCGGGAGGCCGTGATCAAGGTGCAGCGCCCCGGCATCTATCACCGGATGCTGGTGGACCTGCGCACCGCGTACTGGGGCGCGCGACTGCTGGAGCGACTCAGCGAGTTCTTCCGGATCGCCAATGCCACCGCGATCATCCGCGACCTGCACCGCGCGACCATGACCGAACTCAACAGCGCCGTCGAGGCGGACCGGCAGAGCAGGTTCCGGGAGGCCCTGTGGTCGTTCGGCGACAACCGTGGGGTCACCGCGCCGGAGGTGTACTGGGAGTACTGCGGTCCGCACGTGATCTGCATGGAACGCATGCACGGCACCCCGCTGGACCGGATCGACCCCGACGACCGGGACGACACCCAGCTGCTGATCCGCCGGGGCGTCAAGGCCTGGGTCGAGGCGATCACCGTGCACGGCCCGTTCCACGGTGACGTGCACGCCGGCAACCTGTGGGTGCTCGACGACGGCCGGATCGCGATGCTGGACTTCGGCATCGTCGGCGAACTGCCCGAGGCCTGGCGGGGCGTCCTGCGGGACATGTTCTACGCGACGCTGCTCGACGGCGACTTCTCCCGGGTGGCCCGCAGCCTCCGCGGCCTCGGCTACACCACCGAGCTCGACGCCAGCGACGAGGAGATCGGCGTGCAGGTGGGGGCGGTGCTGGCACCGGTGTTCTCGAACGACCTCGGCGAGCTCAAGCTCAGCACGCTGATCATGGCCCTGATCGAGATCGGGAAGCTGTGGGGCGTGAGCAGCCCGGAGGAGCTGGTGCTGTTCGGCAAGCAACTCGGCTACTTCGAGCGGTATGCCACGCGGCTGGCCCCGGGCTGGGTGATGGGCCGCGACCTGTTCCTGTTCCGGAACGTCTTCCCCGAGGCGGTTCGGGACCGGTGCGACGAACTCGGGATCACCCTGCCCGAGGACTGAACGCGTCGAGGATCCGCGCGCATACTTGGCGCATGACGGATTCCGTCGTCGGGCGTCTGGCGCCGCTGCCCCGTGCCGTGTGGGCGTACGTCCGGCGCGCGCCCGGCACCTTCGCCTGGCTCGCCATCCTGCTGGTCACCACGATCGTCGTCCACCTGTTGTCCCCCGGCGCCGAACGGCAGGTGCTCGGCAACCGCTCGACCAACCTGCACCACCTGGCCGAGGATCCGCTGCGGGTGCTGATCACCAGCGCGTTCTGGCTAGCCGGCGGTGGCTGGCTGCTCTACTTCGTGGTCTACAACATCTTCCACGTGCCCGCCGAGCGCTGGCTGGGCACGCTGCGCTGGCTGGCCGTGGTGGTGACCGCGCACGTCGGCGCCACCTACCTCAGCGAGGGCGTCCTGTACTGGGCGATCCGACACGGGCACGCGCGCGAGTCCGCGGCGTTCACCCTCGACGTCGGTGTCAGCTACGGCCTGGCCGGGGTGGTCGCGGTGCTGACCTACCTGATCGTGAAGCCCTGGCGGTACCTCTACCTCGCAGGCGTGCTCGTCTTCTTCACCGTGCCGGTGCTGGCCGGGCCCACCTTCACCGACATCGGGCATCTCAGCGCCGTCGGGATCGGTCTCGCCTGCTACCCGCTCACCAGGGGACGGCCGGGCGGGTGGAACCCGGTGGCCGCCGCACAGTCCCTCTACCGATCGCTGAACCCCGCGGTGTGAGCCGACCCGGCTCCACCGGTCGGCCGGGTCACGGCGCAGAAAGTTCGGTCAACGAGTACGGCGGAAGCACCGCCTCCCCGGCTACCTCGGTGCGGGAACTGCTCACCGTGTCGGCCGGGGTGAAGGCGGGATTGGACAACGGCGGGGCGCTCAGCGTGTCCGCCGTCAACGCGCCGGACAGCGCGGCAGGCAGGGTCACCCGGACGGGTCGATCGCTCAGGTTGACGAGGAACGCGCCGGGATCCTGGCCGAGGAATGCGGCGCCCACCACCGCCGGCACCTGCGAGACACCGAGCGGGGAGAGCATCGTCGCGGTCACCGTCGGCGCCGACTCCGCCCGCAACTCCTGGACGGTCGCGCCGCCGCGAGCGCGGGCGTAGATCGGCGTGAGGACCTCGTTGATCGCGGTCCGCCCGAACTCCGTCGACCCGCCGGAGCCGTCGGCCAGCACCGCGTGGATCTCCTCGTTGCCGTTTGCCGCCCGGGACCGCTCCGATGGCTGGCCGTCGATGGCTGCGTGGATCACCGACATGGCCACCCTCGGTTCGGTGAGGCTGGCCAGCGCGAAGCTCGCCACCCCGAGTCCGACGGCCCAGGTCTGCGGCACACCGGGGATCAGGTGCGGCGGGAAACCCGGGATCTCGCCCAGCGGCAGGCTGATCTGGTTGTACTCGGACAGCCACACCGACATCGCCGCCGGCACCTTGTCGAGCACCTTCTCCGAGAAGGCATTCCACGCAAAGGTCCCGCCCGCGACGGTTGCCCCGATGTCCGCCTGGACCGGGTCGGGCACCCAGTACGGATGGATCGCGACGGCGTCCGCACCGACGATGTTCGCGTACAGCCCCGCGTTCCACCCCTGCAGTCGCTCGCCGAGGATCGTCGTCACCATCGAGGACTCGTCCGCCCCGAAGACCCCGATCTCGATGCCCGGGAACTCCGCCCGCAACGCGACGATCCAGCCGTTCATGGCCTTCGCGTAGTCGGCACCGGTGGGGTACACCTGCTGGTAGAACTTTGCCGGGTCCCACAGTTCGTTCCCGAGCTCGACGTACCGCACCTCCATGCCGAGCTGCTTTGCTGCCCTGAGCATCTCGATCTGCTCGCCGAGGGTGGAGGTGAGCACGTTGAGGTCGAAGATCGGTGTCGCGCCGGTCTCGCGCGCCAGCTGCGCCCAGTCGGCGAGGAGCAACGGCTGTCCGCCCTCGTTCTGGCCGACGAACAGGCTGCCCTCGCGCTCGTCGAACAGTCCGGTGCGCCAGTCGATCCACTGCGAGGTGGTACCGCCCTGTACGCGCAGCAATCCGGCCTCGATGCCGCTCAGCGCCTGGCGGAAGACCGGGTCGTGCCACTGGGCGGCGTTCTCCGGGGAGATGATGCGGGCGCCGTTGAGGCCGAAGAACTCGGCGGGCACCTGCCGCGGGTCGCCCTGCGGCGTAAGCACCGACGCGGCGGGCGAACCGCCGCCGTCTGCCGAGCCGGCGCCCGTGGAACCGAGGGCGCTCGACGGGTCCGCGATCGCGGTGCCCGACCCGGCAAGCACCGCGGCGGCGGTCAATGCGGCGAGTAGTCCGTACCGACTCCGTACTGGGCGACTGTCCAACATGGGCAGATCATGCCACCTCGACCGTCGCATTCCGGCGGGTTTCGCTACTCCCGCAGCAGCGCAGCGGCGCCGTCGACGATTGCGTCCTCCGTGAGCAGCACCAGGCGGGCCGCGTCGCCGAGCGGGACGAAGCTGTCCTCACTGGTGACCCGGGCCAGCGCACCGGTGAAGCCGTGGTCCACCATCGCGGCCAGGACGCCCTCCGACACCCCGCCCGAGCGCCGGGTCTCGTCGGCGAAAAGGAGCCGGCCGGTCGCGGCGGCCTCGCGAAGCAGGTCCTCGACGGGCAGCGGGACCAGCCAGCGCAGGTCGAGGATCCGCACTCCTATCCCCTTGCCCCGCAGCCGTTCCGCGGCGCGCAGGCTCAGGTACAGGCCATTTCCGAAGGTGGCGATGGTCAGGTCGGTGCCGGTGCCGTACGTCCGCCCCCGACCGATCGGCACGTGCGTGTCCGGCGCCGGGTACCGCGCCGACCAGCGGCCGTCACCGGGTTCGCACAGGTCACGGGTGTGGTAGCGCGCAATGGGTTCGAGGAACACGCACACTGTGCCGCCTACTCGGGCCGCGGCCACGCAGGTGCGCAGCATCGCGGCGGCATCGTCCGGTCGGGCCGGGGAGGCCACCACGATCCCCGGGATGTCGCGGAGCACCGCGACCGCGTCGTCGTTGTGGAAGTGACCGCCGAATCCCTCCTGGTAGCCGTACCCGGCGACCCGCACCACCATCGGGTTCCGGTACCGGCCGTCGGAGAAGAACGCCAATGTTGCCGCCTCGCCGCGAATCTGGTCCTCGGCGTTGTGCAGGTAGGCCAGGTACTGAATCTCGGGGACGGGCAGCAGGCCGGCCAGTCCAGCCCCGGCCGCGAGCCCCAGGATCGCCTGCTCGTCAAGCAGGGTGTCGAATACCCGGGCGCTCCCGAACCGTGCGGCGAGGCCTCGGGTGACCCCGTACACGCCGCCCTTGCGGCCGACGTCCTCGCCGAAGACCACCGACTCCGGGCACCGGTCCAGCACCTCGCCAAGCGCGCGGTTGATCGACTGCGCCAGCGTGACCTGCTCGCTATTCTCGTCGAGTTCCCGTGGACCGGAGGAAGATCCGAACAGGCTCCGGCTGGCGTCGGCCACCGCGGACGCGGCCGGCAGGGCCAGCGGCGCCATCACCGCCGCCGCCGAGGTCAGCGGCGCCTGCGTTGCCACCTCCTCGCCGAGTGCCCGCACCCGCTCCCCCATCTGCCGGTACCGCTCGACCACCTGCGCCGGGCTCAGCCACCCGGCGGCGACGAGCAGTCGTGCGGTGCCGAGCAGCGGGTCCCGGTCCCAGTCCGCCCCGATCTCGGCCGGCGTCCGGTACGCCGACTCCACGTCCGAACCCGCGTGCCCCAGCAATCGCACCGTGCGCAGGTGCAGGAAAACCGGGCGACGAAGTCCGCGAACAACTTCGGCCGCGCGTCGGGCCGCGTCGTAGGTCGCGGCCAGGTCGGCACCGTCCGCCGCCACGTACTCGAGGCCGGCCCGCCCGGAGTACGCCGACTCGATCCAGCCGGGCGGCGTCGGCACGCTGATTCCGAGCCCGTTGTCCTCGCACACCAGCAGCAGCGGCAGGGGCAGGCCCCGGGACGCGGCGTACGCGGCCGTGTTGATCGCGCCGACCGCGGTGGAGTGGTTCGCGGACGCATCGCCGAGGCTGCACACCACCACCGCGTCCGCCGGCCACCGCGCCGCGACACCGAGCCGGGACGCGCGCTCGAGCGCGAACGCCACCCCCACCGCCCGGGGCAGGTGCGAGGCGATCGTCGAGGTCTGTGGAATCACCGCAAGGTCCGTGCGTCCGAAGACCTTGTGCCGGCCTCCCGAGATCGGGTCCGACACGGCCGCCACCACGCCGAGCAGCACGTCCCGCAGTGCCCCATACAACCCGTCCTCGCCGCCACACTGACGGGCCCGCTCGAGGAAGAAGGCCCCCGAGCGGTAGTGCAACAGCGCCGGGTCGGTGGGACGCAGGGCACCGGCCACCGCGGCGTTCGACTCGTGGCCCGCCGAGCCGATTGTGTAGTAGCCGCGGCCCCGCGCCCGCAGCGCACGCGCGACCAGGTCCAGGTGCCTGCTGCCCAACTGGGCGTCGAACAGCTCGAGGCACCGGACCGCGGTCAGCGCCGAACCCTCGCACCCGGGTGCCGTCGGGGCGGGCGAGCGACCGGGAAGCGGGCTCGCCATCGCCCCGACGGACTCGACGAACCGCTCGTCGATCGATTCGGCCATGCGAACCGTCCTGCCCTCGTGGGGTTTACGCGCAGTTCGAGCCTAGGCGGCCGACGGCCGGCGCGGGCACCGTAGCGCCGTCGGGATCAGACGCCCGCACCACGGCGTCAGCCGACTGCGGCGGGGTCCATCCACATGACCTCCCAGACGTGCCCGTCCAGGTCCTGGAAGGCGCGGCCGTACATGAACCCCTGGTCCTGCGCCTCCATCCAGGCGGAACCACCGGCACCGATGGCGGTGTCGACGATCGAGTCGACCTCCTCACGGCTGTCCGCGGAGATGCACAGCAGCGCCTCGCGGGCCTTCGAGGTGTCGCAGATGTCGTCGGAGATGAAGTCGCGGAACCGCGTCTCCTGCAGCAGCATGACGGTGGTCAGGTCGTTGATCACCATCGAGGCACAGTTCGCGTCGCTGAAGGTCTCGTTGAACCCGAAACCGAGTCCGTCGAAGAACTTCCGGGTCGCGTCGATGTTCTTCACCGGCATGTTCACGAACAGCATTCGAGACATTGTGGGGCTCCTTCGTATGGGTCCGACGGTTCACATCCTCATCCGTGAGGACGTTCGCAGTTACAGACCAACGCCGCAACGCGAACTCATCGGCCCGCTGGTCAGCGCACTCCCGGCCAACGAGAGCCTCGCCCCGCACCCGGTGGCCGACTGGTTCACTTCCTCCTCGAACAGTGCCGGCACCGGACCGACGTCGGCGCGACGGGAAACCTGCGGAAGGGCAAATGATGGGCAAGCTGGACGGAAAGATCGCACTGATCACCGGGGCGGGGCAGGGCGTCGGCCAGGGCGTCGCGTTCGCCCTGGCGAAGGAGGGCGCGGCGATCGCCGTCGTCGGCCGGACCGAGTCGAAGCTGGTCGAGACCTGCGAGAGCATCCGCAGCTTCGGCGGACAGGCCGAGCCGATCCTGGCCGACATCGCCGATGCCGACCAGATCACCGCCGCCGTCGACGCGACCGTGGCGCGGTTCGGTGGGCTCGACATCCTGGTCAACAACGCGAGCCTCAACCCGCTCGGCCCCGTGCTCGACCTCGACCCCGACGTGCTCGCGGCCGGGCTGAATTCGGGACCGGTCGCGACGCTAAGGACCATGCAGGCCTGCTACCCGCACATGAAGGCCCGCGGCGGCGGCGCGGTGGTCAACATGGTCAGCTCTGTCGCGGTGCGGTGGGACGCGAGCACCTACGGCGGGTATGCGGCGGTCAAGGAGGGGGTGCGCGCCCTGACCCGGGCCGCGGCCTGCGAGTGGGGCGTCGACGGCATCCGGGTCAACGCGGTGGCCCCGCACGCCCAGACGCCCGCTCTGCAGCGGTGGGCCGACGCCCGCCCCGAGGAGGCCGAGGCGTTCGTCGCGAGCATCCCGATGCGCCGGATCGGCGACGCCGAGACCGACATCGGCCAGGCCGTCGCGTTCCTGGTCGGCCCGGACGCCGGATACCTCACTGGCGCGACCATCCCGCTCGACGGCGGGCAGTCCCGCTGGGGCTGACACCGGTCCCGCTCGGCCCGCCTGCGGGTCCGGTTCAGCCGCGCTGCAACCGGGCCTGCAGGTGGTGGGTCATCGGCGTCTGCGCATGCGACATCCACATGTCGTACCGCAGCTCGTCGCCATCGACCACCAGCCGCCGCCGGATCTCGTGCACCGGCTTGGCATCCGGCGAGGCGCTCAGGGTCAGCTGTGTGAGCTCCAGTACCCCGTCGCGCACCTCGCCCCGATGCACCTCGACGAATCCGGTGGGCTGGCTGACCAGCAGCTCGACGGCCTCTCCCGCGGCACGCCGCAGGTAGCCGTTCTCGGTGTGCATCGGACGCCCCCGGCCCGGCGACCAGGTCCGCGAGCGGTACCCGAGGAACGGCTTACCCGGCGTCGCGGTGAACTCGATCTCCTCCTCGTAGGAGAAGTCGTCGATGGTCGGGTAGTGGCCGTCCCCGCCGCCGACCCAGCGCCCGGCAAACGACGCCAGCGAACCGAGCGGATCCAGGGGCGTCGAGCGGTCCACGGCGTCGGTCATTTCAAGTTCCTCCGGTGCCCGGGTCTTCACGATCGTGCGGTCCGCGACCACGGTAGTGGACGGCGGCGCGTGCGGTGGCCCGGATCTCACCCGCTAGCCTGTCCCGGTGACTCCTATACACGACGAAACAGAATCCGGGGCGGAAATGGCAAGAATTCGTAGCTCGGCGTTTCGCGAGAAGGTCACCACCGCCGCCGACGCGGTCCGGTACATCCACGCCGGCGACACCGTCGCCATCAGCGGTTTCGCCAGCGCCGGCACCCCCAAGGCGATCGTCCCAGCGCTCGCGGATCGCATCCACCAGGCCCGCGGCGCCGGCGAGAACTTCACGATCAACCTGCTCACCGGGGCGTCCGTCTCGGCCGAGACCGAGCGGATGCTCGCCGACATCGACGGCATCGCCCTGCGGATGCCGTACCAGTCCGAGGCCACCGCCCGTCGCAAGATCAACGACGGCCGGATGGACTACGTCGACATCCACCTCTCCCACGTCGCGCAGCAGGTGTGGGAGGGCTACTACGGAACCGTCGACGTCGCCGTGGTCGAGGTCGCCGGCATCACCGAGTCCGGCGAGCTGATCCCGTCCGCCTCGGTGGGCAACAACAAGACCTGGCTCGACGTCGCCGAGAAGGTGATCCTCGAGGTCAACTCGTGGGTGCCGGACGCGATGAACGGCATCCACGACATCTACTACGGCACCGCGTTACCGCCGCACCGCAAGCCCCTCGAGATCAACCACGTCGAGGATCGGATCGGCCAGACGACCTTCCGGGTGGACCCGGACAAGGTGGTCGCAGTGGTCGAGACCAACTGCCCCGACAGCGCCAGCCCGCTGACCGAACCGGACGCGGTCAGCCTCGCGATCGCCGGGCACGTACTCGACTTCTTCGCACGCGAAGTGCAGGCAGGGCGCATGCCGGCCGACTCGTTGCTGCCGCTGCAGGCCGGCATCGGCAACGTCGCCAACGCCGTGCTCGGCGGACTCGACCGGGGCGGCTACCGCGACCTGACCTGCTACTCCGAGGTCATCCAGGACTCCATGCTGCGACTGATCAAGGACGGTGCGGTCGCGCACGCGTCGGCCACCTCCCTCGCCCTGTCGGAGAAGGGCCTCGAGGAGTTCACCGCGAACGTGGACTTCTACCGCAACCACATCACGTTGCGGCCGCAGGAGATCAGCAACCATCCCGAGGTGGTCCGCCGCCTCGGCATCATCGCGATGAACGGGATGCTCGAGGCCGACATCTACGGCAACGTGAACTCGACGCACGTGATGGGCACGAAGATCATGAACGGTATCGGCGGATCCGGCGACTTCACCCGTAACGGCTACGTGTCGATGTTCCTGAGCCCGTCCACCGCCCGGGGCGGGGCGATCTCCTCGATCGTCCCGATGGTCCCGCACGTCGACCACACCGAGCACGACACCCAGGTCATCGTCACCGAGCAGGGCCTGGCGGACCTGCGAGGCCTGTCCCCTCGGCAGCGAGCGAAGGTCGTCATCGACAACTGCGCGCACCCGGACTTCCGGGAAATGCTGCACGACTACCTGGCCCGGGCCGAGGCCCAGCCGGGTGCCGGACAGACCCCGCACCTGCTCGGCGAGGCCTTCTCGTTCCACCAGCGGTACCTGGCGACGGGATCCATGCAGCACTGAGGCGGTCAGGCGTGCAGCTTCGCCAACGGTGACGGAAACCGCGGCAGTACCCGGACTCCCCCAAACCACGCGGACAGCCGCACGGCCTCATCGTCCAGGGCCCGTCGCGCCTCGGAGCCGACGTCGTCGAGGAGGTGGACCACCATCTGCCCGTCCTCGTCCTGCCACCAGCCGCCGACGATCCGGCCGTCCCACCAGGCGGTCGGCCCGGCGTTGCCGGCGGTGTCGAACAGCAGGTCCCGGTGCGGTCCGAGGTACCACTGCCGGTCCCGCCAGCCCATCGTGGTGGGGTCCAGCGCGGGCAGCAGGGCCGCCCACGGCGCGACGGGCGCCACCGGATCCTGGTCGTCGGCGAGGAGGTATCCGGTCTGACCGTCCAGGTCGACGGTGACAATGTCCAGGCCGGCGAGCGCCTTCCGGACAATGGTCGCCGTCGACCCGAGCCACCACTTGAGGTCGGCCTCGGTGCCGGGCCCGAAGGCGCGCAACCACTCCGCGACCAGCCAGGACGCACCGTCGGCGGCCGACACCCGTTCGACCGGGGCGCCGAGCCAGGATTCGGTTGTCGCCCACCGGTTCCGCGACAACCGCCAGTGCCCGTCGTTGGTGGCGCGCACGATTCGACCCTCCGCGGACAGGACCGTGAGTACCCGCGGACCCACCGACACCTGACCGCCCCAACTGCGGCCCTCGCCATAGGTCATCGAGCCGTGCAGCAACGGGATCTGCTCTCGCAGTGCGGTGTAGGACGTCGGATCGCTGGCGGCGAGGGAGTCGAGCACCGCGTCCCCGGCCGCATCGAGCCAGGCCGCGCCGTCCGCGAACACACCCGCCTTCTCCACCTCGCGGACCAACCGGCGCCGCTCCGCATCGCCGACCCGGTCGCTGGCGCCGGCCTGCACGTACGGCAGCGACTCACGCGGGAACACGAACAGGGTGCGGCGCATGGCCAGGTGCTTGACCAGGGTGCGGTCCGCGTACAGCGCGCGGTCGAGGTCCTCGACGGTCATGCCGCCGACCCGCGCCCAGGCCGACAGGTAGATCGTCGATGGATCCGTACCATGCAGGCAGACAAGGCTTCTCGCCGCCTCCGTAACGCTCTCGGCGCGGGCCTCCGGGGTCAGGCGGTGGCGTCGGGCCAGTCGGGCGCGGCGCTGGTCGTCGTCGATTCTGATCGGCACCCGCCCATTCTGCACCGCGACGGTCGGGCACGCGGGCACAGTCGGCCACCGGTCCTTCCAGCCAATTTCGTGCTCGCCCGCTGCATGTGGACTGAAGAGAGAGAAAGCTGCACCCGCACCTCGTCACGTTCCACTCGACTGCATCACCATCCGGATTCGACTCGCCCTCAGCGCCGCCGACGAAGCGGGTCGCCCAGAAAGCAGGACACCGGTCCGGCGGCGCCGACCACGGGCAGAGCGGTCCGCCCCGCCGCCCGTGACCGGCTCCGGTCAGTCACTGCGCGGCCATCGGGTTCGATCGACTTGGAGCGGTCAGGCGCCGCGATCCGCTTCGTCATCGCGGACACCGTCTCCCCCAGAATTCTCACCCGCCAACACATCCTTCACCTGGCAAAACATCATTGCAGTCGAACATGCGTGCGAGTATCGTTTGGTGTATGGATCTCGTCGAGATGCTCACCGACCCCAGCGGGGTCGAGGCATGGCGACTCGACGAAACCGAACTCGCGTCGACGGTCCCGGAGCTGTCATCGAAGATCCTCGAGTTGGAGGCTCTGCGGGTCCGGTTGGTGCACGAGGCCGACCAGAGGTGCGTGCCGAACCATCTCGGTGCCGATGACACCACCTCCTGGCTGTCCGACACCACCCGCATGACGGCAGGGCACGCCGGCAAGATCGTCAGGCTCGGACGGGAACTGCCGTTGCGCCCGCGGATGGCCGAGGCGCTGGATGCCGGGCGGATCGAACTCGGACACGTGCAGGTGATCGTCGACTTCCTCGCCCGACTCGAACGACTCACCGTCGGCCAGCCGGACGGTGATGTGGCGGCGACGGACTGGGACCACCCCGACCCCGAAACCGGCCGACCCGACGACTGCCAGGCCTACCTCCTCATCGCCGCCCAACTCGAGAACGCCACCGTCCTCCGCCGCCGCGCCCGCGCACTGGAGTTGCTCCTGCAACTCGACGGGACCGTGCCACCGGACGGAGAGAACCCCGAACTCAACGAGTTCCACGCCTCCGCCACACTCGGCGGGCGCGTGCACGTGAAGGGATCGTTCGACGCCGAGGTCGGTGAGGCGTTGAACACCGCGCTGTCGGGCCTGTCGAAGCCGCACCCGAGCACCGACGACGACGGCAACCCGATCCGCGACCCGCGTTCCGCCGCCAAGCGCCGCGCCGATGCGTTGGAGCAGATCATCCGCGGGCACCTCGACAACGCCCGAGGACCGGTCGAGGGCAGCGAACAACCGCACGTCACCGTGACCATCGACCTCGACGCCCTCAAAGAGGCTGTCGCCAAGACCGCGTCGACACCCGCGACCGGGGCATGGACGAAGAACGGCTGGGACTACCGCTCCCCCAACGCAACCGGACATACCGATGCGGCTGGACCTTCCGTACGGAACAGCGGCCACCCCGCCGGCTCTGGCACTGGCACCGGCACCGGCACCGGCAGTTGCACCAGCCCCTCCGGATCCAGACCACCCCGCCGATACCGCCGCGTCCCGCACGCCAGCATGCCATGGGCTGGACCCGTGTCCGCCGCCATCGCGGCACACCTGTCCTGCGACGCGAAGGTCACCGCCGTGTTCGTCGACAAGGAGGGCAACCCCCTCGACGTCGGCCGCAGCACCCGCTTCGTCACACCAAGCCTGCGGAAGGCGTTGGCGGCCAGGGACTGCGGCTGCGCGTTCCCCGGCTGCGGACGCCCCGCCGCCTGGACCGACGCCCACCATATTCGGCACTGGTCCAGCGGTGGTCCCACCGCACTGTCGAACCTGGTGCTGCTGTGCAAGAAGCACCACACGATCATCCACAAGAACCACTGGGCAGTGAAGATCGAATCAGACGGATTCCCGTGGTTCACACCACCCGCCTGGGTCGACCCGGCGCGAAGACCACGGCCGGCTCACAACCGGCGCGAGATCCACGGAACCTGACCAGGCGAAGGCCTGAATGCCTACCTACAACCGGTCTGCATCATGCGGCGGAGAAGCCTCGACCTC
>NZ_JBHSFO010000004.1:0-139221 GCF_042654025.1 Rhodococcus kronopolitis | reverse complement strand
CCTGACCAGGCGAAGGCCTGAATGCCTACCTACAACCGGACCGGTTGCGGCCGAGACACACTCGGCCGCAACCGGTCTGCATCATGCGGCGGAGAAGCCTCGACCTCAGCGGTCCCGCATCTCCACAAGCAGGTCGATCACCGGGCTTTCCTTCGCGCCCGCAGCGTCCTGCAGAACGACAATCGCGACACTGTGCTCCCGGTCCAGGACAATCGTTCCGGAGAAGCCGCCGGTCCCACCGGAGTGCATCGTGTAGTCGACCCCGTCCTGCGAGAACACTGCCCACGCATAGCCCCGGCGTAGCGTCGGACCGTCATCCCAACGAGGCTGCAGCGCAGCCATTCCCGGCGCCTGATTCCGGAGCAGCGCCTGAGCGTAGGTGGTCATGTCCGAGATGGTCGACCTCGCTCCACCGCCGGGAGCGTACGCGCCGATCGCCCACGGATCCTGCGGGCGGCCCCACTCGTCGACACCGACGCTGACATCTGCCGGAAGGTCCGCCGCGGTGGCCGGGATCCAGGTGCCGTCCATACCGAGCGGATCGGTAATCCGGTCGTGAACCAGGCTTGCGTAGTCCGTTCCGGCCGCCGAGGCCAGCGCCTGCCCCAACAGGGCCATGCCCAGGGTCGAGTATCTGAACGTCCCGCGACCGGTCAGCGGCGCGACCCGTGCCTGCTGGATCAATTGATCCCTGTCGAAGGTGAAGGGGTTGTCGCCGAACAACTGCCACATCACACCGCCGGCCAGCATCCCCGGTGTGATCGCAAACTCGAACAGGCCCGACCGATGTCCGGCCAGTTCCTCGAGCGTCGCGTTTGCGACCTGCGTGCCCTGCACCGGCAGGAAGTCCCCGAGCCTGGAGTCCGCTCGAACCTCGCCGCGGTCGATCGCCACGGCCAGCAGCGCGCCGGTGAAGGTCTTGGTCATCGACCCGATTTCATACTCTCCGGCATCGTGAGAACCGAGATGAGCAGACTGCACGCCCGTCGAATCGACGTATGCCACGCTCACCGACCTGCCCACCGGCGGCGTCAGCAACTGCGCAGCGACCCGCGCCAGCTCGGACTGTCCTTCGGCGCCGCCGCCCGGAACCCCACCCACGGGCTCACCCGACGGCGGACCACCTGCTGATCCGCTCGGCAGGGCCCAACCGTCGGATCCGGTCGGCTGCGCCCACGACTGCGCGCCCCCTCCCACCATCACTGCACATGCGACCAGAACGGTCGTCAATCCCCTCGACAGCGCGCGCACTCTTCCCCCAGTTCCAGTTCGGCCAGACGCAAAATCCCGCCCAACTTACCGGAACGGTCAGCACTTCAGCGGCGCCGCGACCGAACCCGCCTCAATCCCGACCGACCCACCACGCTCAGCTATTGCTGCCGCCCACAACTGATTTCTGTGTTCGGGGCTACGTCTCCACACCAACGGCAAGGTGCGGTGTGGTCACAGCACCGGCAACGCCGACCCCATGCCCGGGAGCGAGAAGCACGTGCGGCAGAAGTCCTCGCCGAAAGAGGTCAGTCGGACGCTGCGGCGGACGATCTTCGCGGACCGTCCGGCCTTCTTGAGCGCCTCGGTCATCGCCGGCTGTACCTCCACCACCTGGTACCGGTCCAAGTCGACGGCGTCGTGTGAGAACGACACCAGCCCCAGGCGGTGCAGGTTGTGCAGGTACGCACTGGTGCGCTCGAGGTGGCGGCAGCCGGCGAGTTCACCGATCATCGACAAGCCCTCGCCGACCATCTCGGAGCCGATCCCAAACGGTCGCCCGGTGCGAATGTCCACGCTCGGCTGGGCCCCGGAGACGGCGAGCAGACGCAGCACCCGGGCCTCGTCGGGCGCCAGCTGGTCGAGGATCCGGTCGTAGGCGGGGTGCAGGTCGTCGCGGTCGCGGACGTCGGCGGACCGCTCGAGCAGCTGGTCCCCCCGTGCGCGCAGTTGCGCGATCCCGTCGGCGGTGGTCCCGCGGCCCGGTACGGCGACACGAGTCGACGCCCCGGTTCGATTCGATGACCGGACCCGACGCATCGGCCGGTCCTGCTCCGCCCTCACGTCGCGGCGACGCGCGGACTGCTGCGCGGACTCCCTCGCGGCCTCGGCAGCAGCCTCCCGCGCAACCTCCGTCGCCACCACCTTGGCGACCGCCGCGGCCTCCGTGGCCACCTGGACCACCTGACGGGTTGCCGCCACGGCGGTGCCGGCGGCCCAACCGGTCAGCCGTAGTGAAGTGATTGTGGTCGCCGTGGTCAGCCCGATCAGGCTGCGAATCAGCCGCTCTTCCGCTGCCACGGGCACGATCGGCTCGAGAAGCTCGGCCTCGATGACCTCTTCCACCACGACCTCGTCCACCACGACCTCGTCCACCACGACCTCGCCGAGATGACTCTCGTCCGGACAGACCGCGTCGGGGTGGGTCGTGTCGTCGCGACCGCAGCCGTCATCGACCTCGTGCACGTCTCGGTTCACCGCGGAGGTCTCGGCCTCGTCCGCGACCGGAAATTCGTGGTCCTCGTCCGGTCCGGACGCGCCATCCACGTCGAGCCGGCCGGACATGTTCTCGCTCATGCTCATCTCATACTCCGAAAATCGCCAGGTGTAGGAAGCCCGCCATCGACCCGAGCACAGCACCGTGGACGAACAGCAGCCATTCGTCCTGCTTGACCGCCGACCTCAGCAGCTCGCTGAAGTCCGCCGGCGAAAGCTTGTTCATCCGCGCGGTGACGAACACCCGGATCTTCTCCGACTGCGCCGCCGCGAACTCGGGATCCGCATAAACCAGCGGCACGAAGTCCAGCACCTCCGTGGTCGCGCGTCCGGGGATCCGTTCGTAGCTCTGCGAGCCCACCGTCATCCGCACCATCGACCTGGCCCAGCCGACCGCTCGGTCCACCGACTCGCTCAGTACCTCGTCGAGCATCCGCCGGGTCCGGTCCGAGCGCGGGCCCTCGAGCAGTTCGGTGCCGATGTTCTCCAGGGTGATGACGTGGTCAGCCAGGGTCTTCGCGTACCCGCCGATGATCTCGGTCCGTCGCTTGAGGAACAGGCCCTGTCGCCACGGCACCCACCTGCTGGGCTGGATCGGTTCGAAGATCATCGTGATGCCGAGGTAGTTGACGATGTAGCCGATGATCACCCCGCCGATCGGCAGCACCCACCAGTACGGGAGGAAGTGCAGCACCCCGACCAGCACGAACCCCATCGGATACCCGAAATAGAAGCCGAAGTTCTGCATGAACCGGAGTTCCTTGCTGCCCATCGTCCGGAAGATGTCGTTGAGCAGTCGGGGATTCGACGAGAGGTACCGGATCACCATCAGCTTCGCGTCGATGAAGTCGTCGATGTCCTCCTCGATGCGGGAGGTGATCATCCGGACGCTGTTCGGCAGGTCCGCTTCCACCTTCCGGAACACGGCCTCCCGCACCGAGTTCGGCAGGTTGTGCCACAGCTGCGGGTTCTCACTGGTCATGATTCTGGTGACCACCCCCCGCACCTCGGCGCGGGAGATGGTGACGAGATGCTCGGCGATCGTGTCGGGATCGAGAACTCGGTAGAAGTCGGCAATGCTGCCGACCTTCGCCAACGACTTGTCCACGGCGATCGACGCCATCTTCTCGGCTCTCGACGGCACGATGCCCTGCCAGCCGAAGCGTCCGTCGCTGGTGATCGCCGGGATCACCTGGACCCGGCGCGGCAGCAGCGGGAACAGCAGCTTGAGACCGGGCACCCGGAATCCGTGGAACCGGACCGGGGCGAACAGCATCAGCACGCCGGACCAGTTCGTGATGTAGCCGATGACACCGGTGAACAGCGGAATCGTGATCAGCTGTTCGAGCAGGTGATCGGGCACCGGCGGACCTCCTCGTCGTCTCGGCCCCTGGACTCAGCCCGAGACTGTCGAGGCCACCGCATCCCTGTTACCGGCGGGCACATGTATTCGCTCGGCGGTCGCGTCAGCATAGTGGGCGTGGGGATCGGGGTGTGTACTACACCACCGTCGCGGCGCCGGACGAGGACGAACGCGCACCCCCGCCTGCGACCAGGGCCCGGATCCCGTGCACGACTCCCCCGCGACCGAGATCCACGGGCCGTACCCGACCCGCCTCGGCCCTTGAAACGCGTTTCGCCCCACCGGTCGCGAAACCGATGGGGCGAGAACGGGTTTGATCAGAGTTTATGCGGTACCGGTCAGAGGTACTGGCCGCACACGGGCCACGCGCCCGGCCCCTGGCCGGCAAGGACGTTCTCGGCGACGCGGATCTGCTCGGCCTTCGAGGCGTTGTGCGCCGACCCGGAACCGCCGTACGCGGCCCAGGTGCTCGGGGTGAACTGCAGGCCGCCGGAGAATCCGTTGCCGTTGTTGATGCCCCAGTTGCCGCTGCTCTCGCACTGCGCCACGGCATCCCAGTTGTGCCCGCTTGCGCTGGCGGTACCGGTGGCGAGTCCCATCGGGACAGCGACCAGGGCGCCGGTCACGGCGACCCATCCGAGGGCCTTCTTGGACTTGCTGGCGACATGGGCGTGAATGCGGTTCGTGATCATACTGAATGAGTCCTCTCGCAATTTGACGCAGCCGACCAGGGCAGTTGCGGCCCGTTTCGGGCTCCGCACTGCGCCGTGTGGCACTGACTTCGTCCCCGCCCCTCGCGTTGTTTCAGGGGACCGAATCCGCGGGGCAGGAATGTGAATGGCGGTTCGGTTGTGGCCCTGGCTTCCGGGCCGACACCAACAGTACGGGCGCATTTCGAGACTGAAAAGAGTCCCGCCGGAGGGGTGCCGCTCTGGACCGCCGTCCACATTCCGAGATTCTTACATTATAAATGCGCAGGTCAGACGGCCCTGAGACCTTTCGCGAACCGGACTGTTATCGTTACGTTATAGTGGCTCGGATCACACGAAATTCGGACATCGATGTGGCCTCCCACACGTGCCTTACACAGCACGAAAGAGCCGTGGGACGGCGGCGAGGACCGCGCCGAGGAGGCCCCACCGCCGCCGGTTCTCAGGACGGCACGTCGAAGGACCAGACCTTCGGCCAGTCCTTGCCGCGGAAGGCCGCGTCGATCCCACCGTCGACGAAGAGGACCGACCCGACGAAGTAGGTGGACTCGGAACCGAGCAGGAAGGACACCAGCGCGGCCACCTCCTCGGGCCGACCCGCGCGACCGGCCGGGATCGTCGACAGGAACTGCTCCATGCCGGGGCCGATCAGCTCGTCGCGGCGCCCCTCCTGGGTCATCGGCGTGTCGATCAGTCCCGGCGCGATGGCGTTCAGCCGGATGCCCTGCGCGATGTACTCCGCGGACCTGGTCCGGGCGTAGTAGGCGAGCGCGGCCTTGGTCGCCGGGTAGGCCTGGATCGCCCCCAGGTCGCCGAAGGTGTCCGCGACCGCGTTGGCGGCCGCCTCGTCGGCGGCCAGGCACGCGTCGGCCAGTTCGGTCGGCCAGTTCGGCTGGCTGGTGGTGGAGTTGGAGCTGACCAGCACGACCGAGGGGTTCTCGCCGGCCGCCAGCAACGGTCGCAGCCCCTCGAGCAACTCGATTGCGCCGAAGTAGTTGACGGCGATCAGGGCGCTCGCGGGCCGCCCGACGGCTGCCGCCAGACCGGCGAAGGGTACGAATCCGTCGATCTTGCCGTCGACCAGGCCGGCGACCTGCTCGATCGCGGACTGACGGCCATCGGCGGTGCTCAGGTCGACGTTGACGTCGGCACCTCGGAGATCGACACCCACCACCCGGTGGCCGTCGGCCTCCAGCCGGGCCTTGGTCGCCGAGCCGAGGCCGGACGCTGTCCCGGTGAGCACGTAGGTTGCCATGATGTTCCCTTCGCCGCAGTCGAGAACGGCGCCACGAGACGCAGCGCCGTTCAACGGGCCCGACCCTGACGTGGCCGAGCCCGACTTCCGAAGGTATCGACCCGCGCGCAGCGTCGGTGCCGACTTCGCCGGTTCCTCCCGCTGAGCGGTCACTCGGTCCCGGATCGCATCACCGGGTGACGGGGATCGGGCCGGACCGGGTGTGCGGGCACCCCACAGTCGGGGTGATCCCCAGTGCCGCAGCGCGACTGCCGTCGCCGCACCGACCGCCGTCGCCGGCAGGAACTCACTGTCCGAGCAGGGACCTCTGGAACCGGCGCATTCCGCGCAGCCAACGGTCGTAGTCCGCGCCCTTGTTGCGGTACATCTCGAGCACCTGTTCGTGGGGCAGGATGAGGAACCGTTCCTCCTGCACCGCAGCGAGCACGATGTCGGCCACCGTCTCCGGTTCGAGCACCGCGCCGGCGGAGGTGACGGCCCGCGTCGCCGCCATCCCGAGCGCGTCGCCGGATTCCTGGCCCTCGTAGAGCAGTCTGGTGTTCACCCCCATCGGGCACAGGCAGCTGACTCGGACGCCGCGATCGCCGTAGGTGATGTTGAGCCATTCCGCGAAACCGACGGCGGCATGCTTGGTCACCGAGTAGGTGGCGGAGCCGATCTGGGTGAGCAGTCCGGCTGCCGAGGCGGTACTCACGAAGTAGCCCTCACCGCGCTCAACCCACTGCGGCACCAACAGTTTCGCGGCCCTGACGTGGGCACGCAGGTTCACGTCGATCGACAGGTCCCAGTCGAGCTCGCCGGCGTCGAGGCCCGGCGCACCGGCGACCCCCGCGTTGGCGAAGTACATGTCGACGGGCCCGAACTCGGCACCCGCGAGGGCGATCAGCCGCTCGATCTGGGCGGTGTCCGAGACGTCCCCGCCTGCGCCGACGGTGACACCCGGGTAGTGCGAGTTGACCCGATCCGAGACCGCCCGCGCGGCGGCCGCGTCGAGGTCCGCCACGACGACCCTCGCGCCTCCCCTGGCCAGTGCCGCGACCAGTGCCCCGCCGATACCGCCACCGCCGCCGGTGACTATGGCAACCTTCCCTGCAACCTCCACGAGATGTGACCTCCCTCTTGTTTCGAATCCTGCTCCTGCACAGTTGAATCCACTACCCAGCCCGAGAGCCATCGGCACCCGGTCCGGTACCGGGCCAGTCCGGCAACGCGGTCAGAACCAGTCGGCCCGGGTGTCCACGGTGGTGCGGTCGAGGCTGTCGAGCAGGTCGAGCTGCGGACCCGTCCGGGGCAGTTCGAAGCGGTAGAAGTAGCGCGCGGCCGCCCGCTTGCCCTCGTAGAAGTCGCCCTCCCGACCCTCGGCGGCCAGCAGCTGTTCCAGCCAGATCCAGGCAACCACCATGTGCCCCATCGCCTCCAGGTAGACCGACGAGTTCGCCAGCGCAACAACGGGATCGCCGCCGGACCACAGTCGTACCGTCGTGGCCACGATCCGCTGCAACACGGCCGCGAGCTCGTCGGCGTATCCGGCCGCGGAGCCGTCGGCCTCGCGGGCGCGTTTCACCGTGTCGCCGACGGTCTCCGCCAGCAGCGCCAGCCCGGCCCCGCCCTGCATCACCACCTTGCGCCCCAACAGGTCCAGTCCCTGGACTCCGTGTGTGCCCTCGTGGATGGGGTTGAGTCGGTTGTCCCGGTAGAACTGCTCGACGTCGTAGTCGCGGGTATACCCGTAGCCGCCGTGTACCTGGATCGCGAGGCTGTTCGCCTCCAGGCACCACTGCGACGGCCAGCTCTTCGCGATCGGCGTCAGTACGTCGAGGAGCAGGGTGGCCCGTGCGGACAGGTCAGGGTCGCCGATCGTGTCCTGCTCGTCGACCAGCTTGGAGCAGTAGAGTCCGAGCGCCAGCGCTCCTTCCACATAGGCCTTCTGCGCCAACAGCATTCGCTTCACGTCCGCATGCTCGATCAGGGCGACCGGCGGCGAGGACGGGTCCTTGTCCGTCAGGCTCCGCCCCTGGGTGCGGGTCCGGGCATACGCCACGGACTGCAGGTAGCCCGCGTAGCCGAGCGAGATGGCGAGGAACCCGACGCCGATGCGCGCCTCGTTCATCATGTGGAACATGTAGGACAGGCCGCGGTGCGGCTCGCCGACGAGATGGCCGACGGCCCCGGCGTGGCCACCGGGGGTGTGGGTGCCGTCGCCGAAGTTCAGCAGGGTGTTGGTGGTTCCCCGGTTGCCCATCTTGTGGTTCAGGCCCACCAGCGTCACGTCGTTGCGCTCCCCCAGCCCGCCCTCGCCGTCGGGCAGGACCTTGGGCACGACAAACAGCGAGAGCCCCTTGACCCCGGCCGGCCCGCCCGGGATCTTCGCCAGCACCAGGTGCACGATGTTCTCGGACAACTCGTGCTCGCCGCCGGAGATCCACATCTTGGTGCCGGTCACCCGGTAGCTGCCGTCGGGCTGCGACTCGGCGCGGGTGGTGATGTCGGCCAGCGACGATCCGGCCTGGGGCTCGGACAGGCACATGGTCCCGAAGTAGCGCCCCTCGAGCATCGGCCGCACATAGGTGTCGATCTGTTCCTGCGTACCGTGCGCGACAATGAGATTCGCGTTCCCGACGGTCAGGAACGGGTACGAGGAGGTGGACGCGTTCGCCGCCTGGAACCAGGCCATCGCCGCCCGGGCCACCACCGTCGGCAACTGCATCCCGCCGAGCGACTCGTCGAACTGCCCGGCGATCAGCCCCGCCTGCGCGAAGAGGTCCAGCGCCTCCTTGACCTCAGGGATCATCTCGACGGTGCCGTCCGGGCGCATCGTCGGTTCGTTCGCGTCGGCCTTCTTGTTGTGCGGCGCGAAATGCTTCATCGCCAGGTCGGCGCAGAGGTCCAGGACGGCGTCGAAGGTGTCCGTCGAATGCTCGGCGAATCGCGGCCGGGCGGTCAGGGACTCGACGTCGAGCCATTCGTAGAGCAGGAAGTCGAGATCGCGGCGCGAGAGGGCGGGCGTGGTCATGCCGCTCAGTATTGCGGCTGGCGCCCTCATGGCTACGACAAACGGGCGGTTAGCGGGGCGGCCTGTCGGCCGTCACTCCGCTGACCGCCCGTTCGGGGGAGTCGATCAGCTGGTGCCCTTGCCGAACCGCAGCTTCCACGGCACCATGGCGGACTCGAGCTGGACCCCGAGGCTCATCTTGGACTCGCCGATGCTGCGCTCCTCGAACCTGATCGGCACCTCGGCGATGGTCATGCCGCGCTGGACGGTCCGGTAGTTCATCTCGACCTGGAAGGCGTAGCCGTTGCACTGCACGCCCTCGACGTCGATCGCGCGCAGCGTGTCGGCGTGCCAGGCCTTGAAGCCGGCGGTCGCGTCCTTGACCCCGAGCCGCAGGATCGTGTTCACGTAGAAGTTCGCCCATGCCGAGAGCGCCTTCCGATGCCACGGCCATTCGCTGGCGACCGCGCCTCCCGGGACGTACCGCGAGCCGAGCACCACCGCGGCGTCGGTCGTCATCAGCGTCTCGACCATCGCGGGGATGGCCGTCGTGGGGTGCGAGAGGTCCGCGTCCATCTGGATCACGATGTCTGCGCCCTCGGCGAGCGCACGGCTCATGCCGGCGACGTACGCGCGACCGAGACCGTCCTTGACGGTCCGGTGCAGCACACTGACCGGGATCGGGCCGTCGGCCGCGAGGGCGTCGGCGACGTCGCCGGTGCCGTCGGGGGAGTTGTCGTCGACGACCAGGACATGCATGTTCGGCAGTTCCAGCGCCGCGAGCAGGTCTACGATCTTGGGGAGGTTGTCGCGTTCGTTGTAGGTCGGGACGACAACCGTGATCTTCGGGACGACGCTGCTCATACCAACCTTCATTCGATCTGTGATCCGACTGCCGTCATCAGCAACGACACGTCCGGTCGCGAACAAGTCCCAAATCCTACTACCGCGTCCACCCGGATACGCCAGCCAGGCGGCGGCCAGACCGGGTGTGACTGCCGCCGACCAGGGCGTTTACTGGATGCCGGGGATGAAACCCGGGTACACGAAGTGACCTGGGCCACCGCCGGGCAGGTTCGAGCCGGTCGAGCCGGGGAAGTCGTAGGCGAGCTTGACCAGCTTGTGGGGGTTCCCCTCCCGGTCGGCCTGCCAGCAGTCCAGCGTGACCCCGTGGAAGCCCTGGCACACGATCCGGGTGCTGGTGCCGAACGGCGAGGTCAGTCGGTCCGCACTGACGAAGGGGTTCCAGTAGCCGAGGTCGGTCGGGGTCAGGAAGCTCTTGGTGTCGTACGGGACGAGTGGGGTGGGGTACGAGGGCGGCGTCGGCCACTCGTCGGCGGCGGCGATGCCTGCCGTCCCCAGCGCGACGAGGACGGCGGCGGCCGCGGTCGCGGCGACTCGGGTGGCGCGGCGGATGGCACTGCTCATGGTCGTCCCTCTCGTCGGAAGCGTCGGTCCCTCGTTGCGCCGGTCCGACCGAGACCCCCGCCCGATCGATCGACGAACGGGCACGACAGGCACGGGACACCCCGAGACACCGCTGTCCATGACATCGGTCCGGGCGGCGGCGGAGTTACAGGCGCGGGGCGGGCGAGAATCGTCGAGACGCTCGGCCGCCGTGGCAGCGTCGGAAGCGATAGCGTCGAATCGACTCCGCCGGGGGAGTAGCCGACGCGGACGCGACGAAACGGGGCAACGATGGACGACAGCCGGACCGACGCCGCACCCGCCGATCTGGTGATCTTCGGCGACGTCGTCACCATGGACGACGCCCACCCGCGCGCGCAGGCGGTGGCGGTGCGCGGCGGCCGGATCGCGGCCGTCGGAACGCGCACCGACATCGAGGCGCTGATCGGCTCCGAGACCCGGATCGCCGACGTCGGCGACGGCTGTGTCCTGCCCGGCTTCATCGAACCGCACGGCCATCCCCTCGAGGAGGCAATCGTGCTTGGCCCGGCGGTCGTCGACATCCGGCCGGTCACGATGCCCGACGCCGACGACGTGGTGCGCGCGGTCCACGACGCGGTCCGGACCGCAGGTGCCGCCGGCGCTTCTCTCAACGGCTGGGACCCACTGCTGCAGAAGGGTTTGCCCGAGCCCAGCCGCGACTGGCTCGACGCGGCAGCGCCGGAGCACCCGCTGGTGATCATGCACAACTCCGGCCACGTCGCCTACTTCAACACCGCCGCTGCCACCGCGGCCGGGCTCGACCGTGACACCCCGGACCCGGTGGGCGGCTCGTACGGCCGGGACGCGGCGGGCGAGCTCGACGGCGCCGCCTACGAGGTGCCTGCCGTCCTCGCGGTCGCGGGGCGGGCGATGAGCGTCGGGGACGACTTCCCCGCGCTGCTGGCCGCGGAGTGTGCGCGCCTGAACGCCGCCGGGATCACCACGATCGGCGAGATGTCCTTCGACCCACGAATGCGACCGGCCCTCACCGCAATCGCCGCATCCGGCGCACTGACGACGCGGCTGCGTCTGTACGAGATGTCCACCCCGGAACTCGCCACCGACGCCGTGCCGGGCGAGGGTGACGACCTGGTGAGACAGGTCGGCGTCAAGGTCTGGTCGGACGGGTCGCCCTGGGTGGGCAACGTCGCCACCAGCTTCCCGTACCTCGACACCGCCGCCACCCGCGCACTCGGCATCGCCTGCACCCACGGCCACGCCAACTACACCGGCGAGCAGATCCACCACATCAGTTCCGCCTACTTCGCCGAGGGCTGGCAGATCGCCTGTCATGCCCACGGCGACGACGCGATCACCATGGTGCTCGACGCGTGGGAGCGGATGCTCCGGGAGAATCCGCGCGACGATCACCGCCTGCGTCTCGAGCACGTCGGCGCGATGCGGCCCGACCAGTTCCGCCGCGCCACCGAGCTGGGCGTGACGGTCAGCATCTTCGTCGACCACCTGCACTACTGGGGCGACGTGCTGGTCGACGACCTGTTCGGCAACGAGCACGGAAGCACCTGGGCCGCAGCCGGTTCCGCCCTGGCTGCCGGCCAAAGGTTCTCGTTCCACAACGACGGTCCGGTCACCCCCGCGAATCCGCTGCGGAACATCCACGACGCCGTCAACCGGCTCTCGCCCAGCGGTCGCGTGGTCGGGCCGGAGGAACGGATCCCGGTCCAGGCCGCCCTGCGGGCCCAGACCGTCAACGCGGCCTGGCAGCTGCGCAGCGAGGACCATGTCGGCGCGCTGTTCCCCGGGGCATTCGCGGACCTCGTCGTCGTCTCGGGCAACCCGCTCGACGTCGATCCGACGACCCTCGTCGACCTGCAGGTGCTCGCCACCGTCTTCGAGGGTCGGACGGTCTACGGCCGGCTCGGCTAGCCAGTCTCAACTCGTGGCGTACGCGCCGGTCCCGTAGCGGCGAACCACCCTCTCGCGCTTGCGGGGACAGACGTTGATGAGTGTGAGGTCGCCGCCGTAGTGCGCCAGCACTCGGTGATCCATCACCCTGCGCCACAGCGGTGGGAACAGCGAGAGAATGATCATCACGACATACCCGGACGGGAGCTGTGGCGACTCCTTGAACGAGCGCAGCAGCTGGTACCTGCGCCCAGGATTCGCGTGATGGTCGGAATGCCGCTGCAGGTGGTAGAGGAACAGGTTGCTGCAGAGTTGGTCGCTGTTCCAGCTGTGCTGTGGCGTGATTCGTTCGTAGTTCCCGTTCGGTCGCTTCTGCCGGAGCAGCCCGTAGTGCTCGAGGTAGTTCGCCGATTCCAGGAGCAGGATCGCAATCGCGGCCTGGATTGCGATCCACGGCAGCAGGCCCCAGCCGAACAGGAGGATGAGGGGGGCGAAGCAGACCACGCTCATCGACCACGCCACCAGCAGGTTGTTGCCCCGGCTCCAGACCCGCTGGCCGTGCCGCTCGAGTCGCGCCCGTTCGAGCCGCCACGAGGACCTGATGCCGCCGAAGATGGAGCGGGGGAGGAACGCCCAGAACGACTCCCCGAACCGGGCGGTGGCGAAATCCTCCGGGGTGGCCACCCGCACATGGTGTCCGTACTTGTGCTCGACACAGAAGTGCCCGTAGAAGGACTGCGCGAGGGCCCACTTGCCCAGGGTCCGTTCGCTGCCCGGAAGCCGGTGCACCAGTTCGTGCCCGACGTTGATCCCGATCGCGGCCGAGACACCCAGGGTGACGGCCAGCGCTGCCCGTTCCCCCGAGCCCATCGGTTCGTGCACCAGGAAATAGCAGCCGAAGAACAGCCCGAGGTACTGCAGGGGCAGGTAGAGGTAGAGGCACCAGCGGTAGTAACGATTCCGCTCCAGTGCCGCCATCGCCTCCTCCGGCGGGTTGGAGTTGTCCGGTCCGGTGACCAGGTCGATGAACGGAATGAAGATCAGCCAGAGGAAGGCGCCGAATGCCCAGAACAATCCCAGGCCCAGGGTGTGGACCAGGGCCCAGGCGATGAACGGGCCCAACGGCGCCGCCAGGCCGAGCGGCCAGAGGTAACGCTTCGGGTCACGCCACGCGACCGAATCTTCGTTGACACGGGTCACCATCGGATTCTCCAAGTCGGAGCAATACGTCCTGATCGCGAAAAGTAGCATTCATTCGTCGATAGTTCGCGGCGAACAACCCGGCGGCGCACGGACCCGGATCCCGACCCAGCCCACCCGGTCGAGCAGATACGGCAAACCGGTCAGTCCAAACCGCGCGGTCCAAACTTCGTCGACCTTGGTCTACAGTCCTGCCGTGCATGAGACGACTGACTTGGACCGCTTCGAACCCGTACCCGATCCGCGACCACTCGACGAGCCCTGGCCGCAGCTGAACTGGCCGGTCCCCGCCGACACGGTGCTGGCGGGGGAGACGGTGCAGTTGAACCCGATCGACCCGGCCGCGGACGCGGCGGAGCTGTTCCGGGCGCTCGACCATGATTCGGTGTGGGCACACGTGCCCGGACGTCCCAGCGATCCAAGGCATTTCGAGGAAATCCTGGGCTCCCGGCACGCCCTACCGGAGTGGAACACGTGGGTCGTCCGCACCCGGCGGGCCGTCGCGGGCCTGCCCGCAGGCACGGTGGTCGGCACCAGCTCGTATCTCGACGCGAGCAGCCACGACGCGCGCCTGGAGGTCGGGTACACGCTCTACACGCCGGCGGTGTGGTCGAGCGCGGTGAACCCGGAGACCAAGCTGCTGCTGCTCGGGCACGCGTTCGACGTCCTGCAGGCCGGCCGGGTCCAGCTCAAGACGGACACCCGAAACCATCGCTCCCAGCAGGCCATCGCGCGGCTCGGCGCCGAGTACGAGGGGACCCTGCGGCGGCACTTCCGACGACCCGACGGCACCGTCCGCGACACGGTCATGTTCTCCGTCACGGCGGAACACTGGCCGCAGGTCCGCGAGCGCCTCACCGCACGACTCGCGTCGATGCGCGCGGAGCGTTGACCCCCGGCCGGACGTCGCCCCCGTGGCCGTGATCCCGCAGGCCACCAGGTGGGCACTCGGCCGCGGCGACGTCCGGCGCGTCACTGGACGTGACACCGTGTGTGCGCGATGATTTCGCAGCAGCATGACGGTCTACACCCGCAGTTCCCTCGCCACAACGAGCAGAGGAGCTAGTCCCGTGCGCATCGTGATCAGCGAGTTCATCAGCCTGGACGGCGTCGTGCAGGCGCCGGGCGGACCCGACGAGGACACCGACGGCGGCTTTGCACACGGCGGCTGGTCACATCCGTTCTTCGAACCGGCGGTGCTCGGTGGCACCATCGCCGACACGTTGGCCAATGCCGACGCGCTGCTGCTCGGGCGGCGCACCTGGCAGACGATGGCCGCGGCGTGGCCCGCGCGGGCAGGCGACCCGTTCGCCGACCGGATGAACGCCATCCCCAAGTACGTCGTGTCCGACTCCCTCGACGACGACGAGCTGACCTGGACCAACACCATCCGCATCCCGGGCGATGCGGCCGTCGACCGGATCCGGGAGCTCTACGAGGCCGACGGCGGCGACCTGCTGGTGATGGGCAGCCCCACCCTGGTGCGCACCCTGCTCCGCGAAGGCCTCGTCGACGAACTCCGGCTGATGGTCGAGCCGGTGCTCCTCGGCGGCGGGAAGTCGATCTTCCCCGCGGACGGCATGCGGCAGACGCTGGCGCTCGTCGGATCCGTCACCAGCCCGACGGGCGTGCACGTGTGCACCTACCGCCCGATCGCCGACGCCCAGGCCCAGGCCCAGGCCCAACCATCCGGATTGCCCGACATGTAACGATCCGCGGCCCGTCGTCGAGGAAAAGGTAGGCGGCGAGGATCGCCGTTCTCACATTGTCCGACAGAAGGGGAGATGTCATGGGCAAGGAAATGGTGCGCCGCGCGGGCGCGGTGCTACTCGCAGCGACAGGGATCAGTACCGCACTGGCGGCCGGCGGGGGTGCCGTCGCGAGTGCACAACCCACCCCACCCACGTCAACGACCATGACGTGCACGAGCGCGAACCCGCTCTTCTGGGCGCCGCCGTTCACCTGGACCATCAATGCCGCATCGGGGGCGTCACTCCGTCCCGGCGCGGCCGACCTGGAGCCGGCTCTGCTGCTCAGCGGCGGGAACGAACTGCCCGTACCGCCCGGTGGCCTGCTGCCGAGTTTCGGGCTCAACTGGTACGGCACGCGGGTGCTGGTCGACTGGAAGAACACCACGACAGGCGCATCCGGCCGGAGCGTGAGCGACGAGGCAGCCTGGCACCAGATGCCCGGGATCCCGATCAACCGCACCTGGACGGGAACCGGGACGGTGTCGTTCACCGTGACCACCCAGACCGGTGCGGGCTTCTGGTTCGTCAATCCGCAGAACGCCGTCTGCCGCGGCGAGGTCACCATCGTGCCGTGAGGTGACCGTCGGGTGGACCGGGATCGCCGACACGGCACGCCTGGCTGCCGTGCCCTCAGTCGCTGTCGAGTCGGGCGCGGAGCTCGTGCACGGTGATCATCGGTCCGCCATCGGTGTACCTGCGGGTCCGTCGCGCGGGCCTGAGTCGCCCGGCCGCCGGGGCGCCTCCGGATGGGGATGCCGACGCTCGTGCCCCAGCGGACAGCGGAGGGTGCATGTGCGGTATCCGCTCGGTCACCGGATCGTGGGCGCCAGCACCGGGACCTGGATCCGCAGTGGGCTCCGTCAGCCACGACCACGTCGCGTCCGACGTCGATGTCGGGTGGTCGGGAATCGGCATCAGGTCGGGAATCGGCCAACTCGAGGCAACAAGTTCCGGGACGTCCGCCGGTATCCGCTCGTCGTCCAGGATCGGCTCACCCAGGCCCAGCTTCTCCTGGAAACGCTTCATCCACGCCGGCGCCCACCAGCACTGGTCACCGAGCATCGTCATCGT
Organism: Rhodococcus kronopolitis; assembly: GCF_042654025.1. Taxonomy (NCBI): domain Bacteria; kingdom Bacillati; phylum Actinomycetota; class Actinomycetes; order Mycobacteriales; family Nocardiaceae; genus Rhodococcus; species Rhodococcus kronopolitis. The sequence continues at coordinate 123,080 of NZ_JBHSFO010000004.1, read as the reverse complement.
CGCCGGGACCAGGAACATCCGGATCAGGGTGGCATCGATGACCAGCGCCGCGATCATGCCGTAGGCGATGTACTTCATCATCACCAGCTCGGAGAACGCGAATGCACCGGTGACCACGATCAGGATCAGCGCCGCCGCACTGATGATCCGGCCGGTGTGCGCGGTGCCGACCCGGACCGCCTCGGTGGTGCCGGCGCCCCGCGCCCGCGCCTCCACCATCCGGGACAGCAGGAACACCTCGTAGTCGGTGGACAGGCCGTAGACGATCGCCATGATCAGCACCAGCACCGGCGCCATGATCGGGCCGGGCGAGAAGTTCATCCACGTGGCGCCGTTTCCGTCGATGAATATCCAGGTGAGGATGCCGAGGGTGGCACCGAGACCGAGCGCGGTCATCAGTACCGCCTTGATCGGCAGCACCAGCGAGCCGAACGCCAGGAACATCAGCAGCGTCGTCAGCAGCACCGCCATCGTGACCATCAGCGGCAGGTTGTCCAGCAGTGCCGAGATCGAGTCCTGCTCGATCGCCGGCGTGCCACCGACCAGCATGGTCACCCCGTCCGGGAGCTCCATCGAGCGCAGGTGTTCGATCGTCGGTTCCGCATCGTTGCGGTCGACGAGGCCAGCCTTGAAGACCGTGACACCGTCCCTGGTCGGGTTGTTGACCGTGAACTTCTCGACCAGTCCCGGTGCCGCACTGGCGTCCTTGACGATCTTGGTCAACTCCGAGCCCTGGGCGCCTTCGAGAACCAGCTTGATCGGCTCCGACCTGAAGCTGGGAAACAGCTCGTCGAACTGCTCCTGGGCGAGCCGGGTCGGGTTGTCCGGCGGCAGGTAGGTCTCGTTGATGCCGCCCAGCTTGATGCCGGAGATCGGGATGGTCAGCAGCAGCAGGCCGACGACGATCGGGACGGCGACCTTGAGCGGGTTGTTCATCACCCACTGGGTCAGCCGACCCCAGGGGCCCGACTCGATCTCGGCCGCCGTCCTGGTCTTGCGCATCCACTTCAGGCCCAGCGCGTCGACCCGCCTGCCGAGCAGCCCAAGAATCGCCGGCAGCACCGTGATCGAAATCAACGCGGCCAACAACACCGCGGCGATCGCCCCGTACGCCATCGACTTCAGGAAGCCCTGCGGGAAGATCAGCAGACTGCCGAGGCTGGCGACGATCATGGTCGCGGAGAACACCACGGTCCGGCCGGCGGTCATCACGGTCCGGCGCACCGCGTCGGCCGTGCCGTAGCCCTCGGCGATCTCCTCGCGGAACCGGCTGACCATGAACAGCCCGTAGTCGATCGCCAGGCCCAGGCCGATCAGCGAGACCACCGACAGCACGAAGTTGTTGACCTCGGCGAACCCGGTGATCAGCTTGACCACGCCGTTCGCCGCGATGATCGTCAGGCCGCCGACGAACAGCGGCAGTGCGGCCGCCACGACGCCGCCGAAAATGAAGAACAGCAGAATCCCGACCGCGGGGATCGCCAGAATCTCCATCCGGTGCAGATCGTTGGCCATGGTGTCGCTGATCGTCCCGGTGACCGGTTGCAGGCCGGTGAGTTGGACGTCGACGCCGTCTATGTAGAACTGGTCGCGAACCGCCTTGAAGTTCGCCGCGACCTCGGTGTCGTCGGCACCCGCGATCGCGACGCTGGCGATGGCGTGACGCTTGGCCGGATCGGCCATCGCCGCGACCTTCGTCGACCAGTAGCTTCCGTTGACCGCGAGGATCGTGTCCGGATTGTTCCGCTGGAGTTCGTCGAGGCTCGCGGTGATCGTCGCGCCGAACGCCGGGTCGTCGACCGTCTTGCCGTCGGGCGCCGTGTACAGCAGGACCACGTCGGCCTTGGTGTCGCGACCAAAGGTGCTGTCCGCCAACACCGCAGCCGCCACGGATTCCGACCCGGGATCGACCAAACCGCTCTGGCTCAGATGCTTCTCGACTCCGAGGCCGTATGCACCCAGCGCGAGCATCAATCCGACCATCGCCGCGATCACGACGACCCGCATGCGGTAGATCAGTCGACCCAGAGCAGCGAACACCTTCACCCCCTCGCGGTGCAGTTCTCCCGCCCCAGGACTCAGTCATGGCGAGCCGCGGGCCCCGTCGGTACCCACTGCTACCGGGCCTCGTCTGCAGAGCGACGTGCAGGCCACCGTACACAAGGCAGCGCCTCGCGGAGGGGAGTAGAACTATCTGGGGAGCCCCGCAACTGACGACGGCGCCCTCGGGAATCGGCGAGGAGCCCGTGGAAGCGGCCGAACTGCCAGGTGGCGAGCCGTTCCGGAGAGGCGCCGGTCGTTCTCTAAGAACCTTCTGAGAATCAGGATTCAGTTGCAGGGCAACGCGGCTGCCAACACCGAAGCGCCACCACGCGGAGCCGGCGATGCAGCAGCAACCGACGATCCGTCCGGCTCTCGTGCCACGCCCAAGCTCGCACCGTCCCGGGAGAAGACCTCGCGAGCATCGACTCCCGGACGGTGTCGTCCGCGTGGCCGCTCGCGTTCTCGATCGCCGTCAAGTCGTCGTCGACAGCCCCGTCCGCCGAACGCTCACCGGCGGCCGCCCCCCGGCCGGAAGGCTATGTGCTGGAATCGATCTGTTAAGCCAGAACGTATCTCGCGGAGGTGATGGCCGATGGCGACGCGGAGCGGCTACCTCTTGCTCACGTCGACGACGCACCGGTCGAGCGCCTCGACACGGTCGTCGCCGGGATCGATGTCGATCTCGCGGCTGGCGCGCGGCCAGCTCGTCTCGTTGCGTGCACCACCCGTCGACGAGTACACCTGGCCGCTCTGCACCACCCACACGTCGGATCGGCTCTTCATCTTCCCGTCGGGCCGCACAGTCGTGGCCCCCACGAAGGTGGTTGGCCCGTCGACGATCACCAGTCCGTTGGTCAGCGCGAGGGAGGAGTTGGTCAGGCCCGACGCGATCTGTTCCATCAGACCGGGATCGGCGGCCGCGCACCGTGGGTCGGACAGATTCACCGCGTTGGCGACCGCGGCGGATGGGGAAGCGACAGACGTGGTGGTCGGCTCCGATGCCGCCGAGGCGGTCGTGGTCGGCGCGGCAGTTGTTGTCGTCGGGTCCGCCGCGCTGGTCGCGGCGGGAGCTGACCTGGTGGTGGTGGGTGCGGCGCTGTCGACGCTTCCGGAGTCGTCGTCACCGAGTACGGCCCCGAAGACGGCGAGGCCGACGAGCATGCCTACGACACCACCGACGACCTTCACTGCTCGGTAGGTCTTGGGCTTCGTCGAATCGGGGCCGGGATCGGCGGCAGTGAGGTCGGCCGGCGAGCCGGGCGCGGCCGCAGACCAGGCCTGGTCAATGCGCTGGTCGACGACGGTGTCAGTGGCTTGAACGGAAGGGAACGCGACCGTCGGGGCGATGCCCGCGGCTGCGCCGGGCACAGGGCGGGTTCCACTGGTCCACTGGGCCCCGTCCCACCAACGAACGGTGTCCGGCGCCCCCTCGGGGTCGGGATACCAGCCAGGCGCAACAGTGGGGTCCATGGCCTCGTTATATCAGCAGCAGATCGCGCGAACAGAGTGCGGCACTACGCGAGTGGAGCGATGACGCACGCCGTCACCGGCCACCCTCACCGCCGCCTGCCAAGCCATTGGACCGAAGCTCGGCATCTGCCCGGAGTCTCTCCGCAACTGGTCCCAGCAAGCCCAGATCGACACTTCTCAGTTGCCCGAAGCCACATCCGCGGAGCATCCCCTCCGCACTGGCCGCGGAGGGGATGCTGCCTTCTCCGGGATACCCCGGGCTTCCGGGCCGAGGACTACTCGCCGAGCCGCTCGTCCGCGTAGGCGACCATCGCGTCCCGCTGGTACTCGGCCAGGCCCTCGGCGATCTTCTCGTAGTTCGCCTTGAACCGCTCGTCGTCCACGTACATCTGCCCCACGCACTTGTACGCGTCCCGGTTCGGGGTCCAGAAGCGGCAGATGTCCTGGTACTGCGTGTCGATCTCGGCCTGAACGGCCCCGTCGACGACCGGGGTGCCTGCGGCCATGAACTCGGCCATACGGATCATCGCCGCGGTCATCTCACGCTGCATGCGCTCGACGTCCTCGGCAGTCATCGTCGCGGCGTTGCGCCGAGACTGTTCGAACTCCTCCGGCCAGCGTTCGCGGGCCTCGTCGTCGTACTGCGTGTTGCCGAAGCCCTCGAACAGGTTCTCCGGGCGGTTGATCTCGACTGCCATATCCGTCTTCCCTTCCAGTTCGGCGATGGTGCGCGCCACCGTGTCCGCCATCCGCGCCAGGCGGTTGCGCTCCCCGAGTAGGCGGACGTGCTGCCGTTTGAGGGCGGCAAGTGTGTCCGGCTCGGACTCGACCGCCTCGGCGATCTCGGCGAGGCCCAGGCCGAGTTCGCGCAGGACGAGGATCTGCTGCAAGCGCAGCAGTTGCCCATCCTCGTAGTAGCGGTAGCCGTTGGTGCCCACGTAGGCCGGCTCGAGCAGTCCGATGTCGTCGTAGTGCCGCAAGGTGCGGGCGGTGACGCCCGACATCCTTGCCACATCCGCGATCGACCAGCTCATGACGCTTCCCATCGTTCCGTGAGGACGGTCCGTCCGGCCTCGTCTTCGACCGTAGAAGTTGCCGTTACGTGAAGGTCAAGCGGAAACGCACCGAATCAACTGAGAATTGACCCATCATCCCCGCCTGCACCCACAACCCGGAACCCGGACATCGACGCCATCGCGGTCCGTCGAGTTCGAGGTGGCGCCGGACCGTCACCGCGTCACCCGGGAGTCGCCCGATGCGACCGGTCCCGGCCGGGTGACTCAGCGCGATCCGAACTGAGCCTCAGCGGCCGAAGAGACAGCCGAAGAACCCACCCTGCCCGACGCGAGCGGCGCCCACTCGAGGTTCCACAGCTCCTCGACCGTGATCCCGGCGAGGCGGCAGACGAACTCCAGGTGCGTGTCCTCCGGGTCATCCTCGGTCTCGAACACCGCCTCGGCGTCGATCGGGGCGCCGAGGTCTTCGGCGACCTCGCGCTCGACGAGCACTCGGAGGCGGGGGTCGTCGCCGAACGACTGGACCACGTAGACGTCGCTCGTGCCACCGAGGGTGACGAGCACCGTTCCCGCGGGCGGCCCGGAGAGCTGCGGAAGCTGCTGGAGACCGAGACCGGGATCCACGAGCACCACATGAGCGCCGACCTGCGCGGCCGACGCGCCGGCCGCGGTGCTGCGGCTCGCGCCGTCGAAGTCGACGGTCGATTCGGCGTCAGCGCCGAAGGCCGAGAGGTCGGTGTTCGGCACGAAGCCCAGCATGAAGTTCATCGACATCGCGCCAGCCTAGCGACCGGGGACGGCGGTTCCCCGGGTCGAGAAGCCGCCGGGTTGGCGAGCGCCACTCGCCGTCGGCCCGCCCGTCCGCGCGCCTTGCGACCACGCGGTCACAATCCAGATCTGTGTGATCTGGATCCGCCCTCGAGTCGAACCGCGGACGCTTCTTCGGAGGCCGATTCCTACCGCACCGACGCGACGAATCAGTGAAGACCACCTGGTACCAACCCGCCGGATCCCGGTAACTCTGACCGGGGACAACAGCAACGGGATGCGGTGTGATCACTGGGACGTCGCTCGTCGTCGAAACAGCACTAGCGCAGAGGACAATCTTGAAGCGTTCAATCATCGTTGCATTGGCCGGCGCAACCATCGCCTTCGGCACCGTGGCATCGGCATCGGCCGCACCCGTCGACCTCGGAAACCCCGCCAGTGCCGCCGATTTCGGCAGCAAGGACTACTTCGAGGGGATTGACATGTCGAATCGCGATCCGCTCAACCAGTCGCTCGATTCCATCCCCCTGTGCAACGAAACAACGAATGCCTTCATCTGGCTGGCCCAGGCCATCAACACCGTCACCGGCAGCATCGACTGACACACTCCCACCAACCAGCGCCGGTGCCTTCGGTGTCGAGTACCGGTCCGCTCCACTCGCACCGCCCCAGAATCGCCGGTCATTGCTGCACGGTCTGGTGAGGCAGGTGCGAGTCGCACGATGCGCTCCGTCCAGGTATGGGCGGAGCGCATCGCCGTCAGGGGTCTCTACGGAATGGTGTCACTCGCGGCGATAGATGGCGGTGTTCTCGCCTGGTTCCTTCGGTACTGCCCGATGCCACCACCGCCGTACGTCATCACTCACTTCCAGCGGCAGCAAGCAATGTAGGTTCCGGATCGAGTTGTCCAGTCGGCCATCAACTTTCAAGACCTGCCACGGCAAATGTCCTAGAAATACCTGCTGCAGATGTCCTTCTCCGTAGGTCCTCGGGTACCCGGCATCCAAAGTTCACGCTCTCGGGCACCTGACCATCCATCGCTGCCGCCGCTTCACCCACATGAATCTGAGAGCGGACTATCGGATCGATCTTTCCGGTGCTCTTAGGGGATTGGTGACGCGCTGCCGGGTTCACCCGGTGGAACGGGCCGGCTCGACTGTGATCGGGCACGCCCACCAGGTGAACCCCAATCCTCGATGATGCATCAATACCAGACTTTTCGGCCACCCACTGCGCGTCCCATTGCTCCGAGGAGGGTGAGGATCGCACCCACGACCACTAGTATGACGCCGATTGTGGTCAGAACGCTGATTGCGGTGAAGTATCCGATCAACGCCAAAATTATGCCCAGGACAATCATGGTGAATACTCATCTCTTGTGCGTCGGAAATGCGCTTGATCTAGGGACTAGTAGCTACCACTAGGGTTTCTTCACTCACCGGACTCGACGGGAGGGTCGGTGCGGCGCGTGACCTGTCTGTACAAGACCTCTGCCGTTGGCGGACATCAGTTGGTGAACTTGTCCTTGATGTCGCTTGCCGCATCCGAGATGTCGTCGCCGACCTGCTTGGCCTTTCCCGCGACCTGATCCTTGGAGCCCTCCGTGGCCAGGTCGTCGTTGTCTGTCTTGTGACCGATCCTCTCTTTTACGTCTCCGATGATTTCTTCTGCCTTGTGCTTTGCCTTGTCGATGAAATCGGCCATGGTGATCGTGGTCCTTTCGGAAGGTGTGTGGTTCTTTGTTCGCGGTTCAGGTCAGCGTCGACCGATGACGGCTTTGACGAGGAAGAGCAAGATCGCTGCTCCGAGTAGACAAGTGAAGAAGCTGAAGATCAGGCCGCCGCCGTTGACGTCGACACCGAACAACTTGAGTAGGAATCCACCGATCAGACCGCCGATGATGCCGACGACGATGTTCAGCGCGATGCCCATGGAGGCATCGGTGTTCATGATCTTGCTGCCGATCCAGCCGGCGAGTCCGCCGATGACGATCCATCCGAGAATGCCTAGTCCGAGCACGGTGTGCCTCCTTGTGTGCTGAGCCCAAAACTCTTCAGTGCGAGGCGAAATCAATCGGCGGCTGCGTCAGGATGTGTATCGCTGACGATGGCCGCGCCTTGATGGTGTGCGAGCTGACGCGGTAGAGGTGACCGTGCCCCGGCGAACCGCCTTCCACCTGGGGCGGGTCGCATCCGATATCAGACGGAAGTGATGGCCGCAGCGCCAAGCAGCGTTCCCATCATGATCAACCCCACCGATAATCGTTGCTGCAGTATGAAGATTCGATGTTCACGTTGCGTCATGGTCAGAGTCTCCTCACATTTCGCAGGGGTGGCCGGGCCGGGCGCAAGCCGGACTCGGTGAATTCGGTCTTGTGATCTCAGCCTTGACGGGCCTTGCCGGCGGCACCGAGTTCGGTGGAAGTTCCCTCGTGGACGAGGCTTCCACCGGAATTCTCGAGGTGCGCTCGGACGAACCATTGGAACTTTTCCAACTGCGCCGTCTGGCCGATCAACATGTCTTCGGTGATCGGGTCTATCTTTCCGACGGAGTCGATCGCGGCACGGGAATCGGTGATCACACCGGTGTACACGAGGTCCAGTGCGGCGAGGTGTGCACGCGCGTCGTCACGCCCGACTGAGTAGTCGTCCCAGGTACGGTCTGCTTCGATGGCGCCGGCGGTCCCCTTCGGGGAGCTGCCGAGTGCGGCGATTCGTTCGGCGACGTCGTCCGCATATCCGCGAACCAAATCGACTTGGGGATCAAGCATTTCGTGTACCCCAATGAAGTTCGGGCCCACGACGTTCCAGTGAATGTGTTTGAGGGTCAGGTGTAGATCGTTGTATGCGCTCAGGCGTTCCTGCAGAACTGCGGCCACTCTCGCGCCGTCGTCGGTGCTCAGCCCCGGGACCGTGAACTCGGACATATATCTTCCTCTCGCTGGGATGCCGAACTGCGTACACGGTTGTGTGCGGCACTTGCGGCATCGTCACTCGGGTCGTATCTGTCGATTCAGTCGACGCGTCCGGTCAACTCACTTCTACGGGATCCCCGAACATGAGGGCGATCCGTCGCTTGATCTCGGGCGTGGTCAGGTTGGAGCTTTCAGTGTTGGCGCCGTCCTGGGCGGACGGGACGCTGATCGTCGTCATCTTGCTCCTCAGGTGAAGGGTGCGACACGAAGGAAATCGGGTGTACCGCTTCCTCCGGGCACCTCGGGTGCTGCAGCCGCGCAACGCCCGAATGTGCCTGCGCTTCCGAACGTACTCTCGTTTCGGGGCGCACTAAAATCTATACCCGCCAAGGTAGATAACTAGCAAGTCGGAAGCGCGAAAATTGGCGTAAAAGCGCTGGGCGAGCGAAGAATATTTAGCTCTGAGCTGCGGAGTTTGGGCGACACAAAGCCGTCGAAGACCGAGCCGACCAGCGGTCAGATGAAGCCTCGCCAAGGGGGAGGAAGACGACGCACATGGACTGTCGTTCGGTTCGTCGGCGGGGCATCGGCCCACGTCCCGTCCGTGAACCGCCCTGCCCGCCGGTCGCAGTCTCGGAGCGGTTGCCGGTGGAGGCCACGTCGAGGATCCGGCCGCCAGTGCGCTCCCCGAGTGGTGTGCGCCGCTTGCCTTGGGTCTAGGTGGACTGCAAAAGGATTCCCGACTTGATCAACTGTCCCCTGGGAGTGCGTAGATCCACCGACGCAAGGCACTGCCTGGACAGAACTGCGAGGTTGATAGCTGGTAGGCTTAGGGCGCCCGCATGAAATCTATGCCCCGCTGTTTAGATTTGATGCAGATTGATGTCAAGTACGCGCCGATCACGTCCAGGAGGCCACGGTGACGCTGGCGCCGCAGTCGCGCTCACTACGTGGCGTGTACGGGATCTCGGTGATGTCGGAACTCTCCGGAGTCGGCCCGCAGACATTGAGGCTCTACGAGCGACGAGGTCTGTTGACGCCGACCCGCACCAGTGGTGGAACCCGCCGGTACAGCGAATCGGATCTGGCGACGCTCGGTCGTATCACCGCGCTGATCGAGGACGGGGTGAACTTGACCGGCGTGCGGTTGATTCTCGCGCTCGAGGCGGAGAACGCGGCGCTAGCGGCGCAGATCAATCAGTCGATCGACGGTCAGCCCTGAGTTTGGGGTCCGTGTGCATCAGCTGAGTTCGATGCATCGGAACGGCTGATATCCCCGAAGTCTGCATCTGCAACGATCATTTTTCCGTCGGCCTCGAGGTGTTCGAGGGCGGAATCGAACGCGTCGATGAGCCATTGGTGCGTCGCTTCGGCGAGGAGTCGGTCAGACAAGCCGTCGACGGTGGTCTGGTAGAAGCGAACCAACCATGAGTCGCTGGTGCCGGGTTCGTCCGACAAACCTTGCTGTGTGTTGGTGGCAAGAACATAGCGGTTGTACTCCAGGTCGACACGGATGGCGTAGCTGTCGGCGGCGTTTACGATGTTCGCGGGGCGATGGGTAACCGCTGCCAACGCGACCAACGCGTCGTTGTATATCTCCGAGTACTTCACCGTGAGGGGCATGGCCGGCCAATCTGTTCGACGTTGCCGATACAGCACTGCACGGCTGGAGAAGATGGTCCGTCGTCACTACGTGACGACGATCTGAAACCGATTCTATCCCGGTGAACCGCCCAGTGAGCCCGAGACCTACTGGCTCGAGGACTCAGCCACCGAGTGAGGTCGGTGATCACGACTGTGGAGTACCTCGAGATCGGCCCGCGACAGAGGTGACAGGGGCGACAGATTTCCGATATCTCAACGACGCACCTGAGCCGAACTTCGCTGTTCAGCGGGCCCATTCGTGCTGGTACCCCCGCAGACCGCCCAGCCGGCAAAGTCGAGCAGATGGACCATGCGCACAACATCGTTGCCGTAAGCATCACCAATCGCAGACATCGAACTGGATCGCACGTGCCAGCAACCTGGAACTCATCCAGATCTATGTGATCTGGATCCGTCCTCGAGTGGAACCGCGGACGGTTTTCGGAGGCCGATTCCCTATCGGCTGAGCCGCATTGACCCGATTCGGCGCATCATCGACCCGATCGCGCCGCGATTGCATCCAGACCGAGCCGGGGAGCTGCCGACTCCCGCACCAACGCGACGAATCAGCAAAGAAGCCCGGGTACCAACCCGCCGGATCCCGGTAACTCTCACCGGGGACAACAGCAACGGGATGCGGTGTGATCACTGGGACGTCGCTCGGCGTCGAAACAGCACTAGCGCAGAGGACAATCTTGAAGCGTTCAATCATCGTTGCATTGGCCGGCGCAACCATCGCCTTCGGCACCGTGGCTTCGGCATCTGCCGCGCCCATCGACGTCGGAAACCCCTCCAGTGCCGCCGATTTCGGCAGCAAGGACAACTTCGAGGGGGTTGACATGTCGAATCGCAATCCGGCCCAACAGTGGTTCGATTCCATCCCGCTGTCCCACGAAGCGCTGAATGCCTTCGTCTGGCTAGTCAACAGCGCCACCGGCAGCCTCCACTGACACACTCCCACCAACCAGTGCCGGCGTCTTCGGTGTCGAGTATCGGTCCGCTCAACTCGCACTGCCTCAGAATCGACGGGCATCGAGGCACTGCCTGATGAGGCAGGTGCGAGTCGCACGATGCGCTCCGTCCAGGTATGGGTGGAGCGCACCGTCGTCAGGGGTATCTACGGAATGGTCACACCACTACTTCTACTAGCCCCGCGCCATGTCCACGAACCGCGAGTAGTGAAGCTGGTGTGCGACAGTGATTGTCGCGGTGGGACCACCACGGTGCTTGCCGAGAATGATGTCCGCCTCGCCGCCACGCGGGTCGTCCCGCTCGAAGGCGTCGGGCCGGTGCAGGAGCATGACCATATCGGCGTCCTGCTCGAGGGAACCGGACTCACGGAGGTCAGAGACCATGGGGCGCTTGTCCGTTCGCTGCTCCGGACCACGGTTGAGCTGACAGATTGCGACCACCGGCACCTCGAGCTCCTTCGCCAGCAGCTTGAGGCTTCGCGAGAACTCCGAGACCTCCTGCTGACGGGATTCGACCTTCTTGCCGGAGGTCATCAGCTGGAGGTAATCGAGGACGATCAGCTTGATGTCGTGCTTCTGCTTGAGCCGTCGGGCCTTCGCCCGGATCTCCATCATGGTCAGGTTGGGGGAGTCGTCGATGAACATCGGCGCCTCGCTGATCTCGCTCATCCGCCGAGCCAGCTTCGTCCAGTCCTCGTCGGTCATCTTGCCCGACTTCATGTCCGACAGCTTGATCTTCGCCTCGGCAGAGAGCAGTCGCATGACGATCTCGGTCTTGCCCATCTCGAGGGAGAAGATGACGCTGGGCATGCCGTGCTTGATCGAGCAGGACCGCATGAAGTCCATGCCGATCGTCGACTTGCCGACACCCGGCCGCGCCGCGACGATGATCATCTGCCCGGGGTGCAGCCCGTTGGTGATCTCGTCGAGCTCGGTGAACCCGGTCGGCACGCCCAGCGAGATGCCGCCGCGGGTGGCGATGGAGTCGATCTCGTCCATCGTCGGCTGCAGCAGCTCCTCGAGCGGCACGAAGTCGTCGGCGGTGCGGCGCTCGGTGACCTCGTAGACCTCGGCCTGGGCCCGGTCCACCACCTCGGCCACGTCCTGGCCCTCGGAGCCGGCGTAGCCGAACTGCACGATGCGGGTGCCGGCCTCGACCAGGCGACGCAGGATCGACTTCTCCGCGACGATCTCCGCGTAGAAACCGGCGTTGGCCGCCGTCGGCACGGTCTGGGTGAGCGTCACCAGGTACGGCGCGCCACCGACCTTGCGCAGCTCCCCCCGGCGCTCCAGCTCCGCCGAGACGGTCACGGGGTCGGCAGGCTCACCGCGGGAGTACAGGTCCAGGATCGCGTCGTAGACGTTCTGGTGGGCGGGCCGGTAGAAGTCCCCGGGCCGGAGCTTCTCCAGGACGTCCGCGATGGCGTCCTTGCTCAGCAGCATGCCGCCGAGCACCGACATCTCGGCAGCCATGTCCTGAGGGGGCTGACGACCGAAGTCCTCGACGGGTGCCGGTTCCTGAGGCCCGGAGTAGTCCGAGTGTCCACGATCATCGACAACCGCCACGGCGATCAGTCCTCCCCACACAGTTCGGGCGCTGTCGGCAGTTGCCTCCTCGATCACCCGGTACGCAATAGATACGCGCACCCACCGACAGATGGTTCCCGCACCGGACCCGAGGGGTCCCGCACGGCCGTCGGCAGACGCGCCCGACCGAGGTTATGCACAGATGCCCCCGCGGACAACACGGACTGTGTACACAGCTGTGGATGAATTGTGGAATGCACAGGAAAGGGCTGTTGATGCTCTGGGGACAACCTGGGGACTACCAACATCACAACCGGCATACGACCAGGTGGTAGGCGGTTTTTTGATTCACAGCCCTGTGGATGGAAAGTCGCTCGGCGTGTCGGATGCGACGTCGGCCCGGGCGTGTTGGGTGGTTGAAACTTCTCACATGTGATTTGACACACAGTGACACTTCACACGAGCTGGACGCTTGTTTATGTCCCGGTCACAATCGCCTGGTCAGAGCCTCGAAGGAATCCACAGCTCATTCACAACCACAGGGTCACCGACAAACGAGGGCCCCGCAGACACCAGGTCTGCGGGGCCCTCGGTCGAGCGTGGTGGTGTCGCGACTAGCCGGCAACCACGTTCAGGGTGAACTTGGCAACGACGTCGGGGTGCAGGTTCACAACCACGGCGTGCTTGCCGGTCGCCTTGATGTGCGCCTTCGGCAGCTTGAGGCTGCGCTTGTCGACAACCGGACCACCGGCGGCCTTGACGGCACCGGCGACGTCCGCAACGGTGACCGAACCGAAGAGCTTGCCCGTGTCGCCGGCCGTCTTGACGGTCAGCGAAACGTTCTCCAGGCCCTCGATCTCGGCCTTGAGCTCCTTGGCGTGGTCGAGTCCGCGCACGGCGCGGGCTTCCTGCGCACGGCGGATGCCTTCGACCTGCTTCTCGGCGCCACGGGTGGCGACGATCGCAAGACCGCGGGGCAGCAGGTAGTTGCGGCCGTAACCGTCCTTGACCTCGACGGTGTCGCCGGGGACACCGAGGTTGTCCACGTCTGCAGTGAGGATCAGCTTCATGTCGTCCCTTTCCTTAGCGAGCCACAGTGGCGTAAGGCAGCAGAGCTACCTCGCGAGAGTTCTTGACGGCAACGGCCACGTCCCGCTGGTGCTGGACACAGTTGCCGGTGACACGACGCGCGCGGATCTTGCCGCGATCGCTGACGTACTTACGCAGCAACGTCGAGTCCTTGTAGTTGATCAGCGTGTTCTTCTCTTTACAGAACGCGCAGACCTTTTTCTTCATCACCTTGTCGCGCAACGGCGGCTTCGGCATTGGTCTTCTCCGTACTTCTCAATGTTCGTTCGCGTTCGTTGACCACGCTCGCGAAGAGCGGTGTCAGAACGGGGGTTCGTCGTTTCCACCACCGGAGCCACCGAACGAACCGGACGCCTGGGGCGCGCTGCCCCAGGGGTCGTCTCCGCCGGTGTTGGCGGCCGGGCGGCTAGCGCCCGAGCCACCCGAGGAGTTGAACCCGCCGCCGCCCCCGCCGCCGCCGCGATTGGCCTTGTTGACCTTCGCGGTGGCGTAACGGAGCGAGGGGCCGATCTCGTCGACCTCGAGTTCCACGACAGTGCGCTTCTCACCCTCACGGGTTTCGTAGGACCGCTGCTTGAGCCGTCCGCTCACGATCACCCGAGAACCGCGAGTCAGGGACTCGGCCACGTTCTCTGCTGCCTCGCGCCAGATGTTGCAGCGCAGGAACAGTGCCTCGCCGTCCTTCCATTCATTGGAATTCCGGTCGAAGGTGCGGGGCGTCGATGCGACGGTGAAGTTCGCAACGGCCGCTCCCGCGGGGGTGAATCGAAGCTCGGGATCGGCCGTCAAGTTTCCGATGACGGTGATCACGGTGTCGCCTGCCATGTGGCTCCTCCTGCAGTGTGTGGAATCTGACTTGTGCCGAGCCTAGGACCGAAGTCCGACAGGTTCGGCGCATTCAGACATCACTTGTTGGGGCGCAGAACCTTGGTGCGGAGCACCGACTCGTTCAGGCCGAGCTGGCGATCCAGCTCTGCAACAGTGGCCGGCGTGCAGCTGATGTCGACAACCGCGTAGATGCCTTCGCTGTTCTTGGCGATCTCGTAGGCGAGACGACGCTTTCCCCAGACGTCGACCTTGTCGACCTTGCCGCCTTCCTGGCGAACAACATTGAGGAACGTATCCAGCGACGGAGCGACGGTGCGCTCGTCCAGGCTGGGGTCAAGGATGACCATCAATTCGTAATGACGCATAAGACCTCATCACCTCCTATGGACTAGTGAAACGGCCACGGACGATCCGTGACAGGAGGGTCGTTGCGTCAGCAACCTTTGCAGGTTACACGCCCAGCCCCTGACCTGCGAAATTCCGGGTTTGTGTCGGACCGTCGCGAACCGCCGGAGCCGGTACGCCACCGGCGCGCACACCCGGCACCTACGCTGACGGGCATGGGGAGTCGAGGCCGGGCCGTCGCGACGCCGACGGTGGTCACGATCGCCCTGACCTGCCTGGTCACCCTGCTGCTCGGGTACCTGAACAAGGCCCGGTGCGCGGGCGCACCGTTCGGCGCGGACGGCCGCAGCCTGGTCTTCGACCGGATCAAGAACAGCAGCGTCTGCTACTCCGACATCCAGTTCCTGTGGCTCGACCGTGGCATAGACCACCACGTGTTCCCGTACCTCGGGGGCGCCATCGTCGACGGCCGGCTCACCGGCGGCTCCGTCGAGTACCCGGTCCTGACCGGGCTGCTGATGTGGCTCGGCGGCTTCGGTGCGCACACCGACTCCGCGTTCCTGCTGCACTCGGCGCTGCTCCTGCTGCCATTCGGCCTGGCGGTGGCGTGGATGCTCGGCCGGCTCGCGGGCTGGCCCGCACTGCTGTGGGCGGCGACGCCCCCGCTGGCGCTCTACGCCTTCCACAACTGGGAACTGCCGGTGGTCGCGGCCGCCACGGCGGCCGTCTTCGTGGTCGTCTACTACGAGCGGATCCCGTTGCGCACCAGGGGAATCGGCGCGGCAGTCCTGCTCGGAGTGGGGCTGTGCCTGAAGATCTACCCCGGCGCGTTCGTGCTGCCGCTGATCGCCTACGTCTACACCGGCGGGCTCGGCGGCCGCGAACTTCCGGGCACCGTGGCCGGCCGCCGCGACCCGAAGGGGGCGCTGCTGGTGGCCGCGGCGGCGGTCGGGACGGTGGTCGCGGTGAACCTGCCCTTCGCCCTGGCCGGCTACTCGGGGTGGCTGGCGTCGTTCACGTTCCAGTCGTCCCGCGAGGCGGACGTGACCACCAACTCGATCTGGTACTGGGGGATCCGGCCGCTGTTCGACGCCCCGGACGGCCCGGACAGCGCGTACGCACGGCTGGTCGACGTGGCGTCCCCGACGCTGGTCCTGGCGTCGTTCGCGCTCGCGCTGTGGCTGGGACAGCGCCGGTACCGGCGCGAGGGCAGCTACCCGTGGATCGCGGTCAGCGCCGCAATGCTCTGCGGCTTCGTCGACCTGCACAAGGTGCACTCACCCCAGTACACGCTGTGGCTGATCCCGTTCCTGGTGCTGCTGCGGGTGCCCTGGACCGTGGTCGGCGCCTACCTCGTCGCGGACCTGGCCGTCGGGATCGGGGTGTTCCGCTACTTCGGCGCCCTGCTCGCCGGGACCGACGCGGCCACCCCGGAACTCGTGGTGCAGGCCGGGGTGTGGGGACGTGCGGTGCTGCTGGTGGCGCTGTTCTTCCTGTTCCTGCGCGCACCGCTGCGCCGGGAACCGCACCCGAGCCCGGCGGACCGGGGTCAGCCGGCGGTGACCGGCACCGGCGCCTGTGACCACGCCACCGGTCGGTGCCGCGGGCGCAGCCACCCGGGCAGCCACAGCGGGGGAGCGTCCGCCGCGCCGTCGAGCACCCCACCCGCCGGGTCGTCCACCCCGCCGCGACGCACCAGGTCCGTCTCCGGCCGGTAGATCTGCCGAATCACCAGGGCGCACAACGCCAGCACCGCGAGATCCCGGAGCACGACGGTGGCGGTGAACCACTGCTCGGGCAGGCCCTTGTTGTCGACCCCGAGGTAGTAGTACATCCGCGGAACCCAGACCAGGGCGTCGATCGCCATCCACGCCAACAGAATTCGCCGGTGCGGCAGTGCCAGCACGGCCAGCGGGACCAACCACAGCGAGTACTGCGGGCTCCACACCTTGTTGGTCAGCAGGAAGCCCGCCACCAGCAGGAAGCACAGCTGCGCGACCCGGGGCCGACGCGCCGCCGTCAGTCCGACGTACCCGATGCCCAGGCACACCCCGACGAAGAGCAGCAGCGAAATCGCGTTCAGGTTGGTCGGGGCCTCGCCCCGCGCCAGCGGACCGTCGAACCCGCCCCAGCCGGTGAACGAGGTGACCACGTTGTAGAGCGAGTCGGGGTCCGCGCCGCGCTCGGAGTTGAGTCGGAAGAACTCCCGCCAGCCGTCCGGGAACAGCAGTGCGATGGGCAGATTGACCGCCAACCAGGCCACGGCTGCGGCGATCGCGGCGCGCCACCAGAAGCCGAACCGGCCGGCGCGCAGGCACAGCACCAGCAGCGGACCCAGCAGCAGCAGCGGGTACAGCTTGGCCGCGCCGCCCAGTCCGAGCAGGACCCCGGCCAGCACCGGACGCCGCCGCGCCCAGGCGAGCAGACCACCGCCCGCGAACGCCGTCGCCAGGGGATCGAAGTTGGTGAAGGCGTGCACCACGACCAGCGGCGAGACCGCCACCAGCGCGGCATCCCAGACGCGGCGGCCGGCGAGCAGCACCGTCGACCACACCGTCACCAGCCAGGCCAGCGACAGTCCGAACGCGACCACGTTGAAGTACAGCACCACCTGCAGGGCGCCGGGCAGCCACGACACCGAGTCCCACGCCTTGGCCACCGTCATGGCCCCGTACTGGTAGAGCCCGGACAGCACCGGGTACTCCATGTACCGCGGGGTGACCGACCCGTCGGCGTGGGTGTCCTCCCACGACTTCTTGTAGGGGAACGCGCCCTCGTTCAGTCGCTCCGCGCCGTAGAGCGGCACGGTGTCCGAGTAGCACAGCGCCGCGTACTGACGGCTGCCGCTCCAGTCCAGGCCGAGCGCGCCGTCCGGTCCGTTGGGTGCCTGCTGCAGGCACGCGGCCTTCGTCGACCAGCCGAGCGCCAGGAACACCACCGCCAGCAGCAGGATCACCCGCAGCGGTGTGAGGAACCGGCTCCGGCCGACCAGCGCGTGCCGGCCGACCGGGCCCCCGATGACCCCGCTGAGCTGCGCGGTCAGCGGATCCGTGTGCCCGGGCAGGTCTCGCCCGGACACCGACCGGACGTCGGGCGCCAGCGGCACCGGTGACACCGGCGCCGCGTCGTCCACGGCGGTCTGTCCCTCTGAGTCGTCGGCCACTCAGGCGACGTTACCGACCGACCGCCGCCCCGGCCCCCTGCTGGGTGCCCTGGCGCGCACCGCCCACGCCCATGCCGGCGCCCATGCCGGCGCCCGGGTCGGTGTCCTCCTCGCCGTCGATCGGCTGCCCCGCCAACGGACCGGTGGTGGTGGTCGGCGCCGCGGACGGCGTCGTCTGCATCGGCTTGACGCCGGGGAGCGGGATGGTAATGCCGGGGAAGATCTCGACCGGGGTGGTGGTGACCACCACCGGCGGGATGGTGAGCGGGCTCTTCGACGACGTGGTCGGCGGAGCCGTGGTGACCGGCGGCGGGGTGTACGGCGCCGTGTAGGCGGGCACACCGGCCTGACCGGCGATCGGCTCCGGCGTCGGGAAGGACTCGATCTCGGTGCCCTCGAGCGCACCGTCCATCGTCGCCTTCCAGATGTCCGACGGCATCCCCGAGCCGTACATCAGCCCGCCCCAGCTGTTCTGCAGCGGCTGACTCTGCTCGGTGCCCACCCAGACCGCGGTCGCCAGCGACGGCGTGTAGCCGACCATCCAGGCGTCCTTGTTCTGGCCGGTGTCGCCGAGCTGCGCGGTGCCGGTCTTCGCGGCCGACGGCCGTCCGCCCGCCAGGCCGTGGCCGCGCGAGTACGCGGCGATCGGCTGCAACGCCGAGGTCACGTTGTCGGCGACCGCCGGCTTGAGCCGGGCCTCACCCGGAACGACGGTGCCGCGGTCGAGCAGCACGGTACCGTCGCTGGTCACCACCTTCTGCACGAAGTGCGGGGTGCGGTAGACGCCGGACGCGGCCAGCGTCGCGTACGAGGACGCCATGTCGAGAACCCGGGACTGGTACTGCCCGAGCACGATGCCGTACTCCGAGGACCCGTTCGGCTCCTGCAGGCTGACGCCCCCGACGCTCGGGATGTCCTCGGGGATGCCGGCCTTGTGCGCGATGGCGGCGATCTTCTCCGGGCCGTCCTCGATGGACATCATCTGCCGGTAGAAGCTGGTGTTCAGCGACCGCTTCATCGCCTCCGCGATGGTGCACGTCCCGCAGGACTCGCCCTCCACGTTGGTGATGGTGATGCCGCCGATCGTGAGCGGGCCGCTGTCGTACATCTTCGACAGCGGGATGCCCTCGTCGAGCGCCGACGCCAGGCCGAACACCTTGAACGAGGAACCGGTCTGCAGGCCGGCCTGTGCGAAGTCGTACCCGGATCCCTCGGTGCCGCCGTAGTAGGCCTTCACCCCACCCGTCTTCGGGTCGACGGACACCACTGCGGTCCGCAGGTCCGGGTCCTCGCCCTCCATGTACTTGGTGACCGCGTCCTCCGCGGCCGTCTGCGCCTGCTGGTCGATGGTGGTGGTGATCTGCAGGCCCTCGGTGTTGAGGACCTGCTCGTTGATGCCGTTGGCGGTCAGTTCCTGGAGCACCTGTCCGCGGATCAGGCCTGCCGGACCGCTGCCCTCGGCGCCGGTGTCCGACTCGGAGAGCGGGACCACGTGCGGGTAGATCATCCCCGCGCGATCGCTGCTGGGGAGGGTCTTCGCATCGACCATGCCGTCGAGCACGTAGCCCCAGCGCGTCTCCGCACCGGTCGGGTTGGTCGACGGGTCCAGTCCGTACGGCTGCTGGATGCTCGACGCCAGCACGGCGCCCTCTTCGACGGTCAGCTCCTCGACGGGCTTGCCGAAGTACGCCTCCGAACCGGCCGCGATGCCGAACACGCCCCGACCGAAGGGGATGGTGTTGAGGTACGCGGCGAGGATGTCGTCCTTGGACCACTGCTGCGCCATCTTCGCCGCGATCACCAGCTCACGCATCTTTCGCGTGATCGAGCGCTCGTTGCCGACCATCGCGTTCTTCACGTACTGCTGGGTGATGGTCGAGCCGCCGCCGGCGCTTTCCTTGCCGAGCACGTTGTCACGCGCGGCGCGGGCGAAGCCGGACACCGAGAAGCCCGGGTTGGTGTAGAAGTCGCGGTCCTCGGCGGCGAGCACCGCGTTGCGCACGTGCACCGGAATCTGGTCGATGGACACGTCGGTGCGGTTGCCCTCGGGCGGCACGATCTTGCTCAGCACCGAACTTCCGTCGGCGGCATAGATGGTCGCGACCTGGTTGGTCTTCATGTCGCCGGGCTTGGGCACGTCGACCATCACGTAGGAGATCATGAAGGCCAGGATCGGGATGACCATCCCCAGCGCGACGAGGCCGTAGGCCGTGCGCCGGACGATCTTCCAACGGTTCGACCCGGCCTTCTTCTTCGGCGGCTTCGGCGGCTGCCCACCGGTGCCACCCGACCGGCGCGAGGACGGCGGCGGGCCGGCCGGCGGTCGTCCGCCGGGTCCGTTGCCACCACCGGGGGCGGTCCGGGGCGCGGCGGGACGCGGAGCCCCGGCCCGGGGCGCGCCGGGGCGCGGCGCGGCCGGGCGCTGCGCCTGTCCGCGTGCCGCGTAGTTCGGCTGGCCGTGGTTCGGCTGCGCATTCGGCTGCCCGTAGTTCGGCTGGCCGTTCGGCTGCCGGTTCGGCTGGCCGTTCGGCTGGCGGTAGTTCGGCGGCGCCGGCGGCCGCGGGTAGCCCTGGTTGGGCCGCGGCGCACCCGGCGGCGGGAAGTTGGGCTGTGAGTACCCGGGCTGACCGCCCGGAGGCGGACCACTCGGGCGCGGCGGTCCTGCGGGTCGACCACCCGGCGCGTTGTCGTAGGGGGTACTCACGTGGGAATCTCCAGTGCTCGCGTAGACACGGCTGTGTCCGTCGGTATCAGCCGGTGAGGGCTTCGGTTCGGGGGCTTCGGGCTCACTCGCTGGCGATGCGCCGACCTGGGGGGCGGGACGATCGACTCCGTGCCCTCTTGGGAGCGGGGACTGATCCGAGAACGAACGACTGCACCAGGTGGTTCCAACTGCAGGTCCGGCACACCTCGACAACGTGCACCGAGAACTCCTCCTGCGTGTCGGCCAGTCGAACCAGCTCCTCGGCCGTACGAGCCGAGCCCGAGGTGGCGCCCAGCTTGTCGCCGAACACCCATGACACGAGCACGAGCTGCTCTTTTCGGCAGATCGGGCAGGTCACATCGGAGCTCTTGCCGTGGAACTTTGCGGCGCGCAGCAGGTACGGATCGGCGTCACACACTTCCTTGACGCCCGTTCGACCGGAGTAGACCTCGGCCAGCAGGGATCGCCGCTGGAGCGCGTAGTCCACCACCTGCCGCTGCAATCGCACGTGAACCAGAGTACGTGGACGGGGGGCACCGCGGACCCCTGGTTGCGGCGGCAATAGTCACATTCTCCGGGCACGGGAGGGTGATGTCACCGCCGCGCCGCGCCGCGACACGCGACGCGCGGGACCACCAGACACGTCCGGTTCCGCGCATCGTATATATCGGTGCGATATAGTTTGAGATCGCATCAAGCGGTTAGGTATGTGACGACTCAGGAGGTGGCGCGATGCTCGAACTGGCAGTTCTCGGGCTGCTCCTCGAGTCGCCGATGCACGGATACGAGCTGCGCAAGCGGCTGACCGGACTGTTGGGCGCATTTCGCGCCTTCTCCTACGGCTCCCTCTACCCGACGCTGCGCAGGATGCAGGCCGACGGGTCGATCGCCGAGGACACCGGGGCGCCGGG
Organism: Rhodococcus kronopolitis; assembly: GCF_042654025.1. Classification (NCBI taxonomy): domain Bacteria; kingdom Bacillati; phylum Actinomycetota; class Actinomycetes; order Mycobacteriales; family Nocardiaceae; genus Rhodococcus; species Rhodococcus kronopolitis. The sequence goes on along the minus strand of NZ_JBHSFO010000004.1, from coordinate 101,687 downwards.
CACCGTCATCCGACGGGCCCGACGCGTGTACGCGCTCACCCCGGAAGGTCGGCAGCGGTTCGCCGAGCTCATCGCCGACACCGGGCCGCAGAACTACACCGACGACGGATTCGGCGTCCACCTCGCCTTCTTCAGCCGCACCCCCGCCGAGGCGCGGATGCGGATTCTCGAGGGCAGGCGGCGTCAGGTCGAGGAGCGCCGCGAAAGCCTCCGCGACGCGATCGGGCGGGCCACCGGCTCCCTCGACCGTTACACCCGCCAGCTGCACCAGCTCGGACTCGAGTCGAGCGAGCGAGAGGTCCGCTGGCTCAATGAGCTGATCGCAGCCGAGAACACATCAAATGCAGCCCTCAAGAATGAAGGAGAACCCGACCATGGGTGAGAACAGCACCGCGGTGCGCGTAGCCATTGTGGGCGTGGGGAACTGTGCCTCGTCCCTGGTTCAGGGCGTCGAGTACTACAAGGACGCCGACGAGACCGCGACGGTCCCCGGCCTGATGCACGTGAAGTTCGGCCAGTACCACGTCCGCGACGTCCAGTTCGTCGCCGCGTTCGACGTCGATGCCAAGAAGGTCGGGTTCGACCTGTCCGAGGCCATCCTCGCCAGCGAGAACAACACCATCAAGATCACCGACGTCCCGCCGCTCAACGTTCCCGTCCTGCGCGGCCCGACGCTCGACGGCATCGGCAAGTACTACGCGCAGACCATCGAGGTCTCCGATGCCGAGCCGGTCGACGTGGTCGCCGCCCTCAAGGCCGCCAAGGTCGACGTCGTCGTGTCCTACCTGCCGGTGGGCTCCGAGGAGGCCGACAAGTTCTACGCGCAGTGCGCCATCGACGCCGGTGCCGCGTTCGTCAACGCCCTGCCCGTCTTCATCGCGTCCGACCCGGTGTGGGCCGCGAAGTTCAAGGACGCCGGCATCCCGATCGTCGGTGACGACATCAAGAGCCAGGTCGGCGCCACCATCACCCACCGCGTGATGGCGAAGCTGTTCGAGGACCGCGGCGTGGTGCTGGACCGCACCTACCAGCTCAACGTCGGCGGCAACATGGACTTCAAGAACATGCTCGAGCGTGAGCGCCTGGAGTCCAAGAAGGTCTCCAAGACCCAGGCCGTGACGTCGAACCTGACCGGTGCGCTGGCCGGCAAGGTCCACGACCGCAACGTCCACATCGGTCCCTCGGACTACGTGGAGTGGCTCGACGACCGCAAGTGGGCGTACGTCCGCCTCGAGGGCCGCGCCTTCGGTGACGCCCCGCTGAACCTCGAGTACAAGCTCGAGGTCTGGGACTCGCCGAACTCCGCCGGCATCATCATCGACGCCGTCCGCGCGGCCAAGATCGCCCTGGACCGCGGCATCGGCGGACCGGTCTACCCGGCCTCCGCCTACCTGATGAAGTCCCCGCCGGTCCAGATGGCCGACGACAAGGCTCGCACCGAGCTCGAGGCCTTCATCATCGGCGCCGAGTAAGAGCAGCGCAGCAAACACGCCCGTGGCGGTGGGGGAGTCTTCGGACTCCTCCACCGCCACAGGCGTTTTCGGGCCGGTTTCGCATCGGCCGGAAGAAATCGGTGGACAGCCTCGATCGGTGAACCTACGGTTGTCGGCATGGGCACACTGAATTCCTAGGTCGGGACGCCGCGTCGAGCATTCTCCGCGGCGAGTCCTGAGCGCACACACCCCGCCCGACTCGGCGGGCAGGTCGTGCGAGGACTCATTCCTCTCGATCACTCGGACTCCCGTCCGGGGGCAAGGACCGCGCCCATGCCCGTCCCTCAGTTCTCCCTCCGCTCCGCCTCGAAGCGCTACGGCGACCGCGTCGTCCTCGACGGCGTGGATCTGTCGATCTCGCCGGGCGAGAAGGTCGGTGTCGTCGGCGACAACGGCTCCGGCAAGTCGACCCTGCTCGCGCTGCTCGCCGGACGCACCCCTCCCGACAACGGTGAGGTCCGTGTCGTCGCACCGGGCGGCATCGCGCACGCCGCGCAGTCGCTGGACCTGCCCGGCGACGCGACGGTCCAGGCCGCGATCGACCACATCCTCCGCGACGTGCGCGCGCTGGAGACACGCGTCCGCGACGCAGAACAGCGCATCTCCGGTGCCGCCGCGGACGAACTGGATGCACTGCTCGACGAATACAGCTCGGTCACAGCCCTGTTCGAGAGCATGGACGGATACGGAGTCGACGACCGGGTGGACAGCGGCCTGCACGGCCTCGGCCTGCCGAACCTCGACCGGACCCGCCCGCTCGGCACGCTCTCCGGCGGAGAACAGGCCCGCCTGGCGCTCGCCACCGCCCTGGCCTCGAATGCCGAACTGCTGCTGCTCGACGAACCCACCAACGACATCGACGACGCGGCGGTCGCGTGGCTCGAGGAACGTCTGCTGACCCACCGCGGCACGGTCGTGACGGTGACCCACGACCGCGCGTTTCTGGCCCGCCTGACCCCGGTGATCCTGGAGGTGGCCGAGCGGGGTGTGCGGCGCTACGGCAACGGCTACGACGGATACCTCGCGGCGCAGGCCGAGGAACGACGGAAACGCTTGCAGCGGTATGAGGAGTGGCGGTACGAACTCGCGCGCAACGCACACCTCGTCGAGGCGAACGCGTCGCGGCTCGCAGCGATCCCCCGTAAGCAGGACAAGGCCGGGTTCGGCCACGGGGCGTTCCGAGCCCGTGGCCGCGACCACGGCGCGATGGGACGCATCCGCAACGCCAAGGAGCGGATCGAACGACTCACCCTCGATGCCGTGGCGCCACCGCCGGATCCGCTGCGGTTCACCCCCTCCCTGTCCACACTGGTCACCGGACCGCCCGACGGCCCGCTGGTGCGACTGCACGACGTACGCGTCGGCTCCCGGCTGACGGTCCCCGAACTCGAGGTGCCTGCCGGGGGTCGACTGCTGGTGACCGGCCCGAACGGCGCAGGCAAGACGACGCTGTTGCGGGTGATTGCGCGCGAGATCGTGCCCGACGGCGGCGCGGTGCGCGCACCGGCCCACGTCGGGTTCCTCCGGCAGTCCGGCGGGACGTGGCCTGCCGCGTCGACACTTTCGGAGGCCTTCGCCGCGCGGCGGACCGGCGACCCGGACGACGCCGACGCGGAACTGCTCTCGCTCGGCCTGTTCCGGCCCGACGACCTGCATCGGCCGCTCGCGGAGCTGTCCCTCGGGCAGCGCCGGCGGCTCGAGGTGGCGCTGCTGGCCTGCTCGGGCGCCGAACTGCTGTTGCTGGACGAGCCCACCAATCACCTGTCCCCGGCCCTGGTCGAGGAACTCGAGGAGGCCCTCGCCTCGTTCGCGGGCACCGTCGTCCTGGTCACCCACGACCGGCGGATGCGTCGACGGTTCCGCGGCGAGGTCCTCGACCTCGCCGGGTGCGGCCTGTCGGAACGCCCGGAGCGTCGGGGAGACCTGGTCTGAGGTTCGGGTTGGGTCGACGATGGCCCGAAGACAGCTGTGGCGGTGGGCGAGTCCGAGGACCCGCGCACCGCCACAGCGGCTGGGCGGCCTCAGCCGGGCAGCGGGATGACGATGCCCGGCAGGATCTCCACCGTCCGCGGCGGTGCCGGCGGCGCGGGTGCCGGTGCAGGTGCGGGCGGGAGGATCACCGGCGGCGCCTGCGGCACGACCGGCAGGATCTGGGGCGACACCTGCTCGGGGGCGGGAGCCTGCACCGGGGCCTGCTGGACGCGTCCGCTGCCGGTCGAGGCGAGCGAGCCGCCGCCGGTGTTGACGGTGGAACTTGTGCCCGACCCGGAGGGGGCGCCACCGGAATAGGTGGGCACTCCGGCCTGGTTGTCGATCGGCTTCGGCCACGGGAAGGACTCCCAGTCGGAACCGCCGATGGCCCCGTCCATGGTCTCCTTCCAGATGTCCGACGGCAGGCCCGAACCGTAGATCGAGCCGCCCCAGCTGTTGACGATCGCCTGCGGTTGCACCCCGCCGACCCACACCGCGGTGGACAGCGACGGCGTGTAGCCGACCATCCAGGCGTCCTTGTTCTTCCCGGTGTCCCCGAACTGCGCGGTGCCGGTCTTGGCCGCCGACGGCCGTCCGCCGGCCAGCGAGTGTCCGTTGGAGTAGGCGGCGATCGGCATCATCGCCTGGGTGACGTTGTCCGCGACCGCCGCGTCGACCCGCTGTTCGCCGGGGTCCGGCATCCGGTCCAGCAGCACCCGGCCGTCAGCGGTGACCACCCGCTGCACGAAGTGCGGTGCCCGGTACACCCCGGACGCGGCCAGAGTGGCGTACGCAGAGGCCATGTCGATCGGACGGGTCTGATACTGCCCCAACACAATTCCGTCCTCCGGCGGGCCGCCGTCCTGACTCAGGGTGGGCCCCTCGACGCCGGGGATCTCCAGCGGCACACCCGCCCGGTGCGCGACATCGGCGATCCGCTGCGGACCGTTCTCCATGGACCGCGTCATCCGGTAGAAGCTGGTGTTGAGTGACTGCTTGAGCGCCTGCGCAATGGTGCAGGTGCCGCAGCCCTCGCCGGCGACGTTGGTGATCTCCACGCTGCCGACCTTGAGCGGGGCGCTGTCGAACATCGTCTGCAACCCGCGGCCCTCCTCGAGCAGCGCAGCCAGACCGAACACCTTGAACGCGGAACCCGTCTGCAGCGGCGCCTGCGCGTAGTCGAACCCGGCACCCTCCGCACCGCCGTAGTAGGCCCGCACGCCGCCGGTGCGCGGGTCAATCGAGACCACCGCGGTCCGCAGTTCCTTCGGCTCGCCGTCCATGGTGCCGGTCACCGCGTCCAGCGCCGCGGCCTGCGCGGCGGGGTCGATGGTGGTGCTGATCTGCAGACCCTCGGTGTTGAGTTCCTGCTCGCTGATCCCGGCGGCGGACAGTTCCCGGAGCACCTGGGTGCGAATCAGGCCCTCCGGACCCCGCGCGGCGCTGGCGTCGGGCACCTGGGCCAGGGGCAGCACCGCGGGGAACTCCACGGCCTTGCGCTCCGCCGAGCTGAGGGTGCCGAGCTCCGCCATGCCGTTGAGGACGTAGTTCCAGCGCGACTCGAGCCCCGTGCGGTTGGTCTCCGGGTCCAGGCGCGAGGGACTCTGGATCACCGACGCCAGCACGGCGCCCTCCGCGACCGTCAGGTCGCCCACGGGCTTGTCGAAGTACGCCTTGGACGCGGCCGAGATGCCGTAGGCACCGCGACCGAAGTAGATGGTGTTGAGGTAGGCGGCGAGGATGTCGTCCTTGGACCACTGCCGCGCCATCTTCGACGAGATCACCAGCTCGCGCATCTTGCGGACCACGTTGCGGTCCGCGCCGACCAGGGTGTTCTTCACGTACTGCTGGGTGATGGTGGAGCCGCCACCGGCGCTGGCCTTGCCGAGTACGTTGTCCCGCGCCGCCCGGACGAAGCCGGAGACCGAGAAGCCGGGGTTGGTGTAGAAGTTGCGGTCCTCCGCGGAGAGCACCGCCATCCGCACGTGCTCCGGGATGTCGACCAACTCCACCTCGGTCCGGTTGCCCTCCGGCGGAACAATTTTGGTAATCACCGAGCCGTCCGTCGCGAGGACGGTCGCCACCTGATTGGTCCGCATGTCGGACGGTTGGGGAACCACCGCCAGGCGATAGCCGATCGCGAAGGCCGCGGCGGGCAGGACGACCAGCAGCAGCACCGCCGCGACCGCGGACCAGAGCATCCACCGCCTGCGCCGCGGGGGAGTGGGACCCCCGCCCGATGCCGACTCGGGGATTTCACCCGGCGGCGGCGTGGGGGGCTCGCCCGGCGCGGGGGGCTCGCCCGGCGACACCTTGGCGGTCCCGACCGGAGCCGACGGGGCCGGTTTCCCCGGTCCCGATGCGGGCGGCTTCCCCGATCCCGACGCGGGTGGTTTCCCCGGTCCCGACGCGGGTGGTTTCCCCGGAGCCGACGGGGCCGGTTTCGCCAGGGCCGGTTTCCCCGGAGCCGACGGGACAGGCTTCCCCGGAGCCGGTTTCCCCGGAGCCGACGGATCCGGCTTCCTCGGTCCCGATGCGGGCGTTCCGCCCCGCGGGCCATCGCCCCCCGAGGTCTTGGGGCGCGATCGATGGTCCGAGGTGTCGCCGGCGGGCGAGCTCACATTCAGTCTCCAAACGGCTGCGGAGTTTGCCTTACCTATGCATACTCACACCGCCGGACCGGACAATCCACCGAGACACGCCCTCGGATACAGATCGGCCGTCAGGCCCGATTCCTCGCCCGCACCGCCATTACCAGCACCACCACCAGACCCAGTAGCACCAGGGACGGCGTGGCGCCCGCGGTCCCGCGGACGATCGAGACAACGACCGCCACGAACGTGACCGCGGTGAAGAACCCGAGCAGACCGATCAGCATCTCGAGCTGCTGACGCCGCCGTGCCCGGTTCACGACTTGACGCCGCCCGCGGTCAGACCCGACACGATCCGGCGCTGGAACAGCAGCACCATGATCACCAGCGGGATCGTCACCAGGGTGCCCGCCGCCATGATCGCCGCGTACGGCTGCTCCCACGAGTTGGCGCCTGCGAAGCGGGCGATCGCAACGGTCACCGGCTCGGTGGCCTCGGTCGACAGCAGGCTGGCGAGCATGAACTCGTTCCAGGTGGCGATGAACGCGAGGATCGCGGTGGTGAACAGCGCGGGTGCGGCCAGCGGCATGATGACCAACCGGAACGCCTGACCCCGCGTGGCGCCGTCGATGCGGGCCGCCTCCTCGAGTTCCCACGGCAGGTCCGAGAGGAAGGAGGTCAGCGTGTAGATGGTCAGCGGCAGCACGAACGAGATGTTCGGGATGATCAGTGCCTGGTACTGACCGATCCAGCCGAGGTCGCCGAACAGCTGGAACAGCGGGGTGACCAACGCGACGGTCGGGAACATCGACGCCCCCAGGATGATGCCGGTCACCACGTACTTGCCGCGGAACTCCACGCGCGCCAACGCGTACGCGGCGAACACGCCGAGCAGCAGGCCGACCGCGGTGGTGGCCGCGCCGATGATCAGGCTGTTGCCGATCGCGGCGAGGAAGTCGTTGCCCTTGTCGGTGGCCAGCGCCGCCCGGAAGTTGTCCAGGGTCAGCGTCGTCGGCCACGGGGTGGTGTCGAAGGTGTCCGCCACCGGGCGCAGCGCGGTGACGACCATCCAGTAGAACGGCGCCAGGCCCCACAGCAGGATGACGATCACCCCGACGTAGGTGCGCGCGGCCGGACCGAAGCGGCGGCGCTTGACCGTGGGCGCAGGCCCGGGGGAGCGGTGTCGCCCGGTCATCAGTGGTCACCGCCCTTCCGCTGCTCGTCCTGGGTACGCACGGCGTTGGCGCCGAGGAATTTCACCATGATGTAGGCCACCGCAAAGATCATCAGGAAGATCAACGTCGACAACGCCGACGCGCTCTGGAGATTGCCCTGGCGGATGTCCGCGACCGCCAGGATCGACACCGTCGTGGTCGGGGTTCCGCCGGACGTACCCGCCAGGATCGCGGGCAGGTCGTACATGCGCAGCACGTCGAGGGTGCGGAAGAGCACCGCGACCATCAGCGCGGGCTTGACCAGCGGCAGCGTGATCGACTTGAACCGCTGCCAGGCGTTGGCCCCGTCCACCCGGGCCGCCTCGTAGACGTCCTGCGGGATCATCTGCAGGCCGGCCAGGATGAGCAGCGCCATGAAGGGCGTCGTCTTCCACACGTCGGCGACGATCACCGCGAACCGCGAGGCCCACGGGTCCGTCGTCCAGGCGATGGAGGTGCCGAGCAGGCTGTTCGCGACGCCGTTCTCGGCGAAGATGAAGAACCACAGCTTCGCGGTGACCGCGGTCGGGATCGCCCACGGGATCAGCACGCTGGCGCGCAGCAGGGACCGGCCGAAGAAGGTGCGGCCCATGATCGTCGCCATCCACAGGCCGAGGAGCACCTCGATGGACACGGTGACGACCGCGAAGAAGAAGGTGACCCCGACGGAGGGCCAGAAGTCCGCGCCCAGGGTGCCGGGCGCGCAGCTGCCGGAGCCGGACCCGCAGTTGCCGGTCAGCCACATCAGGTAGTGGTCGAAGCCGGCGAACCCGCCGTCGACGAAGCGTCCGGTCTCCGGGTCGACGCCCTTGTTCTTCTGGAACGAGAGGTAGACCGCGCGCAGCACCGGGTACACGATGACGACGGCGAGGATGACCATCGTCGGGGCGATCAGCCACACCGCCCGCAGGTCGCGCTTGCGCTTGGGCGGCGCGGGCGACGGTGAGTCACCGAAGGGGACGTCGCGGCCGGAGTCGATCACTCCGGCCGCGACGCGGCCCCCGTCGGCTGGCCTTGGCTCGGCAGAGTCAGCCATTGTCGAATTACCTGGTCCTCGTCTCGAATGGGATCTGCCGAACCGGATGTGCCGGGCGGCCGGGTGTTACTTGGCGGCCTGCACGATGGCCGCGGACATGTCGGCGGTCGCCTGGTCGACGGTCGCCTTGCCGGTGAGCGCGGCGGTCGCGTTGTCCTGGATGGCCTTGGAGATCGCGCTGTAGTACGGGGTGACCGGGCGCGGCTGCGCGGTCTCGAGCGCGGCCTTCAGTGCCGGCAGGTACGGGTACTTGGCGATCAGCGCGGCATCGCTGTACACGGACGCGAGCACCGGCGGGAACGAGGCGTCCGCGAAGGACATCTGGTTCTCTTCGTTCTGGATGAACGCGATGAAGTCGCGCGCGGTGGCCTTGTTCTTGGAGTAGACGTTGATGCCGTCGTTGTAGCCGCCCAGGGTGGACGCACCGGCACCGGCGGGACCGACGATCGGCGCGACGCCGACCTTGCCCTTCACGGCCGAGCCGTCCTCCTCGGCGTTGGTGTACATGTACGGCCAGTTGTAGGCGTACATGGACTCGCCGCCGACGAACGCGAGGTTGGTCTCCTCCTCGGTGAACCCGGTGGAGCGCTTGGCGATCTGGCCGCCGGTGTAGGCATCGACCATCGCCTGCAGGCCTGCCTTGGCCTCGGGGGACTCGACCTCGGGGGTCTTGCCGTCGGCACCGACGACCGCGCCGCCCCAGGAGTTGATGAATTGGGTGGTGTTGACCGTCAGGCCCTCGTACTGCTTGAGCTGGGTGACCAGGCAGTCCTGGACGCCCTTCTCGGTGGCGACCGCGCAGCTGTCGGTCAGCGCCTTCCAGTTCGCCGGCGCGGCCGGGACCAGGTCGGTGCGGTAGTAGAGCAGCTGGGCGTTGGTGTTCTGCGGGCCGGCGTAGACCTTGCCGCGGTAGGTGGCGCTGTCGACCGTCGCGGGCAGCAGGCCTGCGGTGTCCAGGGCCAGCGAGCCCTCGAGCGGCTGCAGCCAGCCGTTGGCGGCGAACTCCGCGGTCCAGGTGACGTCGAGCGCCATCACGTCGTAGTCGGCGTTGCCGGCCTCGAGCGACTGGACCAGCTTGTTGCGCTGGTCGTCGGCCTCACCGGGCAGCTCCTTGAGGGAGACCTGCTCGTTGGGGTTGGCGGCATTCCACCGCTCGATCACCGGCTGCAGCTTGTCGGTGTCGTTCTTGCCCATCGCGAACGAGATCGCACCGCGACCGTCCTGGTTCTGGCCGACGGCGTCGTCGACGCTGCCGCCACCGCCGCTGTCACTCGAGCAGCCGGTGAGCGCGAGCAGCGCAGCGGCCGAGGCCGCCACCGCAATCCGCGAACGCGTGTTGAAAGAACGCATGGTCCACCCTTCATCAAAGACGATCTACGGCCGCCGGACGGCGTGAGCTGTCCCACCCGAGGCACATGTCGACGCCTACTTTGGCACGAGCGGCCGGTGATTTCGGTAATTACCCCCGCACTGGATCGGTCATGGTCACCCCAGTCGACGCCCGTCGACCACCGAGAACAGGTGCACCTGCGCGGGGTCGACGTGCAGCCTGACCAGAGAACCCTTCGGCGGCGGGCGCCGCCAGTCGGCCCGGGCGACGATCTCCTGATCGACACCGTGCAGGTTGGTCCGGCCGTAGATGTAGGCATCGGAACCGAGCTCCTCGACGACGTCCACCTCCATCGGCAGACCCCGGTCGGCCAACTCCAGGTGCTCGGGACGCACGCCGAGGACCACCTCGGACGCGTTGGCCGCGGCCAGGGCGCTGCGCGGCACCGGGATCACGGAGTTGCCGAGCAGCACGCCGCCGTCGGTGACCGGCAGCGTGAACAGGTTCATCGACGGCGATCCCATGAAACCGGCCACGAACACGTTGGTCGGCCGCGAGTACAGCTCCCGCGGGCTGGCGCACTGCTGCAGGATCCCGTCCCGGAGGACGGCCACCCGGTCGCCCATCGTCATGGCCTCGACCTGGTCGTGGGTGACGTAGACGGTGGTGGTGCCGAGCCGACGCTGCAGCTGGGCGATCTGGGCCCGGGTCTGCACCCGCAGCTTGGCGTCGAGGTTGGACAGCGGCTCGTCCATCAGGAACACCTGCGGCTGCCGGACGATCGCCCGGCCCATCGCGACGCGCTGACGCTGGCCGCCGGAGAGCGCCTTGGGCTTGCGGTCGAGGTAGGGCGTGAGGTCCAGCAGCTTCGCGGTCTCCTCCACCCGGGCCCGGATGTCCGGCTTGGGCATCTTCGCGAGCTTGAGCGCGAAGCCCATGTTCTCGGCGACGGACATGTGCGGATACAGCGCGTAGTTCTGGAACACCATCGCGATGTCCCGTTCCTTCGGCTCCGCGCCGGTGACGTCGCGGTCGCCGATCAGGATGCGTCCGGTGTGCACGTCCTCGAGCCCGGCGAGCATCCGCAGCGAGGTGGACTTGCCGCAGCCGGAGGGGCCGACCAGCACCAGGAACTCGCCGTCCTCGATGTGCAGGTCGAGCGCGTTCACCGCGGGGGTGTCCGAGCCGGGGAAGAGGCAGGTCGTGGAGTCGTAGGTGACTGTCGCCATGGGTGTTCGTCGATCCCTTCACCGGCAGGAACGTGCCGGACGATCCGATTCGGGGGTGGTCCGGCGCACAGTATCGCAAGCCCCGGGGCCACCTCCCGACCTCCCCGCCGTCGAATGAACGGAAGCGTTCATTCGATTGGATCGAGTGAACGGTCCGTTCATTCGGGCCTGCGGAGCCGCCGATGACCGCCGGACAGCGGGTCGCGCGACGTCGGGGCGCGCCGACGGGACTGCGACCGCACCCGGTTCGGACTACCGTTGACAGGGCCTTCTTCTGTCTTTCGATACGAGGAGTCCGCATGACCGTTCCGGTGCGCATCGGCGTCCAACTCCAGCAACAGCACACCCCCGACTACGCACTGATCCGGGACGCGGTGCTGCGGTCCGAAGACCTCGGCGTCGACATCGTCTTCAACTGGGACCACTTCTTCCCGCTCGGCGGCGACCCCGACGGCGCCCACTTCGAGTGCTGGACGATGCTCGCCGCCTGGGCCGAACAGACCGAGCGGGTGGAGATCGGCGCGCTGGTCACCGGCGGCGGCTACCGGAACCCGGACCTGTTGGCGGACATGGCCAGAACCGTCGACCACATCAGCGGCGGACGGCTGATCCTGGGCATCGGCGGCGGCTGGTTCCCGAAGGACTACGAACAGTACGGCTACGAGTTCGGCACCGCGGGCACCCGACTGCGGCTGCTGGGCGAGAACCTGGCCCGGATCACCAGTCGGTTGAGCCGACTCAACCCCGCACCCACCCGCGACATCCCGATCCTGATCGGTGGCGGCGGCGAGCGGAAGACGTTGCGGTTGGTGGCCGAGTACGCCGACATCTGGCACAGCTTCGCGGACCTCGAGACGTTCGGACACAAGTCCCAGGTGCTGGCCGGGCACTGCACCGACGTGGGCCGCGACCCCGCTCGGATCGCCCGGTCCTCGCCCTGGCCCGGCACGGAACTGGCGCCCGACTTCGTCGCCGCGGGGGTCACCCTGTTCACCGTCAGTGTGAGCGGGCCCGACTTCGACCTCGGCACCCTCACCGAGGCCGTCCGCTGGCGCGACGAACGGATGCCCGAACCGCTCGCCGGCCTGGCCTGACCGACACCCCGACCCGACCTTTGTCGCACTGACGGGCACCGACGACCCGGTTAGGCTCACGGACATGGTCCGATCGCGTTGGGTGAGGGCATGGATCCTGGCGCTGCTGGTGCTGCTGCTGGCGGCGCTGACCGGCGGATGCGGATCCTCGGAGGCGCCGACCGACCTGTGTGCCCCGCCCGGCGTCGGCAGCGCCTCGGCGGTGCCGACGAACTTGGACGCGGCGGCCGCCGCGGCGGGGGAGGACCGGTTCACCACCGCGACCACCACCCCCCTCGACCAGATCGACGTGACCGCCCTGGGTCTGCTCAAGCCGGGCACGATCAGCGTCGGCACGCTGTCCGACGCCCCACCGAGCATCTGCGTCGACGCCTCGGGCACCTTCACCGGGTTCGACAATGAACTGCTGCGGGCCATCGCGGACAAGCTGGGACTGCAGGTCGAGTTCTCCGGTACCGAGTTCGTCGGGCTGCTCTCCCAGGTCGCGAACAAGCGGTTCGACGTGGGGTCGTCCTCGATCACGACCACCGACGAGCGGCGCCGGACCGTCGGGTTCACCAACGGCTACGACTTCGGCTACTTCTCCCTGGTCGTGCCGAACAACGGTGCGGTGAAAGGATTCTCGGATCTGAGCGCCGACACCAGGATCGGCGTGGTGCAGGGCACCGTGCAGGACGACTACGTGGTCAACACGCTGGGGCTCGACCCGGTGAAGTTCCCCGACTACAACACCGCGTACGCCAACCTCAAGTCCGGCCAGATCGACGCCTGGGTGGCACCCTCGCAGCAGGCCGAGGGCGCGATCAAGCCCGGCGACCCGACGTCGATCGTGCAGAACACCTTCAGCCTCAACAACTTCGTCGGCTGGGCGGTGAACAAGAACAACCAGCCGCTGATCGACGCACTGAATTCCGGACTCGACGCCGTGATCGCCGACGGAACCTGGGCGAAGCTGTACTCCGAGTGGGTGCCCCGGCAGCTGCCCGAGGGCTGGAAACCCGGCAGCAAGGCCGCACCGGAGCCGCAACTGCCCGACTTCGCGGCGCTGGCGGCCGAACACGCCGCGGAGAACCCGAACGCGGCTCCCGCGCAGGAGAAGTCGACGCTCACCCAGCTGCGCGAGACCTTCTTCGACTGGAGCCTCTACCGGCAGGCCATCCCGGACCTGCTCAAGACCGGTCTGCCCAACACGGTGATCCTCGCGCTGACCTCCGGAGTGGTGGGCACCGTGGTCGGCATGCTGCTCGCGATCGCCGGCCTCTCCCGGACCCGGTGGCTGCGCTGGCCGGCCCGCGTCTACACCGACGTCTTCCGCGGCCTGCCCGCGGTGGTGATCATCCTGATCGTCGGTCTCGGCATCGGACCGGTGGTCAAGGGCATCACCGGCAACAACCCGTACTGGCTCGGCGCCGCCGCGCTGGCACTGCTGGCGGCCGCGTACATCGGCGAGATCTTCCGCTCCGGCATCCAGAGCGTCGACCCCGGGCAGCTCGAGGCGGCCCGCGCCATCGGCTTCAGCCACCGCCGGGCGATGAACCTGGTGGTGATCCCGCAGGGCGTCCGACGGGTCCTGCCTGCGCTGATGAACCAGTTCATCTCGCTGATCAAGGACTCCTCGCTCATCTACTTCCTCGGCCTGCTCGCCACCCAGCGCGAACTGTTCGCCGTCGGCCGCGACCTCAACGCGCAGACCGGCAACCTCTCCCCGCTGGTCGCCGCGGGCCTGTTCTACCTGGTGCTGACGATTCCGCTGACCCACCTGGTGAACTACATCGACCGGCGGCTGCGGACCGGCAAATCGGACACCTCCGGCACCCTCGACCCGCTCGACCAGGCCATCGTCGTGGAGAGGGGATAGCAGTGACCGAGCCCGTCCGTTCCGGATCGCTCACCGGCACCGACCTGCACCTGTCCTTCGGGCAGAACCGGGTGCTGCGCGGCGTGGACGTGCACGTCGACGCCGGCGCCACCACATCGGTGATCGGGCCGTCCGGCTCCGGCAAGTCGACCCTGCTGCGGGTGCTCAACCGACTGCACGAGCCCGATCGGGGCGACATCGCGATCGACGGCCGGTCGGTGCTGGGCGACAACCCGGACGTGCTGCGTCAGCGAATCGGGATGGTCTTCCAGCACTTCAACCTGTTCCCGCACCGGACGGTGCTCGACAACGTCGCACTCGGTCCCCGCAAGCTCCGCGGGCTCTCCAAGGACGAGGCGCACGCCGCCGCGCTCGCGCAGTTGGAGCTGGTGGGCCTGGCACACAAGGCGCAGTCCCGGCCGGCGAACCTGTCCGGCGGGCAGCAGCAGCGGGTCGCGATCGCCCGCGCGCTGGCGATGAAGCCGGAGATCATGTTCTTCGACGAGGCCACCTCCGCGCTGGACCCGGAGCTGGTCAAGGGGGTGCTGGCACTGATGGCGGACCTGGCCGCGGGCGGCATGTCGATGATCGTGGTGACCCACGAGATGGGCTTCGCCCGCACGGTTTCCGACACGGTGGTGTTCATGGACGCCGGCGTGGTGGTGGAGACCGGCGAACCGGACGCGCTGTTCGACGACCCGCAGACCGACCGGCTGCAGACCTTCCTGTCCCAGGTCCTCTGACGCCGGACCCCTGCCGTTCACCCCGACGTCTCCTTTCCCTTGCCTGAGGCTTCTACGGTCGCCGGAGTTGACCCTCCGAACGGGAAGTTCCACGTGAAACTCAAGCCTCTTGCCCTGTTCGTCAGCCACGACGGAAAGTCCTCGCGGGCGTCGGTGACCTGCCGGTACAAGTGCGGCGACGCGTGCTCGCACGCGGTACCGAACACCTCGGGCGGCGAGTACTTCGGCGACATCGTGCGCACCGCGATGACGCGCCGCGGAATGCTCAAGTCGGGCGCGGTCGCGGTGCTCGCGGTCGGCGCAGGCAGCGCGCTGACGGCCTGCGCCGACAACGCAGGCGCCGCGACCGGGAGCTCCGCGGCGTCCTCCGACGGCGCCGTCCCGGTCGGCACCGCCTTCACCGCGGTGGCACCGAACACCGAGGACGCCGTGGTGGTCCCGGACGGCTACGAGCACGCCGTCGTGATCCGCTGGGGCGACGCGGTCCTGCCCGGCGCGCCAGCCTTCGACTTCGGCAACCAGAGCCCGCAGGCCCAGGGGATGCAGTTCGGGTTCAACAACGACTTCGCCGGCCTGCTGCCGGTCAGCGGCACGCCCCACACCTACCTGCTGGTGGTCAACCACGAGTACACCACCGAACCTTTCATGTTCGCCGGATACGACCCCGAGAACCCCACGCTCGAGCAGTTCCAGACCGCCGTCGCCGCGCACGGGATGTCCGTGGTCCAGGTGAAGGGCGCCGCCGGATCCGGGGCACTGACACCGGAGTTCGGACCGAGCAACCGACGGATCACCGCGAACTCCGAGTTCCTGGTGACCGGGCCTGCCGCGGGCAGCGAGTTCCTGGTGACCTCGGCCGACCCCACCGGCACCCGTGTCGTCGGCACGCTGAACAACTGCTCCGGCGGGGTCACCCCCTGGGGGACCGTGCTGTCCGGCGAGGAGAACTTCAACCAGTACTTCGCGAACGCCGAGCTGGTCACCGATCCCACCGTCGCGGCCCGACTGAAGCGCTACGGCGTCGCGGGCGGCGCCAGCGAGCGCAAGTGGGAGCGCTTCGACTCCCGCTTCGACCTCGCCAAGGAGCCCAACGAGGTCAACCGCTTCGGGTACGTCGTCGAGGTGGACCCGTGGGACCCGACGTCCACCCCGATCAAGCACACCGCGATGGGCCGGTTCAAGCACGAGGCCGCGACCATCCACGTCACCGACGACGGCACCGTGGTCGCCTACAGCGGCGACGACGAGCGCTTCGACTACATGTACAAGTTCGTCTCCGCGCGGAAGATGATGCAGGGCAACGGACAGGCCAGCATGCGTCACAACCTGACCCTGCTCGACGCCGGAACCCTGTACGTCGCGCAGCTCAGCGGCGACGAACCCGCCACGGTCGACGGCTCCGGCACGCTGCCCGCGGGCGGCCGGTTCGCCGGCACCGGCAAGTGGATCCCGCTGCTGCGCACCAACGTCGACGGCCGAGCCGAGTCGCTGGTGCCGGGCATGAGCGCGGCCGAGGTGGCGGTGTTCACCCGGCAGGCCGGGGACAAGGTCGGCGCCACCAAGATGGACCGCCCCGAGGACTTCGAGCCCAACCCGAAGACCGGCAAGGTGTACGTGGCGCTGACCAACAACAGCAAGCGCGGCACCGAGGGCCAGGCCGCAGCCGACGCTCCGAACCCGCGCAACAACAACAAGAACGGTCAGGTCCTCGAACTCGAGGACGACCACTCCGGGGTCTCGTTCACCTGGAACCTGCTGCTGGTGTGCGGCGACCCGGCCGCCGCGGACACCTACTTCGGTGGCTTCGACAAGTCCCAGGTCAGCCCGATCTCGTGCCCGGACAACCTGGCCTTCGACCCATACGGCAACCTGTGGATCTCCACCGACGGCAACGCTCTGAAGTCCAACGACGGCCTGTTCAGCGTCGTCCTCGACGGCGACCGCCGCGGCGAGACCAAGCAGTTCCTCACCGTGCCCAAGGGCGGCGAGACGTGCGGGCCGATCGTCGACGAGTCGCGCGTCGTGGTGTGCGTCCAGCACCCGGGGGAGCTGGACGGCGCGAGCGCCGACGCCCCGGCCTCGCACTGGCCGGACGGCGGCGACAGCCAGCCGCGACCCTCGGTGGTGGCGGTGTGGAAGTCCGGCGGCGGGCGCATCGGGACCTAGGCGCACCCGCCTAGACTCACCGGATGAGCACCTCGCCCACCACCGTGGCGGCCCGATGGCCGCGCCGACTGCTGGTCGTCGCGGCCGTCGCCGGGCTCGCCCTCGGTGCGGGCCGGCTGCTGGCCCGGTTCACGGCCGCCGAGCCGATCGACTCCGCCGAGTGGGCGGCCGACGCCATCGGGCCGGACGAGCTGGCAGGCTGACCGTCAGCTGCTGCCCATGTTCCCCACACTGCCGAGGCTCCCGAGGCCCGGGAACAACGAGTTCGAGTAGGCCTCGATCGGGCCCATCGAGCCGCTGTAGAAGTTGAGGTCGATGTTGACGCTGACCCCCGGGATCCGGCCGGTGCTGGTGTACTGCCAGAACGCCCAGTTGCGCCAGCCACCGGGCAGCGGCCCGGGGGCGGACTGGCCGTTGTAGTCGGCGATCCACAGCGGGTAGTTGCTGAACTCGCTCGTGTTCGCCATCGCGGTGCGCCAGAAGTTCGGGTACGTGTAGATGATCGGCTGCCGGCCGGTGAGGGCCTGGACGGTGTTCAGGTACCGGTGCGTCCAGTCGATCACCGCGGCAGGCGGCAGGCCCTTCGCGTCCTCGAGGTCGAGCACCGGCGGCAGGCCGCCCGGGCCGTTGATGGGCAGCGACGTCGACGCGAAGTACGACGCCTGCGCCTCGGGCGAGGCCCGCACGTCGGCGTAGTGGTAGGCGCCCCGGGCGATGCCGGCGGCCCGCATGCCGATCACGTCCTGCACGAAGAACGGGTTGATGTAGTTCAGCCCCTCGGTGGCCTTGACCATCGCGAACTCGTGGCCCGACGCGCGGACCGCGAACCAGTCGATCGGGGCCCCGCCCGGGTGCTGCCAGGACGCGACGTCCGGGCCGTTGATCGGCTCCGCGTTGACGAGACCCGGCGAGGTGAAGGCCATCGCGCCTGCGAGCAGCACGGGCACCAGACGGGCAACGGTTCGGATACGAGCGCGGCTCATCGAGGTCATCTACCGAGACTAAACCGTAATGTGATCTTCGACACGGCGAATGGCCGTCAACCCAGCCAGTCCAGCACCGCCGCCGCCGTCCACGACTGCTGCATGCTGCCGAGCGGTTCGCCGGTGAACGGCTCGTAGTACTCGGCGAAGCTGCCGTCGCTGGCCTGACGAAGACCCTCGCTGCGCAGGTGCAACGACCGTTCGGCCCAGCCCCGGCGGGCGAACGCCCAGGAGAACAACCACGTCATCACCGGCCAGACCGGCCCGCGCCAGTACTCCCGGGGCCGGAAGTCGCCGGCCACCGGGGAGGTCGACGGCGGCACCGCGAATCGCAGGTCCGGGTGGCCCGCGAAGCGCGGACCCTCGAACGTCCGCAGCAACGCGCGCTCGACGTCGCGGTCGAGTCCGCCGCACAGCAGTGGCGCGAACATCGCCAGGGTCTCGGTACCGATCCACCGGCCGGTCCGCAGGTCGCGGTCGCGGGCGGCGCCGGTGCGCGGGTCAGTGGTCTCGATCACGCCGCGGCGAAACCGCGCCGACCACTCGCGCAGGTCCCGGACGTCGGCCCGCGGCGCCGCGTTCTCCTCGCCGATGGTCGCCAGCACGTCGCAGGCCAGGGCGAACACGGCACTGACGAACACGTCCTCGACGGCGAAGCTCATGGTCGCGACGAGGCTCGCGTCGTCGTAGCGGACCCGCTTCATCTCCTCGACCAGCCAGAGGTACCGGTCGTACTCCGCGTCGCCCGGTCGCTGCGACAGGTCGGCGATCACCTCGGTGTCCGCGCGCCGGTACGGGGGGATCGGGCCGGTCACCACGTTGGCGTAGGCGGAGTCCCAGCGCGGCGAGTTGTCCATCCCGGACTCCCAGCCGTGGTAGAGGGTGATGCGGCCGTTCCCGGACGGGTCGCGTGACTCCGCCAGCCAGCGGTGCCAGCGCACCAGGTCCGGCCATCGCCGGTCGAGGAACTCGTCGGCGACCGCCCGCGTGCTGCGGCCGTGCCGACGGGAGTGGTCGAGGATGCGCTGCACCGCGATCGCGTGCACGGGCGGCTGGGTGATGCCGGAGGTCCGGACCCCGACGGGTGCGGCGGCGGCCAGCTCCGTGCAGGCCCAGCGGTCGGGGCCGGGAAAGTAGCCGTCGACGCCCTCGGCGAAGACGATGTGCGGGATCATCCCGTTGCGCCACTGCGCCGCGAGCAGCGTGTCGAGCTCGACGACGGCCCGCTCGACACTGAGCGGGGCCAGGCCCACCGCGACGAACGCGGCGTCCCAGCTCCACATGTGCGGGTACAGCCGGGGGGCGGCCGTGGTCATGGTGCCGAGATCGTTGCCGCGCAGCAGGTAGGCGGCCCGGGCCGAGAGCTGGGTCGGGGTGAATCCTGGGTCGGCCATCCCCCAAGTCTGCGACCACCCGCGCAAGTTCGCCCGCCGGGCACGCCGTGGCGGATGCGGGCGGTCGGTTCGCGCGAGGTCAGGTCAGCTGGCGGCGGTGAGCTCGTCGCTGCTGCGGAACACCAGTCGGCCGTTGTCGAGCTGGATCGCCCACCGGCGCGCGAGCGCCCAGTCGCGTCCGAAGTCGGCACCGTCGACGAGGGTGGCGGCGAAGTCGTCCACGATCACGCCGGGTTCGTTGTTGGCCTGTTCCTGGCCCGGCTTCGGGTCCGCGGTGGTGAACACCTTGGCCCCGATCGCGAGGACGGGAGGCTCCGCCTTTCCACCCTTGGCCTTGCCCTTGCCGGCTGCCGCCTTGTCGCCGTCCGAATTGGCGGCCGGCGCCTTGCTGCTCTTGTCTGTTTTCATGCTCGCGACTCTTCCTTCCTGCGATAGGTCGTTCCGGGTGGAAGTTGGTACTTCCGCCCGCCCGAATCGTCGAGATGGCACGAGATGCGTAACTAGAATGTAGCCGACCTCGTCGGTGCGGGCCGATCTCGGCGTACCCCTCCCAGCTCCGGCCCGTCCCACGGGCACCAAGTCGGCCGCCGGATTGCCAGATGTCGACCGTCGGCGTCGGCAGAGACGCCGGAATGTGATGCACGTCTCACCGCACGGTCCAGTGTATGGACAACCGACCCTCCGCCACAGTCCATTGGACGGTCGACGCGCCGACGCCGCCTCGCGGCGAGGCGCGCCGTGGATGTCGGTGGGCCTGCTTATCGTGTGCAGAATGAGTCCCCCCGGCACCGCGACCGCCGTCATCAGCGTCACCGGACTGGCTCGCACCTTCCAGACCAAGACCGGCCCCGTGCAGGCGGTCAGGGGCATCGACTTCGAGGTTCGCCCCGGCGAGATCCTCGGCCTGCTCGGCCCCAACGGAGCCGGCAAGACCACCACGCTGCGGATGATCAGCACCCTGATCGAACCCACCGCCGGTGACGCCGTCGTCGCGGGGGCCGACCTGCGCCGCGACCCGCGCCTGGTTCGGTCGCGGATCGGGTACGTCGCGCAGGGCGGCTCCACGAACGACGAGGAACTCGTCATCGAGGAACTGGTGCTGCAGGCCCGCCTGTTCGGGCTGAGCAAACGTGAGGCGATCGCGAACTCGGAGTCGCTGCTGGCCACGCTGGACCTCGCCGGCCTCGGCGGCCGCAAGTGCAAGCAACTCTCCGGCGGTCAGCGCCGGCGGGTGGACATCGCACTGGGCCTGGTGCACCGACCCAACCTCATATACCTCGACGAGCCGACCACCGGCCTGGACCCGCAGAGCCGGGCCAACCTGTGGGACCACATCCGGTCGCTGCAGGCCGCCGGCACCACCATCGTGCTGACCACCCACTACCTCGACGAGGCCGACGCGCTGTGCGACCGGATCCTGGTGATGGACCACGGCGAGATCGTCGCCGAGGGCACTCCCGACGAGCTCAAGCGGCGGATCTCGGGCGACGTGATCAGCCTCGAGGTGGGGGACGAGAACGTCGACCTCGCGGTGCGGGTGGCCGCCGACACCCTCGAATTGCGCTCCCAGCTCACCGAGGGGCACCTGGTGCACCTGACGGTGGACCAGGGTGACGCCGCGGTGGTCCCGCTGCTGCACGCACTGCAGGCCGCCGGGATCGTGCCCGGTTCGCTCACCGTCAAACGCCCCAGCCTCGACGACGTGTTCCTCACCGTCACCGGCCGCTCACTCCGAGACGGAGACCAGGGATGAGATTTCTCCACGAGACCGGCCTGATCTTCTGGGCCCACCTGCGCTCGAACCTGCGCAACCCGTTGTGGGTGCTGATCGGGCTGAGCCAGCCGGTGCTGTACCTGGTGCTGTTCGGACCGCTGCTCGAGGGCGTGGGCGCCGGCCTCGGCGGGGGCACCGACCCGTGGCTGGTGTTCACCCCGGGCCTGATCATGCAGATCGGCCTGTTCGGCTCGATGTTCGTCGGCTTCGCGATGGTCTACGAGCTGCGCGCCGGGATCATCGAGCGCCAGCGGGTCACCCCCGCGAGCCGCGGCGCCCTGCTGCTGGGCCGGGTGCTCAAGGACATGGTGGTGCTGATGGTCCAGGCCACCATCCTGGTGCTGGTCGCGGTGGTGTTCTTCGACCTGCGGCCCAACGTCCTCGGCTTCGTGCTCACCCTGATCCTGGTCGCGATCATCGCGGCCGGCATGTCGTCGGCGTCCTACGCGCTGGCGCTGGCCACCCGCTCCGAGGACTCGCTGGCATCGGTGCTGAACATGGTCTCGGTGCCGCTGCTGCTGCTCTCCGGGATCCTGTTGCCGATGACGCTCGGGCCGGGCTGGCTGCAGACCCTGGCCAGGCTGAACCCGCTCTCCCACACGGTCGACGCCGCCCGCGCCCTGTTCCGCGGAGACTTCGCCTCGTCGGACGTCTATGTCGGGACCGCGGTCACGCTCGTCCTGGCGGCGGTGCTCGGCGTCATCGGGGCGCGCACCTTCGCCCGCGAGAATGCCTGAGCCGCTTGACATCATCACCCTGATGCCCCGGCCGCGGCGGTCCCTCCGATAGCCTCGACGCCATGCGACCGACTGCACTGATCACCGGGGCGAGCCGAGGCCTCGGCGCCGCCATCGCCCGCGAGCTGGCCCCGGGCCACGACCTCCTGCTGGGCGCCCGTAAAGAAGACGCCCTGAAGCCGATTCTCACCGAGCTCGAGGCCGCGAAGCCGTTCCCGGTGGACCTGACCGACCACGCCGCGGTGGCGGCCGCGGTCAAGGGCATCGACCGCCTGGACGTGCTGGTGCACAACGCGGGCATCGCCGACCTGGGCACCGTCGCGGAGACCTCCGCCGAGGTGTGGCGGAACACCATGGAGGCCAACGTCATCGCCGTTGCCGAGCTGACCCGGCTGCTGCTTCCCGCGCTGCGGGCGGCCGGCGGCCACGTGGTGCTGATCAACTCCGGTGCGGGGCTCCGGGCCAACGCTGGGTGGGGTCCGTACGCCGCGAGCAAGTTCGCCCTGCGGGCCCTCGGCGACGCGCTGCGCCACGAGGAGCCCACCCTTCGGGTCACCTCGATCCACCCGGGCCGGATCGCCACCGACATGCAGCGCGAGATCGTCGAGGCCGAGGGCGGCGAGTTCGACGCGGACCAGTTCCTCACCCCCGAGACCGTCGCCCGGGCCGTGCGCACGGCAATCGACACCGCACCGGACGGCCATCCCACCGAGATCGTGCTGCGGCCGATCGCCCGCTGACCGGCCCGTCGTCGCCCGGCCGCCGGTAGCGGCCGGGCGACTGTCCGGCGGCTACCCGCGGTCGACCAGGGCGCAGCGCGCGCCGGTGAAGATGGTGGGCATGCACAGGTTGCAGTGGGTGCACCGCGACTCGGTGCTGGAGTCCTTCGCGATCCGGTTGACCAGGTCCGGCTCCATCAGCAGCGCCCGGGCCATCGCGACGAACTCGAATCCCTCCGACATCGCGGTGTCCATGCCGGCCCGATCCGTGACCCCGCCGAGCAGCACCAGCGGCATCTTCACCGCGGCCCGCACCTGGCGGGCCTGTTCGAGCATGAACAGCGGCGTGTAGGGATAGGACCGCAGGAACTTCTTGCCGATCAGCTTCACGCCGAGGCGGGCGGGCTGGGGCATCACCGCCGCGAACTCCTTGACCGGCGCGTCGCCCTTGAACAGGTACATCGGGTTGAGCAGCGAGCTGCCCACGGTCAGCTCCAGGGCGTCGAGGCTGCCGTCCGCCTCCAGCCACTGCGCCACCTGCACCGCCTCGTCGAGCTGGAATCCGCCGCGCACCCCGTCTGCCATGTTCAGCTTCGCCAGGATCGCGATGCGACCGCCCACCGCCTCCCGCACCGTCCGGGCCGTCTCCAGCACCACCCGGGCCCGGTTCTCCAGCGACCCGCCGTAGGCGTCCGTGCGGTGGTTGAGCTGCGGGCTCAGGAACGAGCTGGCGAAGTAGTTGTGCCCGAAGTGGATCTCGACCGCGTCGAACCCGGACTCGACGGCGATCGTCGCCGCGGTGCCGTGCGCCGCGGTGATCCGCTCGATGTCGGCGACCGTCGCGGCGTGGATCCGCCGCATCGACATCGGGTTGAAGGACCGCGACGGCGCCAGCGCCGGCAGCCCGTTCGACTTGCCGTTCGCGACCGGACCGGCGTGCCCGAGCTGCGCGGACGCCGCGGCGCCCTCGGCGTGGATGGCGTCGGTGAGCCGCCGCAGTCCGGGCACCGCCTCGTCCCGCATCCACAGCTGGCCTCGCTCGGTCCGGCCCTCGGGCGCGACCGCGCAGTACGCGACGGTGGACATGCCCACACCGCCCCGCGACGGTCGCCGGTGGAACTCGATGAGGTCGTCGGTGACCAGCGCGTCGGGCGTGCGGCCCTCGAAGGTCGCGGACTTGATTATCCGGTTGCGCAGCGTGATCGGGCCGAGCTTCGCCGGCGCCAGAACATCGGGAGTGGCCACTTCTCGTCCTTCGGGTTGGTTGGCGCCAACGCTAGACGCACCCACCACCGCGCGGCGGCGAAATCTCCCGCGCTGCGGGACGAAAAGATCGCGATCGGGTCAGACCGGGTCCGACACCTTCGCGCTGTCCCCGCCGCGGGCCCACCGCGGCAGGATGAAGATCCCCTCGGCCTCGACGCAGACGCCGTCGGGACCCGAGAGTTGGCCCGTCACAATGGTCTTGATGCCCTCGACGCGGTCGATCCGTGCCTCGGCGTGCAGTGCACCCAGCGGGGTGGGGCGCAGGTAGCGCAGGTTCAGCGTCCCGGTCATGCCCGGCGCACCGCCCGCCTCCGCCGCCGACCCGAGCGCCTGGTCCAGCACCAGCGCGGCGATGCCGCCGTGGGTCAGGCCCGCGGGGCCCTCGTAGGCCGAACCGAGGTGGAAGTCGGTCCACGCCCGGCCGTCGGCATCGAAGTTGAAGACCAGCGGCGGCGCGATCGCGTTCCGCAGCCCGGCCGCGGCGTTGCCCCAGGCGCGCTTCTGGCCGGAGGCGCCCCAGCGGACGCCGTACGGGCCGGGGTTCACCCGGGTGCGCAGGATCTGCTTGGCCGACTCCAGGTGCTCCTGCGCGGCGCGGACCTCGGGACCGTCGACCTCGGTCAGCAGCGCGAGCTCGATCAGCTCCCGGACGCTGTCGGTCAGCGGCCCGTACAGGTCCGCCTGCTCGGCGATCTCGGCATCGGACATCTCGTCCCGGACGTAGAGCATTTGCTGCTGGGCGATCGAATCGGTCACAAGGCCTCACTCGTACGAAATGTCGACGACCACGATCGACGGGAGTCCTGACCCGTCACTCTCTCGAGTGCGAGCCACGAACTCCCGTTCGGCGCGTACCGGGTGCCACCTGCCGGCCACCTGCGCTTGGTACGTCAGGTCGGCACCGATGCTACTGGGCCGGCGATTGCGGCCTTCGAACCCTCCGCCGGTTGGCCCAGTCCTCCACTGGCGAAACGGAACCGGGCGTGAGGCCCATGGCTCCGCCGTCGCCGACGAGACTTCGCTCGTCGGCGACGGCGGTCGCGACGGGTGGTCAGTGGGCGAGGACGGCCTCCTTCGGCGATCCGGGCACCGACACCTGCACGATCCGGCGCGGCAGCATCAACGCAACGCAGGCGCCGAGCAGCGCGGCAACCGCACCGATCGCGAAGGCGACGGTGAACCCCTGGTCCGTGTAGAGGATTGCCCCCTGCGTCAGCTCCAGCGGGATCGGCGCGATGTACGAGTTGTTCATGACGGTGAACGCGATGACCGGCAGCACCGCCGGGAAGACGGACTGGAACACGCCCACGATGCTGGCGGTGCTCGCCTGCAACTGCGGGGGGACGGCCTCGATCAGCAGGTTCGGGATGGAGGCGTAGGCCATGCCCATGCCGGTGCCGAAGATGCCGGCGAACGCGATCAGCAGCGCCTTGTCGTCGTGAATCATCGCGGTCAACGCGAACCCGAGCGCCATCCCCAACAGCCCGATGACCAGCAGCGGCCGCGGACGGACGCTGCGGCCGACCAGCATGCCCACCAGGACGCCGCCGATCACGACCATCAGCCCGATCGGCGCCTGGAAGATCGCGAAGCCCTCGGCGCTGACGCCGAAGCCGTAGCCCAGGCCCATGACGGCGGGCGTCATGGCCATCATCGGCAGCAGGATGGTGAACAGGCCGCTGGCCCCGTAGGTGAACCCGGCACCGATCGCGGTCAGCAACACCGGCCGCCTGCCGAGCACGTCCAGGTCGATCAGCGGCTCGCGGACCTTGCGCGCCGAGACCAGCCAGGCCACCAGCAACGCGACGCCGCCGAGCAGGTACGCCAGGGTCGCCCCGTCACGCCAGCCCCAGGTGGGCCCGAAACTGACCGCGACCAGGACGCCCGCGATGCCTGCGCCAAGCAGGACGGCGCCGACCAGGTCCAGACGCGAGCGCAGGCGCACGGGCGACTCCTCGGTCGAGGCCAGGATCATGCCGCCGAGCACGACCAGCCCGATCACGAAGAACCAGAAGATGCTGCGGAAGCCGTGGTTGTCGATCAGCCAGCCGGTGATGAACGGTGCGGGGATCGCGATCAGGCCCATGCCGCTGGTCGCGATGCTGACCGCCAGCGCGATCGTCTTCGCCGGGAAGACGTCACGGATCAGCGAGTAGCTCAGGAACAGGCAGGGCACGAGCAGACCCGTCAGGGCGCGCCCCAGGATCAGCACCCCGTAGCTCGGCGCGACGGCCGAGATCAGCGACCCCACCGCGGCGCCGGCCACGCACATGAGCAGCAGCTTCCGCTTGCCGTGCATGTCGGCCAGCTTGCCGATCAGCGGTGCGGTCACGGCGCCGAACAGCAGGAACGACGTCAGCAGCCAGGCGCCCTGGGCGGTCTGGTAGTGCATGGCGATCGACGGGAGCGCCATCGAGATCATCATGTAGCTGACCGCGAGCATCTCCAGCAGCAGCACGATCGACGCGAGCGAGAACACCAGGCGCGGACTCCACCGCCCCGCGCTCGGGCCGGATTCGACCGCCGACGGCGGCTGGTCGGGGTTGCTGACTTGTGTGACCATCGGGGCGGTCCTTCCGTGGATGAAATGTGAGGGCGATCACCATCGAGGCGGTGATGTTGCGTGAATCACAGCCCCTGCGATGGCCCTCCCGGTACCGGTGCGTCCGGTGAGCGGGAGAGAACCTCGGCACGGACCCCGATCTCCCGGCTGGCGGAACAAAGCAGGTCCACGGGCCGCCGTCGCTGGCTACGTTTGAACACTCACCGCGACGACACCCGAAGGGGATTCATGACTGCCACACTGGATTTCGAAGCCACCAGCCACACCATCGAGGGCGAGTACACGCTGCACTACCACGAGGCAGGCACCGGCCCGGTGCTGCTGATGCTGCACGGCTCCGGCCCCGGGGTGAGCGGCTGGTCGAACTTCTCCGGCAACTTCCCGGTGTTCGCCGAGCACTACCGGACGATCATCCTGGACATGCCGGGGTTCGGCCGCAGCCCGGCCCGCGAGTGGACCGACGTGTACCCCCGGATCGCCGCCGACGCCGTCCGCTTCCTGCTCGACGAGCTCGGCATCGACCGGGTCGACCTCGTCGGCAACTCGATGGGCGGCAACGTCAGCACCGAGTTCGCGCTCGCACACCCCGAGCGGGTGCGGCGCATGGTGCTGATGGGCCCCGGCGGGCTGGCCGTCAACTCGTTCGCACCCGCGGTGAGCGAGGGCTCGCGGCGGCTGTTCGAGTTCCTGGCCGCGCCGACCCGTGAGGGCATGGTCGCGTGGGTGGACACCATGGTCGGCAACCCGGCGGTGGTCTCCGACGAACTCATCGACCAGCGGCTGGCAAATGCGTTGGCGCCGGGCGCGATTGCCACCACCTACGCCATCTTCCAGACCTTCTCGGACCCGCGGTTCGCGGACCGTCCGCAGCTGTGGCAGCGGGCCGCGCAGGTACAGCAGGAGACGCTGCTGGTGTGGGGCCGGGACGACCGGATGCTGCCGTACGAGGGTGGCCTGTTCCCGTTCCGCCAGATGCCGAACGCCGAACTGCACGTGTTCTCCCGCTGCGGCCACTGGGCGCAGATCGAGCGCAAGACCGAGTTCGAGCGGTTGACGCTCGAGTTCCTGGGCCGCTAGCTCCGGCCGGCCCCCGGCACCGGTCGCCGGGGGCCACCGACCGCTCGAGACGACGATGGCCCACTGCCGCGCCCGGCCGGTCAGACCGAGTGCGACAGTGGGCCATTCGCGATTCGCGAAGCCGATCGCGGGGGAGCGGTGGTCAGCCCAGCTGACCGGGCACCGGGTAGCTGCGCGGCGCATCCATCCCGAGTACGCCCTGGCGGGCCGCCTCCTCGATCGATGCGCGCAGTTTCACGCAGGTCGGAATCCGGTCGATGCGCATGCCCTCGGCCACCTTCCGGGCGAACTCCGGGCACGAGGCCTCCGAGTCCTCCAGCCACTGGACGCTGGTGTGAGTGGGACTGTACTTCTCCACCAGCACCCGGTTGCCGCAGCTGGTGCAGCTGAGTTCCTGCATGGTCTTCCCCGTATCCCTAGTCTGCCGTGGACTTCTCGGTGCCGGACCGCTCGGCCCCGGCGCAGTGCCGGGCCCCGAGGTAGCCGAACACCATCGCCGGGCCGATGGTCGCGCCGGCGCCGGCGTAGTCGTTGCCCATCACCGCGGCGGAGGTGTTGCCGGTCGCGTAGAGCCCGCCGACCACCGAGCCGTCGGCCCGCAGCACCTGGGCGTGCTCGTTGCAGACCAGGCCACCCTTGGTGCCGAGGTCGCCTGCCTGCATCCGGACCGCGTAGTAGGGCGCCTGGTCCAGCACGTCCAGCGTCGGGTTCGGCAGCGTCGGGTCGCCGTAGTAGTTGTCGTACGCACTCTCGCCGCGACCGAAGTCCTCGTCCTTGCCGTCCCGCGCAAAACCGTTGAACCGCTGGACCGTCTCGGTCAGCTGCGCCGACGGCAGGCCGATCGCCGCGGCCAGTTCGCCGAGGGTGTCGGCCCGGTGCATCAGCCCCGTCGCGAACCACGACTTCGGGAACTTCTGGCCGGGCATGACGCCGCCGAACTGGTAGCGGTTCTTGGCCTTGCCGTCGAAGATGAACCAGATCGGCTCGTGCCGGCCGGCAATCTGCTCGTGCACGAACGTCACGTACGGCGCGGCCTCGTTGGTGAAGCGCCGACCCGACTGGTCCACGATGACCGAGCGCGGGATGGAGCGCTCCGAGACCAGCACGTGCATGACGCCGTCGGGCCGCCGGAAGGACGGCATCCACCAGGCATCGTCCATCAGATCCAGTGCCGCGCCGACATTTTCGCCGGCAACGATGCCGTCGCCGGTGTTGTCGGCCGAGCCGGCACTGAAGTTCTCCTTGCCGCCGTCGCGCAGGTACTGCTTGCGCATCTGCTCGCTCTGCTCGAACCCGCCGCTGGCCAGCAGCACCCCGTTGCGGGTGCGGATCCGTACCGGGACGCCGCCGCGATCGGCCACCACGCCGATCACCTCGCCTGCGTCGTCGGTGACCAGGGACTGCATCGGGGTACCGAGCCACAGCGGGACACCGGCCTCCTTGACCGCCAGCCGCAGCCGACCGATCAGCGCCTGGCCGAGGGTCTCCATGTGCCGACGCATGACCAGGCTCTTGACCGCGCGCCAGCCGGTGCCCAGTGCGGCACGGCGGCCGGCCCAGGTCCGCATCACCATGTTGAGCTTCGCGAACTCCTTGGAGGTGATGTACAGGCCCGCCGGGGTGGCCAGGGCGCCCGGACGCAGCAGTGCCTCGTCCTCGCCGAGTTCCTTGAGGTCGAACGGCAGCGGTTCGATCGTGCGACCCGCGGCCCGGCCACCGGGCTGCTCGGGGTGGTAGTCCGAGTACCCGGCACACCACTGGAACCGCAGGTGCGCACTGGTGCGCTCGAGGAACTCCATGGTCTCCGGACCGTGGTCGATGAACGCGTCGAGGTTCGCCGACGGCACCGCGTCACCGACGACGGCGTCGAGGTAGCGGCGGACGTCCTCGCGCGAGTCCCGCAGGCCCTCCCGCACGAGCGTCGGGTTGTTCGGGATCCAGATGTTGCCGCCGGACAGCGCGGTGGTGCCGCCGTACACGGTGGCCTTGTCGATGATCAGCGTGTCGAGACCGCGATCGGCTCCGGCCAGGGCGCCGGTGAGGCCGCCGCAACCGCTGCCGACGACGAGGAGGTCGACCTCGTGGTCCCAGGACTGTTGGCTGTCAGGCATGGCTCGTCTTCTCCGGTCCGGCTCAGGCGACCGTCATGTCGTCCGTCGACCAGATCGCGCGCATGCTGGTGATGCGGGCCTGGTCGTCGAACGTCATGACGTCGATCGGTTCGATCGTGATGGTCTTGTCGCCGGCGACGGTGACGACCCGGAAGTGGAAGGCCGCGGTGTTCCCGGAGACCCGCACGGTGATCAGCTCGGTGGTGTTGTCCACGGCGTCCAGCGCGGCGTAGAACGCCTGGATGGCCTCGCGTCCGACCTTGGGCTCGGTGCCCACCGGGTCCTCGAGCGTCGCGTCCTCTGCGTACAGGGCCGCGACGTCGGCGGAGGTACCGCCGGCGACCGCGTCGAGGTACTTCGACACGATGGCGCGAATGTCGTCTGCTGAAGCCATGATCTCTCCCGGAGGGTGTGGGGTGGTGATTTACGTGCCACGGTAGGCATGCCGACCACCTCCCGGTCCCCCGGCCTCCCGCACAGCGGGAGCAATCGAGTCCGGGCCCGGCCGCCGCGCTTGCGGTACCTTCGCCGTCATGGAGATCGCCGAGCTCACCGCGGGCTCCGTGTGGACGGTGCTGGTGGACTCCGCGCGCAGGCATGCCGACCGCGAGGCCGTCGTGGACGACCGGGAACGGCTCACCTACGAGGGCCTGACCGCGGCCGCGTTCCAGGCCGGCGCCGCGATGGCCGCGGCCGGTGTCCGGCCCGGCGACCGGGTGGCGTTGTGGGGACCGAACTCCGCCCGGTGGGGCGTGATCGCCCTCGGTGCGCACTCCGTCGGCGCGGCGGTGGTGCCGGTCAACACCCGCGCCCGCGGCGCCGAGGCGGCGCAGCTGTTGCGCCGCACGCAGGCGCGGCTGCTGTTCGTCGCGGACGACTTCCTCGGCACCGGCTACTCGGCGATGCTGCGCGAGGCGGCCGGCGGGCCGGGGCCCGACGGACCGGTCGCCGGACTGCCCGCGCTCCGCGGGATCGTCGACTTCTACGGCCCGTCGGACGGCCCGCTGACCGGCTGGCCGGAGTTCGTCGCGGCGGCCACCGCCCCGCGCCGCGTCCACCTGCGGCCCGGCGTCAACGCCGCACCCGGACCCGATGCCGTCGCGTACGTGATGTCCACCTCCGGGTCCACCGGCGAGCCCAAGGGCGTGGTGGTGCGGCACGGCCAGCTGGTGCGGACGTACACGGCGCTCGGGCGGCGCCTCGGCATCGGCAGTGGCGACCGGATACTCGGGGTCACCCCGCTCTCGCACTCGATGGGGCTCAACGCGGGACTGCTGGCGGCGCTGCTGTCCGGCGGCTGCTACGTCGCGGTCGACGTGTTCGACCCCGCGACCGCGCTGTCCCGGATCGGACGAGAGTCGATCACCGTCCTGTCGGGGCCGCCCACGCTGTTCACCGACCTGATGGGTGCACTGGCGGCCGGCGCGGGGGCGGGCTACCGTCCGCCGCGGCTGGCGGTCACCGGGGCCACCACCGTGACCGCGGCCCTGCTGGAGCGGATTCGGAACGAGCTCGGGATCGCACAGCTGGTCACGGGCTACGGGTTGACGGAGGCCACCGGCACCGTCACCGCCCGGCACCCCAGCGGCGACGCCGGCGCCGCCGCCCTCGGCGCCCCGCCGCTGCCGGGCGTCGAGCTGCGGGTGGTCGACGCGGAGGGCCGGCCGGTGGAGTCCGGCACCGCCGGGGAGGTGCTGGTGCGCGGGTTCAACGTGACCACCGGCTACCACGACGACCCCGGCGCCACCGCCCGCGCGATCGATCCCGACGGCTGGCTGCACACCGGCGACGTGGGGGTGCTCAACGAGGCGGGCGAACTGCGGATCGTGGACCGGCTCGGCGACACCTTCATCGTCGGCGGGTTCAACGTGTACCCCTCGGAGGTGGAGCAGGTGCTCGGCCGGGCACCCGGCGTCGCGGAGGTGGCGGTGGTGGGGGTGCCCGACGAGCGGCTCGGCGAACGCGGAATCG
The DNA here is from genome assembly GCF_042654025.1 of Rhodococcus kronopolitis. NCBI lineage: Bacteria > Bacillati > Actinomycetota > Actinomycetes > Mycobacteriales > Nocardiaceae > Rhodococcus > Rhodococcus kronopolitis. The sequence goes on along the minus strand of NZ_JBHSFO010000004.1, from coordinate 70,367 downwards.
CTTACGTGGTAGCGACTCCCGGCACCTCGGTGACGGCGCGGGAGCTGCTCGACCGCTGCCGGCGCGAGCTGGCCGGGTACAAGGTGCCCACCGAGGTGATCACCCTGGGGGAGCTGCCGCGGCTGGCGTCAGGCAAACCGTCACGCCGGGCGCTGCGGGAGTTGGCGGACCGGACGCGGCGCGGGGCTACCGGCTCCGGGGGAAGCGCTGCCGGTACGCCAGCAGTTCGGAGAGCCTGAAACGCCGGTGGGTGCCGCGGAACTCGATGGGTAGCTCCTGCGCGTCCGCGAGCCGGCGCACGTAGGTGTCGGAGACCCCGAGGATCTCCGCCGCCTGCGAGGTGGTGAGCAGCTCGGCGACCGGGCCGAGTCCGACGCCCTGGCCGGAGGCCAGGTGGGTGAGCAGCTGCAGGACGGCCTCCCGCGCGGGCCCGGTGACCGGGATGGCGACGCCGTCGACGACGACCTCGGACTCCACGGGGGCGGTGGCGGGCACGGCGTCGAGTGCCGCTCGAATCCTGGCGGCGGCGGCGCCGTCGAGCGCGGGCACGATGTGGTCGATGCTCATTCGAACGTCCCTTGTCGTCAGCGGTGGAGACCGGCGGGTGGGGCGGCGCTGCGCCACCCCACCCGACACGATCTCACGACCGCGGCGGGGCGGTCAGCCTGCGAATCCGCCGTAGCCACCCTTGAAGAACAGCAGGGGGCTGCCGTCGGCGTCGGCGGTCAGGCCGGAGATGCGCGCCAGCACGATGGTGTGGTCACCGGCGTCGTGCTCGAGTTCGACGGTCGCCTCGATCCGGGCCAGCGAACCGGCCAGCGCCGGGGCGCCGTTGTCGGCCGGCGACCAGTCGATCTGGGCGAACTTGTCGCCACCGCTGACCGCGAAGTTCGAGCACACGTCCTTCTGGTCGTGGGCGAGGATGTTGATGCACAGCTTGCCCGCCTCACGCAGCAGCGGCCAGCTGGTGGACGTCTTGGCCGGGCAGAACGAGATGTACGCCGGATCCAGTGACACCGAGACCACCGACTGGCACGCGAAGCCCAGCGGCCGGTCGCCGTCGTGTGCGGTGATGACCGCGACGCCGGTGCAGAAGTGGCTCATCACCTTCTTGAGGGTGGCGGCGTCCGGGGCCGAGAGGGTGCTCTCGTCGACGACGGTGATCTCTGCGCTCATGGGTGTCTCCTCCTGACAATGATGTGCCTGCCCAGAATCGGGCGTCCCGGCTCCCGGCACCATCGGGTGTCCCGGTCAGTGGTCTCACGACCTGCTGTGTCCCGTTGTCCGATTGATACCATCGGCCGGTGTCAGCGACCGAATCGGCCCCCGAGTCGGAACTCCCGAACCTCCCCGCGACGAGCTGGGCGGTACTCGGCATGCTCGCCTTCGACGAGGAGCTCTCCGGCTACGACCTGAAGAAGTGGGCGGACTGGTCCATCAAGTTCTTCTACTGGAGCCCGTCGTTCAGCCAGGTCTACACCGAGCTCAAGAAGCTCGAGACGCACGGCTTCGTCACCTCGCGGATCCAGCAGGACAACGGCGTCCGCGGCCGCCGCCTGTACAAGATCACCGAGTCGGGGACCGCCGCCGTCCGGCGCTGGTCCAACGAGGCACCGATCGACCCGCCCATCCTCAAACACGGGGTGATGCTTCGGATCTGGCTCGGTCACCTCAACGAGCCGGCCCGGCTCAAGGAGATCCTGCGCGAGCACATCGAGTACGTGAAGAAGATGGAGCGGCGGGCGGCGGCCGACGCCGTCGGCGCGGACCGGGAGCCCGCCTGGGCCTACTCGCAGATCGTGCTGCGGTGGTCCGAGCGCTACTACGCGGCAGAACGCGAGCTGGCCGAGCAGTTGATCCTCGACATCGACAAGGCCGACGCCGTCCTCGCCCAGGTCAAGGACGGCGACGACGCCGGCTTCCCGAAGCCCACCCCCGGCCAGTGGCGTCAGGTGGCGCAGGACACCGAGGCCGCGAACCCCGACCTGGACTGACCGGCCGGGCCCACCTCAGCGCCCGACGCCGCCGAACAGTTCGGCGAGGTCCGCCCACAGCTGCTGCTGCGCCCGCCGCGCGAGGGACAGCGAGCTGATCGTCGCGAACCCGTGGATCGCCCCCTCGTAGCGCCGGTGGGTCACCGGGACACCGGCCGCGGCAAGGGCTTCCGCATAGGCGTCGCCCTCCGAGCAGAGCGGGTCGAAGCCGGCCGTGAGCACCACCGCAGGCGGCAGTCCGGCAAGCTCGGCCCGGATCGGCGAGGCGTACGGGTGGGCCCGGTCGGCCGGCGGCACGTACTGGTCCCAGTACCACGCCATGGCGGCGCGGGTGTTGAAGTAGCCCTCGCCGTACGCCCGGTAGGAGTCGGTCTCGAAGTCCGGCGCGATCACCGGGTAGACAAGCGCCTGCGCGGCGAGCGCCGGGCCGCCGCGGTCGCGGGCCATCAACGCGGTCACCGCCGCGAGGTTGCCGCCTGCGCTGTCGCCGGCCACCGCGATCCGGGCCGGGTCGACGCCCAGTTCGGCGGCGTCGCGGTGCACCCAGTCGAGCACCGCGCAGACGTCCTCGGCCGCCGCAGGCCACGGCGACTCCGGCGCCAGCCGGTAGTCCACCGAGACCACCACCGCACCGGTGCCGTTGGACATGGCCCGGCAGAAACCGTCGTGCGTGTCCAGGTCGCAGAACACGAACCCGCCGCCGTGGGCGAACACCACTGCGGGTGATGGACCGCCGGAAGCCGCTGCGGGACGGTAGACCCGGACGGCAATGCCGCCCGACGGTCCGGGCACGAGCGACTCGGTCAGGTTGCCGACGACCTCGGGCTCGGCCGGCAACTGCAGCCGGGCCCGGACCGCCGCGCGGGCCTGCGCCCCGGTCATGGTCTCGACCTTCGGGAATCCGGTGTTCAGCGCGCCGAGCAGCGCGGCCACCTCGTCGTCGAGGGTCATGCGTACTGCAGGTCCTGCGGCGCCGCGGCCACCGCGGACCGGGGGCGGACGGCCGTCGGTCCGCCGAGCAGCGGCCGCGACCGCTGCTGCAGGGTGGGCTGCACCCGCAGCGCGCCGCCGTCGACGTTGCGCCAGATCCCCATCGCGGTCATCCGCACCGGGGCGGCGAGCTGGTGGTCGAGCCGCATCGAGGTGACCGGACCGCAGATCGAGACCGCCGCGACGGCCTCGCCGATGTTGCCGATCGGCGCCGCCACGCAGCTGAATCCCGGCACCGACTCCTCGCGCTCGAAGGCGATCCCGTGGGCACGGACCTTCGCGAGTTCGGTGCGCAGCGCGGCACCCGTGGAGATGGAGTACTTGGTCTTGCGGGCCAGCAGGTCGGCGTCGACCGCGTCCAGCTCCCCGTCCGTGGCGAAACCGAGCAGTGCCTTGCCCACCGCGGTGCAGTGCGCGGGGTAGCGACCGCCGACCCGGGTGGGGATGGCCGCCGCCATCCGGCCACCGATCTTCTCGAGGAAGACCACGTCGGACCCGTCGAGGACGGCCAGGTGCACCACCTGGCCGGTCACCCGGTGCAGCTCGTGCAGGAAGGGCAGCGCCGCGCGGTGCAGCCGGTCCTGGTGCACCGCCAGCGAGCCCAGCTCGACCAGGCGCATGCCCAGCTCGTAGTCGCGGCCCTGCCGGCGCAGCCAGCGCAGCTGTACCAGGCGCTCGAGCATCCGATGCGCGGAGGACCGCGGCAACCCGGTGCGGCGCACGATCTGCGCCAGCGTCAGTCGGCCGGGGCCGTCGAAGGCGTCCAGCACCAGCGAGACGCGGTCCAGCACGGCGCTCGGGGTGGTGGTCTCGACCTGAGTGGTCATGCGGGATCCTCCAGTTCGCACACGATCAGCGGGTTACGACCGTGGTGTTTCGATTAGGAATATACCTATTGATACCACGAAGTGTGGCCCGTGTCACGAGTCCGTCGGCACCAAAGCAGACGAGGCCCCGGGTCGGATGATCCGACCCGGGGCCTCGTGTGGTGCTTCTCGGTGCGCGGCAGGCGCGACTACATCGCCGCGAGCGGCTCACTTCCGGACCAGTCGTGGCCCCAGTAGCTGTCCGCGGTGATCTCCTCCGCGGAGTAGTACCTCTCGTCGACCTTCATGCCCTCGGTGCCGAACTCGACGTCCCAGCCACCGGGGGCCCGGACGTAGAACGAGACCATCTTGTCGTTGGTGTGCCGTCCCAGCGTCGAGGACACCGAGAAGCCGTCCTTGACCACCCGGTCCAACGCCTGTCCGACCGCGTCCAGGGTGTCCACCTCGACCATCACGTGCACCAGGCCGGGCGCCCCGCCGTGCGGCGAGGGGCACAGTGCCAGGCTGTGGTGGCGCTCGTTGACGCCCATGAAGCGCACCCGCATCGGCCCGAACTCCGGCGGTGCCGGGATCCGGAACGCGCCGCGGGGCAGGAACCCGAGCACCTCGCTGTAGAAGTCGAAGGTGCCGTTCGGGTCCATCGTGGGGAGCACCACGTGGCCGAGACCCTGTGCGCCGGTGACGAACTTGGCGCCGAAGGGGGTCACCACGGGGCTGTGGTCGAGCACCGCGCCGTGGAAGATCTCCAGCGTCGCGCCTGCCGGGTCCTGGAAGGTCACGACCTCCTCGACCCGACGGGCGTCGGCCTCGACGACCGAGAGCGGCTTGACCGCGATGCCTGCGGCCTCGACGGCCTCGGTGACCCGGACCAGGGCGGCGTGGTCGCGCACCTCCCAGCCGATGGTGACGATCTCGTCGGTCTCGCCCGGGACCACCACGATGCGGGCGGCCCGCTCGTCCATCCGCAGGTAGAGCGCGTCCGCGTCGGGTCCGGAACCCTTCGCGAAGCCCAGCACGTCGAACGCGAACGTCCGCCAGCGGTCCATGTCGTTGGTCTGGACCTTGAGGTAACCCAGCCCCTTGATGTCGGTCATTTCTGTGCCCTTCTAGGTATGTGTCGGATCGATGCCGGGAGCGGCGGTCAGATCATCGACTTGAGGTTGTCGGCCGGGTCGATGCCCAGCGAGCTCAGCGCAGACGCGTGGTAGACCGTGCTCGGCACGTGGATGGCGTGTGCCAGGCCGGTGTGCGCGTCGCGCCAGTAGCGCTGCAGCGGCTTGTCCATCCGCATCGCGTTGCCGCCGGAACGGGCGAAGATCTGGTCGACCGCGCCGACGGCCCGCCAGGCGGCCCGCACCTGGGTGCGTCGGCCTGCGGCGCGGTCCGCGAAGGAGATCTCACGGCCGGACTCGACGATGTCCCACATCCGGTCGACGTTGGCCAGGATCTCCTGGCGTGCGGCGTTGATGTCCGCGGCCGCCTCGCCGATCGCGAAGAGCACGTACGGGTCATCCTTGACCGCGGTGCCCTGGGCGCCGACGCGGTCGCGCTGGTAGTCCAGGTGCGCGGCCAGCGCGCCCTCGGCGATGCCGATGACCGCGGAGCTGATGCCGAGCGGGAACATGTTGGACCACGGCATCTTGTACAGGGTCTCGGTCATGCCGGCGTTCTTCTGCGCCGTCCCGTTGATCACCTCGTCGCCGTCCATCACGCGGTAGGACGGGACGAACGCGTCGCGCACGATGATGTCCTTGGAGCCGGTGCCGCGCAGGCCCACCACGTCCCAGGAGTCCTCGACGATCTCGTAGTCCTTGCGCGGCAGGATCATGTGCAGCATCCGCGGCGGCATCGCCATGTTGCCGTCCTTGTCGCCCTCCATGGCGCCGAGGAAGATCCAGTCGCAGTGGTCGGTGCCGGAGGAGAACTGCCAGCGGCCGTTGAAGATGTAGCCGCCGTCGACCGGCTTGGCGATCCCGGTCGGCGCGTAGGGCGAGGCCATCCAGATGTCGTTGTCCGCGCCCCACACCTCCTCCTGCACCTTCGGGTCGGCGAACGCCAGCTGCCACGGGTGCACGCCGACGATGCCGCACACCCAGCCGGTCGCCGGGTCCAGCGAGGCCGCCTTCATGACCGTCTCGGCGAACTCGCGCGGGTGCGCCTCGAAGCCGCCGTACCGCTTGGGCTGGAGCAGCTTGATCGGTCCGGCCGCCCGGAGCTTCTTGGCGGTCTCGTCGGGGAGTTGGCCGAGACGCTCGGCCTCGATGGCCTGGTCACGGAGCTGGTCGGCGATGGCCGTGATGTTGTCGAGGGGCCTGTTGCTCATCTTCGGTGTCCTTCTTCGTCTAGCAGTCGGTGCTGGCTGGTGGTGCTGCTGTGCGCGCGGGCGTCAGGCGGTGGTGGTCGCGGGCGAGCCGTTGGCCAGGTTGGCCGCGATCTCCTCGTCCCAGCTCTGCAGGGCGCGGGTGGTGTCGACCTCGAACTCGAAGCGCTTGGTCATGTCCTCGGTGACGTCCTCGACGTCGACGTAGAACTGGTTGTACCAACGGCGCAGCTGGTAGACGGGCCCGTCCTCCTCCGAGAGCAGGGGGTTGTCGATGCGCGACTTGTTCTTCCAGATCTCGACGTCCTGCTCGAAACCGATCTCGACGCCCTGGGTGAACTGCGCGGCGATGCCGGCGTTCTCCTCCTCGGACAGGCCCGGCAGCTTCCGGACCATCGCGCCGTACTGCAGCACGAACGACTCGTTGTCGATGGGGTAGTGCGAGTTGATCAGGATGGTCTCGATCGACATCCCGTTCACCTCGTTGACAATTCGGTCGATCATGTAGGAAGGGCCGTAGTACGAGGCGTCCGAGTCGAGGTGCGAGTCCGGGTCGTCGTAGTTGGTGCCGTTGTCGATGTCCAGGCGCGGCTTGGCGCTCATGAACTGGCTGGCGACGTGGCCCTCGAAGACGTTCTTGAAGAAAGTGGGCATCGAGTAGTGCACGTAGAAGAAGTGCGCCATGTCCACCACGTTGTCGACCAGTTCGCGGCAGTGCGAGCCCTCGACCAGCGTCGTGTTCCAGCTCCAGTCCGTCCACTCGTCGGTGCCGTAGCCCTCGATCTCGGGGATGGTCACCGCGTCGGTGGGCTTGCTGCCCTGCACGTCGTGCCAGACGAACAGCTGGCCGTTGCGCTCGAGGGTGGGCCAGGACCGGGTCTTGGCGAGCGGCGGCACCCGGCGGGCGTAGGGGATGCCGGTGCACTTGCCGTTGCCGCCCCAGCGCCAGTCGTGGAACGGACAGGCGATGGAGTCGCCCTTGACCTCGCCCTGGGACAGGTCACCACCCATGTGACGGCAGTAGGCATCGAGGATCTTGATCTCGCCCTCGCTGGTGGCGAAGACGACCAGCTTGGTGCCGAAGGCCTTGACCGAGTGCGGCTTCCCGTCCCGGAAGGTCTCGGCCAGGCCGAGGCAGTGCCATCCCCGGGCAAACCGGGTGGGGTCGGCACCCGCGTCGATCATCCGGACCTCGTCGGCATCGGGCTTGGATTGCAGCACCATCGGTTCCTCTTCTCTCACGCTCGTCTCACCCTGTGACGTGCTTCATACTTCGTCGAGGGTGCGTGAGAGTTCAGTAGCGCTTCCCGCTGACCGGGAGGCTTTCGCCCCGGCCCAGCACGCCGATCACCTCGGCCTCCCGATCACCGGGAAGCCCGCTCGGAGGGCGGTCTCGCCGGAACTACGGTCGCCACAGACGAACAGATGCCAGGAGGTACGGCGCCATGACAGTCACCACCGCACGCGAAGACGCAGTCGAGCGCTTCGTGATGGACCTCGACCGTGGCCGGATCCGGGAGTTCGCGGACTCCACCAACGCCACCCACCGGGCCTACCGCGAGGCCGACCGCCCCGTGGTCCCGCCGGTCTACCTGTGCTTCGAGGGCGCCGAGGCCGACGCAGCGGCCGGCGACACCACCGTGGCCGCCGAGCAGGACTGCCGGTTCTTCGGGCCGCCGCCACGCGCCGGCGACCGGCTGACCGCGCTCTCGTGGGGCGGCGCCGACGACCGGGTCACCGAGTACCGGGACGCCGACGGACTCCTGGTCGCGGACTCGTGGACGCACGGACCGCGCGGCAGCGCCGACGCGGTCGCCGCGGGCCAGCTGGCCAACTACGCAACCGACTGGCTGGGCCCCGATCGGGTCCGCCGCTTCCGCACCCGGTTCACCGGGCCGGTGCCGGCCGGGCAGTCGCTGCACTGCACCGGCGAGGTGGTGGCCGAGTACGTCACGGACGGCGAACCGCGGGTGGACGTCGCATTGACCGCGATCAACCCGGACGGCGTGGTCGCGGCCCGGGCGTGGGCCACCTTCGCGGTCACCGACTGACGACACGCGCGGCCCGAAACTTGTTGCAGGGCAGAACTTCACATGAGTTTCTGCCACACATCGCAATACTTCGACGCCATTTCAGGCGCCATCGGTCGGGCAGGCGGCCGTCGGTCCGACCGATGGCCCGCCGGCCCGACCGGACGGGTCAGCGCGCGACCATGTCCTCCTGGCTCCAGTACGCCTTCATGCTGGTGATCTTCGCGTCCTCGTCGAAGGTCATCACGTCGATCACCGAGATCTCGACGCTGTTCTCGCCCATGGTGGTGGTCAGCACGAAGTTGAACGCGGCCTCGCTGCCTGCGATCTTGACCATGCCCAGCACGCCGGTCTGCTCCAGCGGCTCGATGATGCCGTAGAACTCACGCAGCGCCTCGACGGTGGTGCGCGGTTCGGTGCCCACCGGATCCTCGACGGTGGCCCCGTCGGCGTACAGCGCGAGCACGTCGTCGACGGTGCCCCCGGCGACCGACTTGATGTAGCCCTCGATGGTGTTCAAGATGTCTTCGCGTGATGCCGCCATGCCGGTACCCCTTCGTTGTTAGAACTTGTTCTAGTAATCGAGGGTACCGGCGACGCCGTCGTGATTCCATGGAACCGCGACGGGGATCGACGCCACGCCGCGACCGGTTCGACCGGTTCGTCCGGTATCACACGGTCGGCACTCGCGACACGCCGGTCACGGCCACGAAAATTCGCCAGGACCAGCGGTTTCCGGTGTTACCGTGCCGCGCATGCCAATCCAGCGCGGAGGTTTCTGGGTTCGAACATGCGTCGCCGCTCTAGCGGTGACAGTCGGCATCGGGGGTGGCGCGTCGGTCGGCACGGCCCTTGCCCAGTCCACCGGCAGCGCCGGCGGTGAGGGGTCGGTCGGCACCGGGTCGTTGACGGACGGCACCGCCTCGGACGGCTCACCCCTGAACGGGACGACGATGATCACCGGTTCGCTCGGGACCGGATCGGCGGCCGGATCGCCGCTGGGGTCCGCGATTCCGGGCGTGGTCGGCTCGGTGATCCCGGGACCGGACCTCGATCCCCCGCCGCCGCTGGAGACGCTGTACGCCAAGATGCAGCCCAAGCCCGTCGGGGACCCGTTCTTCGACGAGTACCCGCCCGGCCTGCCCGGCATGACCAACGGCCAGGTCATCGAGACCCGCGACGTGACGACCGCCGCCCGGGCGCTGCTGCGCGGGCCGGTCCGGGAGGTGCGTCAGATCAAGGTGAAGAGCACCGACTCGGCCGGCGCTCCGTCGTTCGCGACCGCGACCCTCGTCGTGCCCGCCACGCCGTGGCCCGGTCCGGGACCGCGGCCGGTGCTGGTCAACAATGTGCCGATCAACGGCCTCGGCCGGTCCTGCACACCGGGACACACCCTCGGCAGCGGGATCACGCAGTCGGAGAACTTCTTCGACTTCCTCCGGCCCGTCACCACGAAGGCTGAGGAACGCGGGTACGCGGTGCTGATCACCGACCACGAGGGTCCCCGGATGGCGTACGCCGAACCCTTCGTCGCCGGGCACGCGATCCTCGACTCCATCCGCGGCCTGCGCACCGTGTTCCCTGCCGAGTTCGGCGCCAGCAAGCTCGCGATGATGGGCTACTCGGGTGGATCGATCGCCACGCACGGCGCGGTCAAGTTGATCGACTCGTACGCCCCCGAGCTGGCCGGCGACATCGTCGGCGCCGCGATGGGCGGGGTGCCTGCGGACTTCGAGATGCTCGGACGCACCATGAACGGCAACCTCGCCGGGGGGCTGTTCCTCGCGGCGGTGTTCGGGATCGCGAGGGAGAACACCGAGATCCTTCCGGTGATCAACAGCCTCGGACAGCAGATCGGGATCACGTCCATCAAGGACCAGTGCGCGAACACCCTCGCCCTCGCCGGCGTCACCGGGATACCGGCCGAGGCGCTCGCAAACATCCGGCGCGCGCTGGATTCACCTGTCGCGCATGATATCTACGCGAAGATGAAGATGGCGGACCGCAAGTCCGGCACGCCGCTGTACATCTACAACGGAGGCCAGGAGTTCTGGATCCCGGCGCTCGGTGCCCGCAACCTCTACGACGAGCAATGCGGCTTCGGCGTGCCCGCGGTGTACCGGCAGGTACCCGGCGAACACATCATCGGCGAACTCACCGGAAACCCCGGGGCGTTCGACTGGGTGGACGCCCGCCTGCGCGGGGAAGCCGCACCCAACGAGTGCTGAGGCGGCTGCGCCGCCCGTGAGTCCTTCCGGCCCCTCCAGGGCCTGTGGAGTTCGAGATGAGACACGAGATGTCCACCCAGATGTGAGACCGCCGCCGCGGGAGGCGCGCGGGCACCGGAGGAGGGCCGGCGGACCATTCGGTCCGCCGGCCCTCCTCCGTCTGCTCACGCCACACCCCACGACGGTCGAGGCGAGATCGTCAGGCTTCGCCGGACCTCGGACTCGACAGCGGCACCGAGTCCATCTCCGACCGTAATCACTGTCTCCTTTGCCGCAATTGCCGGAGAGACACTGGGGGCCAATTGAATTCACGACAACACCGGTTCACTGCCGGCGCTGGCCCGGAGACGGCTCCCTCCCGTGCCGCCAGATGCGATACCGGCGACCACCTGCCACATGCGTGAATTTCCGCATGCGCGTCGTGAATACTCAAGCGCCGGTGCACAACTCGACAAGCAGCTCCTGGCAGCAGCGCCATCCGAGCCGTCCCCAGCGGCCCGACGGTACGGCGTCCGTGACGTGCCGATGCAGTCCGCGAGAGTGACACATGTTCTTCCCGAAGGAGCGGTCGATCCACAATTCGATTCGTTCACAATCGAAACTTCCGACACACCTCCGGCGAACGCGAAATACCCACAGGGAAAGCACAAGTCGGTGTTAGCGTCCCGCCCATGCCAATACAGCGCGGGGGTCTGTGGGGTCGGATGGGTGTAGCCGCAATCGCGGTGACGATGGCCGTCGGGGGTGGTGTGGCTACCGGCACGGCGGCGGAACTGCCCACCGGCAGCGCGGGCGGCCAGGGGGTGATAGGCACCGGATCCCTGACGGACGGCACCGGTTCGGACGGCATCCCGCTCAACGGCACCTGGCCGGTCACCGGTTCGATCGGCACCGGGTCCGCGGCCGGAACCGGGTCCGGCAACTGGCTGGCACCGGTGATCGACTCGGTGGTGCCCGCCCCGGACCTGGGCTCGCCAGACCTGGAAACCCTGCGGTTGGCAATGCTGCCCAAGCCGGTCGGCGAGGCCTTCTTCGACGAGTACCCGCCGGGCCTGGCCGGCATGGCCAACGGCGCCGTGATCGGGACCCGCGATGTGACGCCGGTGGCCCGGACGATGCTGCGCGGACCGGTGCGTGAGGTGCGCCAGTTCAAGGTCAAGAGCACCGACTCGGCCGGCGCGCCGTCCTTCGCGACCGCGACCCTCGTCGTGCCCGCGACCCCGTGGCCCGGTCCGGGACCACGTCCGGTGCTGGTCAACAACGTGCCGATCAACAGCCTCGGACGCGCCTGCGCCCCGGGCTACACCCTTGCGAACGGGATCACGCCGACCACCAGCAAGTTCGAGTTGATGCGACCCGTCACCGCGAAGGCCGAGGAACGGGGCTACGCGGTGCTCGTCCCCGACCACGAGGGACCTCGGATGGCCTACGGGGAACCGTTCGTCGGCGGGCACGCGATCCTGGACAGCCTGCGCGGCATGCGGACCCTGTACTCCTCCGAGCTCGGGGACAGCCCGATCGCGATGATGGGCTACTCCGGAGGGGCGATCGCCACGCACGGCGCGGTCAAGCTGATCGACAGCTACGCACCCGAACTGGCCGGCCGGATCGTCGGCGCGTCGATGGGCGGCGTGCCTGCGGACTTCGAGATGCTCTCGCGCACCATGAACGGCAACCTCGCCGGGGGGCTGTTCTTGGCCGCCCTGTTCGGCGTCTCCCGCGAGAACCCCGAGATCCTCACCCTGGCAAACAAACTCGCCCGGCAGTTGGGGGTGTCGTCGATGAAGGACGCGTGCGGCGATGACCTCGTCATCGCCGGGATCTTCCAGCTCCCCGCCGAGGCGCTGGCCAACGTCAAGAAGGCGCTCGTCACCCCGGTCGCCCATGACATCTACACCAAGACGAAGATGGCCGACCGCAAATCCGGTGCCCCGCTGTACTTCTACAACGGCGGGCAGGACTTCTGGGTGCCCGCGCTGGGGACCCACAATCTGTACCGCGAACAGTGTGGCTACGGCGTGGCTGCGGTGTACCGGCAGGTGCCCGGCGAGCACTTCGCCGCCGAGTTGAGCGGGGTCGGCGGCGCCTTCGACTGGGTCGACGCCCGGCTGCGCGGGGAGCCTGCCCCCAACGAGTGCTAGGCAGCTTCGCTGCTCGTGCGCGGTTAGCGGGTCTCTGGACCGCCAACCGCGCACGAGTGCGTCAGCGCCTACTTGACGATGTTGACCATCTTTCCGGGCACCACGATCACCTTGCGGGGCTCGTTGCCCTCCAGGAAGGCGACGATCTTCTCGTCGGCCAGGGCTGCCGCCTCGATCGTCTTCGGATCCGCGTCCGCGGCCACGGTGATGCGGCTGCGCACCTTGCCGTTGACCTGGATCGGGTACTCGACGCTGTCGTCGACCAGCCACTTCTCCTCGGCGACCGGGAACGGGCCGTGCGCCAGCGACGCCTCGTGCCCGAGCCGGTTCCACAGCTCCTCGGCGATGTGCGGGGCCAGCGGGGCGAGCATCAGCACCAGCGGCTCGACCGCGGCGCGGGGCGCACCGGCCGGGTACGCCTTGGTGAGGTGGTTGGTCAGCTCGATCAGCTTGGCCGCGGCGGTGTTGTCGCGCAGCGCCGCGTAGTCCGCGTTCACCCCGTCGATCGCCCGGTTCACCGCGCGCAGGGTGTCGTCGGTCGGCACGTCCTCGGTGACCCGGATGTCACCGGTCTCCTCGTCGACCACGGTCCGCCAGGCGCGCTGCAGGAACCGCTGGGCGCCGACGACGTCCTTGGTGGCCCACGGACGCGAGGTGTCCAGCGGACCCATCGACATCTCGTAGACGCGCAGGGTGTCTGCACCGAACTCTTCGCAGATCTCGTCCGGCGCAACGGCATTCTTCAGGGACTTGCCCATCTTGCCGTACTCGCGGTTGACCTCGGCGCCCTCGTAGAAGTACTTGCCGTCGGACTCGACGACGTCCGCAGCCGGCACGTACACGCCCCGGCTGTCGGTGTAGGCGTACGCCTGGATGTAGCCCTGGTTGAACAGCCGACGGTAGGGCTCGCTCGAGCTGACGTGCCCGAGATCGAAGAGCACCTTGTGCCAGAACCGCGAGTACAGCAGGTGCAGCACCGCGTGCTCGACGCCGCCGACGTACAGGTCGAGGCCGCCCGGGTCGTTGGGCCCGTGGATGTCCGGGCGCGGCCCCATCCAGTACTGCTCGTTCTCCGGGGCGCAGAAGGCGTCCTGGTTGGTGGGATCGATGTAGCGCAGCTGGTACCACGAGCTGCCCGCCCACTGCGGCATCACGTTGGTGTCGCGGTGGTAGCTCTGCATCCCGTCGCCGAGGTCGAGCTCGACGTTCACCCAGTCGGTGGCCTTCGCCAGCGGGGGAGAGGGCTCGGAGTTCTCGTCGTTCGGGTCGAAGGACACCGGTGCGTAGTCTTCGACCTCCGGAAGCTCAACCGGCAGAGCGGACTTCGGCAGCGGATGGGCAGTGCCGTCGGCGTCGTACACGATCGGGAACGGCTCGCCCCAGTAGCGCTGACGGGCGAAGAGCCAGTCCCGCAGCTTGTACTGGATGGTGCCCTTGCCGTGCCCGTCCGCCTCGAGCCGCTCGATGACGGCCTTCTTGGCGTCGGCGACCTCGAGCCCGTCGAGGTAGTCGCTGTTGACCAGCGGTCCGTCGCCGGTGTACGCGGCCTCGGTGACGTCGCCGCCGGAGATCACCTCGAGGATGTCCAGGCCGAAGGCATTGGCGAACTCCCAGTCGCGGTGGTCGTGACCGGGGACGGCCATGATCGCGCCGGTGCCGTAGCCGGTGAGCACGTAGTCCGCGGTGAAGATCGGAACCCGGTGCCCGTTCACGGGATTGACCGCGTAGGTGCCGAGGAAGACGCCAGTCTTCTCCTTGCTCTCCTGGCGTTCGAGGTCCGTCTTCGCCGCGATCGCGGCGCGGTAGGCCGCCACTGCGTCGGCCGGGGTGGCGGCGCCGCCGGTCCAGCGGGGGTCGACGTCGTCGGCGTACGACGCGGCGGCCAGCTGGTCCACCAGCTCGTGCTCGGGGGCGAGCGTCACGTAGCTCGCGCCGAACAGCGTGTCGGGACGGGTGGTGAACACCTCGATGCCGACCTCACCCGCCGCGAACCGCACCTGGGCGCCGTGCGAGCGGCCGATCCAGTTGCGCTGCATGGCCTTGACCTTGTCCGGCCAGTCCAGGTACTCGAGGTCGTCGGTGAGGCGGTCGGAGTACGCGGTGATCCGCATCATCCACTGCCGCAGGTGCTTGCGGAACACCGGGAAGTTGCCGCGCTCGCTGCGACCGTCCGCGGTGACCTCCTCGTTGGCCAGCACGGTACCCAGCCCGGGGCACCAGTTGACCATCGAATCCGACTGGTAGACAAGGCGGTACGAGTCGAGCACCGCATGCCGCTGGTCCGCGGTGAGGGCGTCCCAGGCCCGGCCGTCGGCGGGGGTGCGGGTACCGGCGGCGAACTCCGCCTCGAGCTCGGCGATCGGCCGGGCCTTGCCGAGCTCGGTGTCGTACCAGGCGCCGTGGATCTGCAGGAAGATCCACTGGGTCCAGTGGTAGAAGTCCACATCGGTGGTGGCCAGCGAGCGCCGCTCGTCGTGGCCGAGGCCGAGCCGGCGCAGCTGCCGCTGCATGTTGGCGATGTTCGCCTCGGTGGTGGTGCGCGGGTGGGTACCCGTCTGCACCGCATACTGCTCGGCGGGCAGACCGAAGGCGTCGTAGCCGAGGGTGTGCAGCACGTTGCGTCCGTGCATCCGGTGGAACCGGGCGTAGACGTCGGTGGCGATGTAGCCGAGCGGGTGGCCGACGTGCAGGCCCGCCCCGGACGGGTACGGGAACATGTCCTGGACGAACAGCTTGTCCGCCGGGACCTCGCCTGCGAGGTCACCGACCGGGTTCGGCGCGTTGAAGGTGCCGCGCTCGCGCCACAGCTCCTGCCACCGCTGCTCGACCCGGCCCGCGAGTTCCGCGGTGTACCGGTGCTGGGGGGTCGCGTCGTCCGCTGACTGCTGCACTGTGCTGCTCACGTGATTCGCTGCTTCTCTGCGCTCGGGTTCGGGTGGTGCGTGGGATACGCGGAGCCCCGAATTGAAGGTAGGGATCTCCGACCACCAGCGTAAACGGTCAGGCCAGCGGCCCCCGCCCGCGGTCCCCCACGTACCATGGTCGGGTGCTGATCCTTGCAATCGTGCTGTTCGTCCTCGCCCTCGCCGTCGGCGGAGTTGCGGTCGCCGGACTCGCCGGCAAGCTGCCGCGCAACCGTTGGGCCGGCGTCCGCACCCCGGAGACCCTGGCCAACGACAAGGCCTTCGCCCTCGCCAACCGCGTCGCCGGGCCCACCCTGGCCGCGGCCGCCCTGCTGCTGGTCATCGGCGGTGTCGGCGCCCTGGTCCTGGGCGGCGTCACCGGTGTCGCGGTGGCCCTCGTCGCCGTGGTCGCGGCCCTGGGCGTCGCCGCGTACGGCGGATCCCTCGGCGCCCGGGTGGCCGCCGCGCTGCCGGCCGAGGCGTCGGGCTGCGGCAACGACTGCGGGTGCGGCAGCGCGCCGGAGCCCGCCGCGGCCGACGAGAGTAACACCGACGCCGCTGCCGCGGCGGCCGACTGCGGCATGGACTCCTGCGGGTCGTGCGCCCTCAAGGGCGCCTGCCTGCCCTCGTAGACACCCGCCCGGCGCACCGCCGGGGGTGAGCTCCCTCACGCGGCTGGTTGAATCGCCGCCATGAGCAACTCCGCGGCCGACCGGCCCGTGCCGCCCGCCCCGTCGCGGCCCCGCGCGGTGGATCCGGCCGGCGCCCTGTTCGGGATCGCGATCCCCCTCCTCGCCGCCGCCTCGGGACTGCTGCTGACCTGGCTCCGGTCGCCGCGTCTGCCCGAACCGATCGCCGTCCACTGGTCCGGCGGGACACCCGACGGCTTCGGCTCCGCCTGGTCCACGGCCACGACGATGGCCATCGTGCTGGTCCTGGTCGGCTGCGGCTGCAGCGCGTTCGCGGCGCTGGCCGGCGCCCAGCTGATGACGCGGCGCGCCATGCTGCTGATCGGCCTCGGCGTGGTCGGCCTGCTGACCGCCGCCTGGATCACGCTGCTGTGGGCGCAACTGGACCTCGCGGACGCGGCGGACGCGCGGATGCCGATGTCCGCCCTCGCGGCGGGCATGGTGGCCGGCCTCGCCGTCGGGGCGCTCGGCGCCGTCCTGCTGCGCGACCACCGCGAGCGCTCCGCGGCCGACGCCCCGCCCGACCCGGACCTGCCCCGCGGGCCTGTGGAGCTGCCGATCGTCGACCAGCTGGGCCTGAGCACCGCCGCCGCCGTCTGCTGGGCGCTCGGCGGCGCCGCGGTCACCGTCCTGCTGTGCCGGCTGGCCGACTC
The DNA here is from genome assembly GCF_042654025.1 of Rhodococcus kronopolitis. Lineage (NCBI taxonomy): Bacteria > Bacillati > Actinomycetota > Actinomycetes > Mycobacteriales > Nocardiaceae > Rhodococcus > Rhodococcus kronopolitis. The sequence continues at coordinate 53,592 of NZ_JBHSFO010000004.1, read as the reverse complement.
GTGGTGGCTGTTCCCCGTGTTCGGCGCGGCGGGGCTGCTGTCGCTCTCGCTGCTGCGGTACCGGGTCACCGTCGACGAGACCGGCCTGCGCGTGCGCAACATGGGGATGACCACCATGGCCTACGGAGTCGAGGAGTTGATCGGCGCCAGGGTGGACGAGGTCAAGCCGTTCCGGGACTTCGGCGGCTGGGGCCTGCGGGTGAAGGGCCGCGGCAACTACGCGGTCGCCACCCGGTCCGGTCCGGCGGTGGTGTTCACCGCGGCGAACGGGCAGCGGCTCACCGTCACCTCCGCCCGCGCGGCGGAGATGGCCGGCGCCCTCAATGCATTGGCGGACAAACGGTTCTGAAACTGGTCCCGGTCACCGGGATTTGCGCTGAGAGTGATCTGGAGCACGTCCTAGCGTTCGCCGCATGGACCCGAACAGTGGCGTGCGCACGCGCCTGACCGATCTCCTCGCCCTCCAACGCGCCGCCCTGGTCGCCGAGGGTCAGCCGACCGCCGAGCGCCGCCGCCAGCGCATCCAGGCGGTGATCGACCTGCTCGTGGCCCGCGCCGACGACATCGCCAAGGCCCTGGACGCCGACTTCGGTGGACGCCCCGAGGGTTACTCGCTGATGAACGACGTGGTCGGCTCCATCACCGCCCTCAAGCACGCGCGCGACAACCTGGACGCCTGGATGGCCCCGGACGAGCGGCCCGTCTTCGCGCCCTACGACCAGCTCGGCGCCCGCGCGCAGGTGCTGCACCAGCCGAAGGGCACGGTCGGGATCATCGGCACCTGGAACGCCCCGGTGTACACCCTGATGAGCCCGCTCGCCGGGGTGCTCGCCGCCGGGAACCGGGCCGTCCTCAAGCCCTCTGAGGTGGTGCCCCGCACCGCGGACGTGCTGGCCGACGCGGTGGCCACCCTGCTCGACCCCGCCGAGGTCGCCATCGTCACCGGGGGCCCCGACGTCGCCGACGCGCTGACGTCACTGCCGTTCGACCACCTCGTCTTCACCGGCAGCAGCGCGGTCGGCAAGCTGGTGATGGCCAACGCCGCGCAGAACCTGGTGCCGGTGACCCTCGAACTCGGCGGCAAGTCCCCGACGGTGATCGGCCGCGGCGCCGACCTCGCCGACGCCGCCCACCGCATCGCCGTCGGCAAGGCCACCAACGGCGGCCAGATCTGCGTCAGCCCCGACACCGTGCACGTGCCCCGCGAACACCTCGACGAGTTCGTCACCGCGCTGCGCGAGGCGTACACCGCGCTGCTGCCGACGATCGAGGACAACGCCGACGCCGTCGCGATCGTCAGTGACCGGCACGCCGCCCGGATCGACGGCTACGTCGCCGACGCAGCCGACCGCGGGGCCCGCGTCGAGTCGGCGCCGGACGTCCCGCTGCCCGCCGCCGGCCGACGCCGGCCGCTGCGGATGGTGATCGAGCCGCCGGCCGACGCCGTCATCCGGCAGGAGGAGATCTTCGGCCCCGCCGTGGTGCTGCTCGGGTACGACGCGATCGACGAGGTGGTCGACGCGATCAACGCGGGACCGAAGCCGTTGGCGCTGTACTACTTCGGCACCGACACCGCGGAGCAGGACGCCGTCGTCGGCCGCACCTCCTCCGGCGGCGTGACGATCAACGAGGTGATGATGCACCCCGGCCTGCAGGACGCCCCGTTCGGCGGCGTCGGCGCGTCCGGCATGGGCCACTACAACGGCCGCGAGGGCTTCCTCGAGTTCAGCCACGCCCGCGCCGTCTACGAGTCCGCCGGCCCGGACCTGCGTGGCGAGTGGGGAATGCTGCCGCCGTACACCGACCAGTTCCGCGCCATGATGGCCGCCCAGGTCACCCCGTAACAGCCTGTTCCGCAACATCTTTGAACGAGGAGACATTCAGTGAAGACCCGCGGCGCGATCATCCGCAGCACCCCCGGCACCTACGAGGTCGTCGAGATGGACCTCGACGCGCCCCGGCGCGGTGAGATCACCGTCAAGATGGTGGCCTCGGGCCTGTGCCACTCCGACGACCACGTCGCCCTCGGCGACCACGCCGTCGGCGTCTACCCGATCTGCGGCGGGCACGAGGGCGCAGGCGTCGTCGTCGAGGTGGGCCCGGAGACGACGGGGTTTGCCGAGGGCGACCACGTGCTGTTCTCCTTCGTCGCCGGCTGCGGACGCTGCCGCTGGTGCGCGAAGGGGCTGCAGAACCTGTGCGACCGCGGCGCCGCGATCATGACCGGCAGCCGACCGGACGACCCGACCAGCTTCCGGCTGAGCCTGGACGGGCAGCCGGTGGCCCAGACCTGCGGGCTGTCCACCTTCAGCGAGTACACCACCGTCAGCACCGACTCCGCGGTCAAGGTGCACGACAAGAGCCTGCCGCTCGACGTGCTCTGCCTGCTCGGCTGCGGCGTCGGCACGGGCTGGGGCGCAGCGGTCAACTCCGCCGAGGTCTATCCCGGCCAGACGGTGATCGTGATGGGCGTCGGCGGCATCGGCATCAACGCGGTGCAGGGCGCCGCGCACGCGGGCGCCGCGCACGTCCTGGCCGTCGACCCGGTGGCGTTCAAGCGCGAGAGCGCCCTGAAGTTCGGTGCCACCCAGGCATTCGCGACCATCGAGGAGGCCACCGAGGTGGCCCGGTCGCTGACCAACGGGCAGGGTGCCGACGCGGCGATCGTGACCGTCGGGGTGACCACCGGCGAGCACATCGCGCAGGCGTTCTCGGCGATCCGCAAGGCCGGGGTGTGCGTGGTGACCGGCCTCGGGAAGATGACCGACGTCGGCATCCCGATCAGCCCGATGGAGCTCACGCTCTACCAGAAGCGGCTGCAGGGCTCGCTGTTCGGTGCGTCGGCGCCCAGTGCGGACATCCCGTGGCTGATCGACCTCTACACCGCGGGCAAGCTCGAGCTCGACGGCCTGGTGACCCGCACCTACGCCCTCGACGAGGTGGCCAAGGGCTTCGAGGACATGCACGCCGGGCGGAACATCCGCGGCGTGATCAAGTTCTGAGGTAGTCCCATCCGTAGGGCCCCGCGCGCGGTGACGCACCGCCCGCGGGGCCCCGGCGTCTCGACACCACTGGGGTCTCGCACCGGACCGCCGGACCCCGGGGCCTACCGTGGTGGTCGTGAAGTTTCTCTCCAGGTTCTACATCGACGGGTTCATCCTCTCCATCATCGCCGTCGCGGTACTGGCCAGCATCTTCCCGGCCCAGGGCACCGCGGCCGAGGTCCTGTCGTGGGCCACCAAGATCGCCATCTTCCTGCTGTTCCTGCTCTACGGCGCCCGGCTGCATCCCCGCGAGGCACTGGCGGGCCTGACCCACTGGCGGCTGCACGCGGCGGTGCTCACCGCCACCTTCGTGCTGTTCCCGCTGCTGGGGCTGGCACTGAGCGTGCTCGAGCCGACGCTGCTCAGCGGCGGGCTGTACACCGGCGTGCTGTACCTGTGCCTGGTGCCCTCGACGGTGCAGTCGTCGATCGCGTTCACCTCCATCGCCCGCGGCAACGTGCCGGGGGCGATGGTCAGCGCCACCCTGTCGAACATGCTGGGGGTGTTCCTGACGCCGCTGCTGGTGATCGCGCTGATGAACACGACCGGCGAGGCGCACGTGGACGCGTCGTCGGTGCTCGACATCGTGGTGCAGCTGCTGCTGCCGTTCGTCCTGGGCCAGCTGCTGCGCCCACTGGTCGCGGACTGGCTGCAGCGCAACGCCGCCCCGACCAAGCTCGTCGACCGTGGCTCGATCCTGCTGGTGGTCTACGCGGCGTTCAGCGCGGGCATGGTCGAGAACGCCTGGGCCGGGCTCTCACCGTGGCAGGTGCTCGGTCTGGTGGCGGTGATGTGCGGACTGCTGGCCGTCGTGCTGGCGGTGACGTGGTTCGCCGGCCGCCGGCTCGGCTTCTCGGTGCCGGACCAGATCGTGGTCGTCTTCTGCGGGTCGAAGAAGTCACTCGCCACCGGCCTGCCGATGGCGACGGTGTTGTTCGCCGGCCAGCCGATCGGCCTGATCGTGCTGCCGCTGATGATCTTCCACCAGATCCAGCTGATCGTCTGCGCGGCGCTGGCGCAGCGGTACGCCCGGCGGGCGGACCCGCAGCCGGAGCCGGCCGACACCGGCCACTGAGCACTTCGTCACGGAAACCGGCTCCGGCACCAGGGGATTCGTCGAGCCGGTGGGCCGCTCGCCATAATCGGGGGTCCGTTCCGTGAAAGGGAGTACCCCTGTTGAGTTTTCGTACCACCACCGGCCGCGCGCTGGCACTGGCGACCGCCTGCGCCACCGTCCTCGTCGCGACCGGTTGCAGCGCCCTGTCGGCTGAGGCCACCCCGACCGACGGCGCGCCGTTCACCGGCGCGAGCGCCACCCTCGCCACGCTCGACACCATCCCGGTCAAGGGTCGCGCCCCGAAGACCGGGTACGACCGTGACCTCTACGGCCCGGCCTGGACCGACGATGTCGGCGTCGCCGGCGGGCACAACGGCTGCGACACCCGCAACGACATCCTCCGCCGGGACCTGACGGCCGTGACCTACAAGACCGGGACTCGGGACTGCGTGGTCCTCACCGGGACCCTGGCCGACCCGTACACCGGCAAGACCGTCGACTTCGTCCGCGGCCAGAACACCTCGAGCGCCGTGCAGATCGACCACGTCGTGGCGCTGTCCGACTCCTGGCAGAAGGGCGCGCAGAAGCTCGATGCGCAGACCCGTAAGGACTTTGCCAACGATCCCCGCAACCTGCTGGCCTCGGACGGCCCGGCGAACCAGCAGAAGTCCGACAGCGACGCCGCGTCCTGGCTGCCCGCCAACAAGGCCTTCCGCTGCGCGTACGTCGCCAAGCAGGTGGAGGTGAAGGCAGCCTACCGGCTCTGGGTCACCCAGGCCGAGAAGGACGCGATCGTCGGGGTGCTGGCCACCTGCCCCGACCCGGTCGCCACCGGGTCCTCCGCAGGGTCCTCGTAGTCCTTCGGTGCCGGGCCGGCTGCGGTCGCCCGGCGCCGCGGCCGGCGCCGCCGCCGCCGCCGAATGAACGGCACACTCACTCGATCCAATCGAATGAACGCTTCCGTTCATTCGATTGGATCGCATGAACGGTACGTTCACTCGGCCCGCGGAGACGGACTGGGGATGACGGCCTGCGGTCGAGGGGCGCGGGTCAGTTGCGCTCGACGTCGATGGGGTGGGTGGCACGCAGCGAGAGCGGCAGCGGCTGACGGCGGAGCACCTGCGCCCACAGGTCCGCGCGGGGCGGTCCGATCACGTCCGACGGCAGCGCGGAGACCAGCGTCCAGTCGTCGTGGTCGAGCTCGCCGTCGAGTTGACCGATGCTCCACCCTGCGTAACCCGCGAACACCCGCACGCCCTCGACCAGCGGTCCGACCTGGTCGGGGTCCGAGTCCAGGTCGACCATCACGACCCGGCCGTGGACGCGCCGCAGGCCCTCGACGCCGTCGATCCCGGCGCCGGTCCGCAGGGTGGCCAGGCACAGGGCCGCGTCGCGCTTGACGGGGCCGCCGACGAACAGCGCCCGGGGACGCGCGCACAGGTCGCCCCACTGGGGGAGCACGGTGTGCACGGCGGTGGCGCTGGCCCGGTTGAGAACCACACCCAGACTGCCGGATTCGTTGTGCTCGATCACGTAGACCACGGTGCGGCGGAACGACGGCTCGGTAAGTCCGGTGGAGGAGACCAGCAGGCTGCCGGGGCGCACGACCGGTTCCGTCGCGGCCCTGCGGTCGTCGGACTCGTCTGCGTACTCCACCGGTCAATCATCGCACCGCGGGCCGATCGGTTGCAGCCCGACGCCGCGAGCGGTCAGCCTGCGAGACCGACCACCTCCGCGAGCACCGACAACTGGTGCTCGAACAGCGCCCGCGGGTCGGTGAAGGTGTCCGGGCCGTACTGCCCGAAGACCTCGAAGTTGACCGCGCCGAAGAGCGACGACCACACCAGCACCCCGCGCAGGAGCACCTCGTCGGGCAGGTCGACACCCAGCTCGGCGCGGATCGCGTCGACGTTCGCGCGCAGCGGAGCCGTCGTGGCGGGATCCGCCACCGGCCGCAGCCGACCGGCGCTGTGCGCCTCGCCGATCAGCGCCACCAGCGCGTTGACCACCCGGGTACCCGGCCCGGTGGTGCGCTCGGCGGGCGCCCGGTAGCCGGGCACCGGGCTACCGAAAAGCAGTCCGTAACAAGCCTTCTCCTGCAATGCCCAGTCCCGAACGGCATGACCCAGGGCCCGGAATCGGGCGGTCGGGTCGTCGGCCGGTGCGGCGTCGAGCGCGGCCGCCACCGCGTCACCGAGCTCGGTGTAGCCCTCGACCACCAGCAGGGTGAGCAGCTCGTCGCGGCTCTTGACGTACCGGTACACGGCCGACGAGACGACGCCGAGGTCGCGGGCCACCGCGCGCAGCGACAGCGCCGCCGCCCCGTCGCGGGCCAGGTGCTCGCGGCCGATCCGGGTGATGTCGGCCAGGGTCTGTTCGCGGGCGCGGGCGCGGGGGGTACCGGTCACGCCGTCCAGGGTGACCCCCTTTCGTGAGCACTGTCAACTTTAGAGAGCACTGCTCTTGACAGGAGGCCCTTCCGCGGCGCACTGTTGATTCGAGAGCGGTGCTCTCAAACATCTACCCAGACGGACAGGACGTGATCACGATGGCGGCAGTACAGGTGGTGACCGGGGCGGGCCCGGTCGGATGGACGGTCGCGCAGCAACTCGCCGACCAGGGTCACGCCGTGCGGGTGCTCACCCGCTCCGGGTCCGGGCCGGAGCACCCCGGCGTGCGTCGGATGCGGGTGGACGTCTCCCGGCCCGGGGCGCTCGACGACGCCCTCGACGGCGCCGCGGCGGTCTTCCACTGCACCCACGGCTCCGCGTACTCGGCGGCGGCCTGGCGGCGCGAGCTGCCCGGCACCGAACGCGAGGTGCTGGCCGCCGCCGGCCGGGCCGGGGCGGTGGCGGTGTTCCCCGAGAGCCTCTACTCGTACGGCCCGGTAGACGGGCCGATCACCGAGGACACCCCGCGCGACGCCCGCGACGGCAAGCTCGGGGTCCGCACCGAGCTGCTGCGTCAGCGCGCGGAGTCCACCACGCCGACGGTGAGCGTCGCCGCCTCGGACTTCTTCGGACCGCACGTCCTGATGGCGCACGCGGGGGAGCGGATGGTGCCGAAGATCCTGGCGGGCAGCACGGTTCGGGTCCTCGCCGCACTGGACGTCCCGCACTCCTTCACCTACGTGCCGGACCTCGCGGCCGCCATGATCGCCGCCGCCGCGGACCCGGCGCGGTGGAACGCCGTGCTGCACGCGCCGACCGGGCCGGCGCTCACCCAGCGGGAGTTGGTGCACGCCTTCGCCGCCGTGGCCGGGCTCGACGACCCCCGCACCGGGGTGCTGCCGGCGTGGCTGATTCGCGCGGTCGGCCGGGTGCACGGCGAGACCCGCGAGCTCGCCGAGACGCTCTACCAGTTCGAGCGGCCGTTCGTGGTGGACTCCGCGCGCAGCGAGCGACTGCTCGGCCTGGCGCCGACCCCGCTGCCCGAGGCGGCCGCGGCCACCGTCGCCTGGTGGCGGACGCGGGAGGCGGTGCCCGCCGCGCGATAGGGTCACGCGGTGGTGGACTCGACGACCGGACGCCTGCGCGCGGCACTGCGCAACTCACCCGGCCTCGGCCGGCTGGCCACCGTACGCTTCGCAGGCCAGTTCGGCGACGGGCTGTTCCAGGCCGCCCTCGGCGGCGCGATCCTGTTCAACCCCGAACGCGAGACCGACCCGCTGGCGATCGCCGCCGGATTCGCGGTGCTGCTGCTGCCGTACTCGGTGCTCGGACCGTTCGTCGGTGCGCTGCTCGACCGCTGGGACCGCCGCGCGGTGCTGATGTGGGCGAACGCGTTGCGCGGCGCGTTGATCCTGTGCACGGCGGTCCTGCTGGTCTCCGGCGCGCCGGAGACACCGCTGCTGCTGTTGGCTCTCGCGTCCGTCGGCGTCAGCCGCTTCGTCGGCGCAGGCGTGTCCGCGGCACTGCCCCACGTGGTGCGTCAATCCTGGCTGGTGCCAACCAATTCCGTATTGGCGACCGTCGGTTCCGGGGTCGCCGCCGCCGGTGCGGCGGCCGCGGTCGTGATGATCTCGCTGGTGGGCGACGGCGACCGGGGATCCGGTGTCGCGGTCGCGGCGGCCGCCGTCGGCTCGGTGCTCGGCGCGCTCGCCGCCGCCGGGTTCGCCCCGCGTGGCCTCGGCCCGCGCACGGCGGAGCGGACCGCGCCTGCGCCCACCCGGGCGGCCGCCGTCCGGGCCGTCGCCGCCGGGCTGCGCACCGGCGCCACCGCCGTGTGGCGGGCACCGGGGGTCACCACCGCGATGCTCGGCATCGGGGCGCACCGGATCGTGTTCGGGATCGACACCCTGGTCATGGTCCTGGTCCTGCGCGACCCCGCGGCCGCAGGCACGCTGCCCGGCGGGCTGGCCGGTTTCGGCGTCGCGGTCGGCGCCACCGCCGCGGGGATGCTGCTGGCGGCGGCGCTCACGCCGCTGCTGATCCCGCGACTCGGTCGGCCACGAACCATCGCGCTGGCACTGCTCGCGGCGATCGTGGTGCAGCTGACGCTGATCGCCGCGCTCACCCAGCCGATGCTGCTGGCCGGCGCGTTCCTGCTCGGCCTGGCCGGACAGACCGTCAAGCTGACCGGCGACGCGGCCATGCAGATCGACATCGACGACACCCGGCGCGGCCAGGTGTTCGCGCTGCAGGACACCGTGTTCAACATCGCGTTCATCGGGTCGCTGGCCGCGGCGGCGACGGTGATCGCACCCGACGGCCGCTCGCCGGGCCTGGTGGTCGCGGGCGCCGGGGTGTACGCGCTGGGACTGCTCGCTGTAGCGCTGAACTCGCGGCGCCGGTAGCCGGTCAGTCACCGGACGGCGGCTGCCGCCACCGAACCGCGTCCAGGCGGCCGTCGCCGTCGGTGTCGGACAGGGTCGCCTCCGGCGTCCCGTCGCCGTTCTCGTCCACCAGCAGCGTCCGCGGGTCCGGCCCCCTCGACCACCCGACCGGGTCCGGCGCGGCGGCCGGACCGGGCACCTCGCGGTCCCAGGTACCCAGGCCGCTCGGGTCGGCGAAGTACCGGGCGCCGACGTCCTCGACGTCGAGCACCGACCGGTCTGCCAGCCCGTCCCCGTCGCTGTCCCACATGGCGTCGTCGAGCAGGCCGTCGCCGTCGAAGTCCAGACGGACCGCGTCGGCCACCTGGTCGGCACCGATGTCCAGGTCCGCCGCCGACTCCCAGACGAACGGGTCGTCGTCGCCGGTCCCGAACGCGTACTCCACCACGAAGCCCATACATGTTGGACGTGGGACCGGCGGCGCGGGTTCCGCCTGCGGCACGCCGAGGAGGGGCGTCATGCGTTCATTCAAACCCTGGACGATCGTCCAGGATGCGTCACCTGACGGCAGTCCGACGTTTAACTCTTCGCCCTACCGTTCTCCACGTCATGGTCACGCGAATTCGACTCACCCCCTCAGCAGCACACCCGATTTCCGCACGAACGAGGACAGGCGCAATGAGCATCACCGAGACCGGAGGCCCCACGGCGACACAATCGCCCGAGATCCCCTCCACCTGGCGAGCGTTCGCACGATGCATCGACAATCCCGACTGGATGTTCGTGCAGGGAGCCGCCCAGCGCGAGGCGGTCACGATCTGCCGCCACTGCCCCGTGCTCGTGCCGTGCGCCGCGGACGCCCTCGACAGCCGGACCGAGTTCGGAGTGTGGGGCGGGATGACCGAACGCCGTCGCAGGGCACTGCTGAAGGACCATCCCGACATCGAATCGTGGGCCGACTTCTTTGCCTCACACCGGCCGGAGTCGGCGACGGCACGACTTGCGTCGCCGCCGTGCCGGAACACCGGAAATCGTCGGCGCGACTAGAAGAAATTTGCCCCCGGTCCGATTCCGGACCGGGCGCGACCGCGTCGACACCGGACATTCGGAATTTCGTTTTGCAATTGCACGGGTTCACCTGATCCCGGCGTGCCTGTCGGCCGGTTCCGTCGAATTTACGACGGTTGGAACTACCGCAGCATCGCTCACCAATAAGAAGGAGAAAGCATGTCCTCGTCAGACCTGTCTGATCTGCTCGGCGCGTTCAAGACCATCCTCGACGTGGTCGGCAAGCTGTCGACCGGACTTGGCAGCTGAACCCGACACCCGTCGGCACGAAACGTGCCGCGCAACCGGTCGTCGTTCGACCGGCTCGCGACGGTAGCTCCACCTGAGTGATCGCCGGGTATCGGTGACGAATCTGCCGATCGGCAGGCCCGCTCCCAGCTTCGTGGGCGAGACCGGCCCAGTGGAGCGGGCGCGCCACCGAGACCCTCGCACGTTGGGACTCAGACGGATCCGTCCGCCACCGCCACGCGGTGGCGGACGGATGTCGTGCAGCCGGTGACAACCTCGTGCTTCCACACGAAGGAAACCGTACTCACCTGGTGCGACAACGGTTTCGGTGCGATCGACCGGGCGGCGATGCCTGCTGCCGACGAACCGATGTCCCCGCTCCACGCAACGGATCCTGCTACTTTCTCCAGACACCTCGAGGTCGGCGCACCGCAGCGCCGAGCGATCGTGGAATGGACGGGGGCGTTGTGATTCGTCGTATCGCTACACCACTGTGTGCGCTGACCCTCGCGATCTCCGGATCGCTGGTGAGCACCGCCGCGGCCACGACGGCGCCCTCGGCCGCCCCCACCAACGCCTGCGGCGAGCGCGGCTTCGACCCGTCCGCCGCCGACGTCGGCCAGACCACGGGGCCGCCCCGACTGGACCTGAAGTACCCGTGGCCCGAGATCGTCCCGGTGCCCGTCCCCGACCCCGCACCGAACCTGACCCGGGTCCCGCAGGACCCGCTGCCGGCCGACCCGTGCGCGGACCCCTGCCCGGACCTGACCGACGCCGGACCCGAGCAACCCGACGACACCGGGTCACTGGGATCGTCCGGCTCCGACTCCGGTTCGAGTTCCTCGGGTTCGAGCGGTTCCAGCTCGTCGGGCTCCGACGGCTCCGCGGCGGGCTCGCTGGGCCCGCAGGTGCCGCGGATCTCCATCGGACCGGACCCGGAACCCATTCCCATCCCGATTCCCGGCCCCGAGCAGCCGCGGCCGCCCGCCCCCACCCCGCAGTCCCCGCCCGTCGAGCCCGGCCCGGTCGCCGCGTCCGCACCCGCACCGGCCGTCGGCGAGGTGTCCCTGGTCGCCCAGCTCACCGGCCCCGGCTCGATCAACCGCACCGACAAGCGCTGGCAGGTCAACGCGACCGACCTCGGCATCACCTGGGAGTCCGGGCCGGGGGAGGTGTCGGTCGCGTTCGGCGACACCTTCGGCAGGGGCTGGGCCCCACCCGGTGCCAACGGCTCCGACTGGCGATCGAACGTGCTGGGCCACAGCACCGATCGCGACCTGTCCGACGGCATGACCATCGACTCGATGGTGCAGGACAGCCGCTGCCACGCCGTCGAGGTGCTCGGCAGCCGCAAGGTCAAGAACTGGGAGACCACCACCATCCCGACGTCCGGGTTCGCGATCGGCGACCGGCAGTACCTGAGCTACATGTCGGTGCGGCGCTGGAGCGTGATCCCCGGCATGTGGGACACCAACCGCGGCGGCATCGCGTACTCCGACGACCGGGGTCAGACCTGGACGAAGGATCCGTATGCCAACTGGGACAACCTGTTCGGCGGCAGCAAGTTCCAGGTGACCAGCATGGTGCCTGCGGGGGACCACGTGTACATGTTCGGCACCCCCAACGGCCGGCTCGGCACCGTGGCGGTGGCGCGGGCCCCGAAGGACCAGGTGCTCAACAAGTCCGCGTACCAGTACTGGACGGGCGGCACCTGGAGCCCGGTCGCGGAACACTCACCCACCCCGGTGATGTCCGGCAACGCCGCCGAGCTGTCGGTGCGCTACGACGCCCGGCGCGACCTGTGGCAGATGAGCTACCTCGACACCCTGGCCGGAACAATTGTGTTGCGGCAGGCCAAGACTCCGCAGGGAAGCTGGACCGACGCCGTGCCGTTGGTCAACGCCGTCGACTACCCGAAGATCTACGGCGGCTTCATCCACCCGTGGTCCACCGAGCACGACCTGTACTTCACCGTCTCGGAGTGGGACAGCTACAACGTCTACCTGATGCACGCAAAGCTGAACTGATGCAGCGGCGTTCGCCTCAGCGGAGCTCCTGCTCGACGAGCTCCGCGAGGCGCTCGGGCGCCTCCAGCGACGGCCAGTGCCCGACGTCGGGAAGCATCGTCACCCGCGTCTGCGGGCGCAGGCCGAGCAGGTGCGCCGGCATGGCCTTCGTCGCGATGGGGTCGAGCGCGCCCCAGACCAGGCCCATCGGGCCTGCGTACTCCACCAGCGCCGCGGTCCAACGGGGTTGGTGCCGGCGCCGCTCGAGCAGGTAGCGGTTCTGGCGCGGCAGCAGCCGGCCGCCGGAGTTGCGCTCGATCGCCTGCACCAGCGCGTCGATCGCGCCCGGCGGCGCCGGGGCGTCGGGTGCGAAGCTGCGCTCGAGTGAACGCGCCAGGAGCCGGCGTGGGGGCGAGACGGGCAGCGCCCGCGCCGGCAGCCGGAGCATCCCCCGCTGCGCGGGCGTCAGGTGCGCGAGGTCGATGAAGATCGAGCCGTTGGTCAGCACCACCCGCTCCGGCACGAAGCCCAGTTCGCCGTGGTTGTGGCGGTGCATCAGCTCCGCGACGACGGTGTCGCCCATGTCGTGGCCGATCAGGACGCAGCGAGCGATGCCCAACCGTCCCAACACCGTCTCGACCAGGTCGGCCTGCTCGAAGAGCGAGTAGCGCGCGACCGCGGGCTTGTCGGAGAGCCCGAAGCCCAGCAGGTCCAGCAGGACCACCCGCCGGGTGGCGCCGAGCAGTTCCGCGACCGAAGCGAAGTCGTGTGACGAACCGGGGAACCCGTGCACGATCACCACCGGCGAACCCGCGCCCGCGCCGACCTCCACGACGAAGATGCGGTCCGCACCGACGGTGAGGTACCGCCCGCGCGCCTGCCAGGCCTGCAGATCGGTCGTCATGAGCGGACTCCTCCGACGGGCGCACCGGGCGCCCGGGAACCAGCCTACGTCTGCTGCTGCCACCACTTCAGCAACTCGGCCTCCGCCTCCTCGCGGGGCAGCGGGCCCCGGTCCAGACGCAGCTCCTTGAGGAAGGTCCAGGCCTTGCCGACCTCCGGACCGGCCGGGATGCCGAGCAGCTCCATGATCGCGTTGCCGTCGAGGTCCGGGCGCACCCGCGCCAGGTCCTCCTGCTCGGCGAGCCGGGCGATCCGCTGCTCGAGGTCGTCGTAGGTGGCCTGCAGCTTGGCGGCGCGCCGCTTGTTGCGGGTGGTGCAGTCCGCCCGGACCAGCTTGTGCAGCCGGGGCAGCAGGTCGCCGGCGTCGTTGACGTACCGGCGCACCGCGGAATCCGTCCACTGGCCCTCGCCGTAGCCGTGGAAACGCAGGTGCAGGAACACCAGCTGACCGACGTCGTCGACCATCTGCTTGGAGTACTTCAGCGCCCGCATCCGGCGACGGACCAGCTTGGCGCCGACCACCTCGTGGTGGTGGAAGCTCACGCCGCCGCCCGGCTCGTTGCGCTTGGTGTCCGGCTTGCCGATGTCGTGCAGGATCGCCGCCCAGCGCAGCACCAGGTCCGGGTCGCCGTCCTCGAGGTCGATCGCCTGCTGCAGCACCGTCAGGGAGTGCTGGTAGACGTCCTTGTGCTGGTGGTGCTCGTCGATCTCGAGCTCCATCTCCGGGATCTCGGGGATCACCCGGGCGGCCAGCCCGGTCTCGCACATCACGTTGATGCCGTCGATCGGGTACTCGCCGAGGATCAGCTTGTCGAGCTCGGCGTGCACCCGTTCGGCGGTGATCCTGTCGATCTGCCCGGCCATCTCGACGATCGCCTGCCGGACCCGCGGGGCCAGCGAGAAGCCGAGCTGCGAGACGAACCGCGCCGCGCGCAGCATCCGCAGCGGGTCGTCGTTGAACGAGCGCTCCGGCGCGGCGGGGGTGTCGAGCACACCGGCGAGCAGGGCGTCCATCCCGCCGAGCGGGTCGACGAACTCCTGGTCGCCGTCGGCGCCGAGCCGCACGGCCATCGCGTTGACGGTGAAGTCGCGGCGCACCAGGTCCTCCTCGAGGCTGGTGCCGTACTTCACCTCGGGGTTGCGGGTGACGCCGTCGTACGCGTCGGTGCGGAAGGTGGTGATCTCGATCTGCTGGTCGGCCTTCGCCGCACTGATCGTGCCGAAGGCGATGCCGGTGTCCCACTGGTTGTCGGCCCAGCCCTTGAGCAGGGCCTGCACCTGCTCCGGCCGCGCGTCGGTGGTGAAGTCCAGGTCGGTGCCCAGCCGGCCGAGGACCGCGTCCCGGACGCTGCCGCCGACCAGGTACAGCTCGTGGCCCGCGGCGGCGAACCTCGCACCGAGGGGCGTCAGCACCTCGGAGAGGTCGCGCAGGGTCGCGGTCGCGCCCGAGAGCAGTCGGGTGCGTCGGTCGGCGTCGGGAGTTGGGGAAACCACGAGTGTGCAGCTTACCGGCGCCCGCCGCCCCCGAGCAGCGCGCCGACCGCAGCACCCGGCGCTGCGGTGTGGGATTCGGGGCAGGTCCCGGGAGCCAACTAGTATTGATTGGGTGTCTGCTGCCGAACGTGCAAATCGCAGTCGCCGCAACCCGCGGCGACGAAGCGCGCACGGCGAACGCACGGCCCAGCGGATGCGCACGGTCCGGGAGACGTCGGCGGGCGGCCTCGTGGTCGACGGCCTCGACGGGCCCCGTGACCAGCAGTGCGCCGCGCTGATCGGCCGCACCGACCGCCGTGGGCGACTGCTGTGGTCGCTGCCCAAGGGTCACATCGAGGCGGGGGAGACCGCCGAGCAGACCGCCATGCGCGAGGTCGCCGAGGAGACGGGCATCCACGGCACCGTGCTCGCCGAACTCGGCAGCATCGACTACTGGTTCGTCACCGAGGGCCGACGCGTCCACAAGACGGTGCACCACTACCTGCTCCGGTTTCAGGGCGGCGAGCTCTCCGACGAGGACGTCGAGGTGACCGAGGTCGCCTGGGTGCCGCTGCTCGAGCTCGGCTCCCGGCTCGCCTACGCCGACGAGCGACGGCTCGCCGAGGTCGCCGGCGCTCTGATCGACCGGATGTCCGACGCCCCGGCACCGCTGCCGGCGCCCAGCCCGATCCCGACCGACCGTCGCCGCGAGGTGACCGCCACGCGGCGGTCCGCGGCGCGGGGCAACGGAACCCGCGAAGCAACCGGAAAGCACGGATGAGGACGGCCCTACGTCGCTTCGCCGTGACGACCCTGACCACACTGGCACTGGCCGCCGCACCGCTCGGACTCACCGCCCCGAGCACGGCCACGCCCACCACTCCGTCGACCGGTGCCGCGTCGAGCGCCCGGGACACGCAGTCGCAGTTCGTCTCGCTGTCGATCGACTCCGTCGCCCCGAACACCGTCACCACCTCGAGCGACCCGTTCGTGACGGTCGGGGGCACAGTCACCAACGTCGGGGACCGGCCCGTCGCCGACGTCCAGGTCCGCCTGCAGCGGGCCCCGAAGGTGGACGCGCCCGCGCAGCTGCGCACCGTCCTCGCCGCCGACCAGGAGCAGTTCGACACCGTCGGCGCGTTCCAGTCGGTCGCCGCCCGGCTCGACGTCGGCAGGTCCGCCACCTTCACCCTGACCCTGCCGCTGCGGTCCGCGACCGCCACCTCACTGGAGATCGCCGAACCCGGCGTGTACCCGCTGCTGGTGAACGTCAACGGCACCCCCGAGTACGGCGGCGCCGCCCGGCTCGACGACGCCCGCTTCCTGCTCCCGGTGCTCGGCCTGCCCCGCGACCCCAGCGTCGACGACTCCACGGACCTCGCCGCCGCGCCCATTCCGCCGTCGACCGCCGACCCGGTGGCCGTGACGGTGCTGTGGCCGGTCGCCGACCGACCGCGGATCGCCGCGGGAGTTCCGGGCTCCACCGAGGAACCGGTCCGTCTGGTCGACGACGACCTCGCCACCTCCCTCGCCAGCGGCGGCCGCCTGGAGCAGCTGCTCGCGGCGGCCGAGTTCGCCACCGCCGACGGCGTCGACCGCGACCACCAACTGGCCCAGAGCCTCTGCCTGGCCGTCGACCCCGACCTGTTGGTCACGGTGAGCGGCATGACCCACGGCTACCTGGTGGTGGACGACCCGGCGGATCCGACCGGCGCGGCGCGCAGCGGCACCGGGCAGGCCGCGGCAGGCGCCTGGCTGGACCGGCTCAAGGCGCTCGCCTCACGGATGTGCACGACCGCCGTGCCGTTCGCCCAGGTCGACCTCGCGGCGCTGCAGCGGATCGCGGACCCGACCCTGGTCGCGCGGGCCCTGACCACCCCCGCCGACATCGTCGACGGCACCCTCGGGGTGACCTCGCTGCGCGGGCTGACCTGGCCGGACGCCGGGGTGCTCGACGCCGAGGCCGCCGCCTCGCTGAACGGGCTCGGGCCGACGGTGCTGCTCGCCGCCAACGCGGTCGCGGACAACACCGCGCCGCAGAAGGTGCCGCTGACCGGCGGAAACAACGGCGGGCCGCTGAACGCGGCGCTGTTCGACGTGCCAACCGCCAGTGCGCTCGCCGCCGTCGGCGACACCCCGCAGACCCCCACCTTCGCACCCGCGGGTGCCCGGATCGACCTCAGCGGCGACTCCCGGACGGCCCGCCTGCAGGACGCGCTCGGCGCGGTGACCTGGCAGTCGCTGAGCACCCGGACCATGGAGTCGCGGATGGCCAGTCCCGACCCCCGCACGCTGCTGGTGGTGCCGCCGCAGCAGTGGACCGTCGACGGCGACGAGGCCCGCACGGTGCTCTCCACCGTCTCGACCATGCTGCGGTCCGGCCTGGCCACGGCGCGGTCGCTGCCGGACGTGCTGAGCCGGAACGTGACGACGCCGCCGTTCGACCTCGTCTACCCGGAGCAGGCGGTGCGCGACGGCGCGCCGGGACCGGTGCAGGCCGCCGCGGCCGCGGCGGCGCCCGAGATCGAGGCGATCACCGCGACGCTGGTCAACGACCCCCAGTCGGCGTTGACCCCCGTCCGGTACACGGCACCGCTGAACGAGGACCTGCTGCGGGCGCTGAGCACCTCCGGACGCCGGGATCGGGACCAGGGACCCGCGACGGCGGCGGCCGACAACCGGGTCGCCCAGGTGGACCTGGCCATGGACCGGATCTACGGGGCGGTGACCGTGCTCGCGCCCGGCGGCGCCTACACGCTGGCCTCCGAGCAGAGCCCGCTGCTGCTGGTGGCGCGCAACGACCTGCCGGTGGGCATCACCGTCAGGCTGCAGATATCCGCGCCGACCGCGATGACCGTCACCGACATCGGCGACCAGCAGCTGCCGCCGCGCGGCAGCCGCGCGTTGCAGGTCCCGGCAAAGGTCGAGGGTTCCGGGAAGATGGTGGTCGACGTGGCCATGACCACCGTCAACGGCCGCGAGCTGGGGGAACCGACCGCCGTGTCGATTCGCACCAACGCCTACGGACGGGTGTTGGCGATCGTCACCGGCTGCGCCGGCGCACTATTGTTGCTACTCGCGGGACGACGGCTGTGGCACCGGTTCCGGGGCCAGCCGGACCGAGCGGACGAAGGGTACGAACCGCAATGACGGGGAGCATGCACCGGCCGCCGGGAACGGCAGGACCCGAAGGCGACGCAGAACGACCCCAGGGCTCCGGAACCGAACCGACGGGCCGACCCAGGAACACCGGAACGACGCCGGCGGGACGCACCACGGGCGCCGGCCCCGCACCGGCCGCGCCCTGGGAGCGGACCCAGCCCGGCGTACCGGTACCCGAGCGCCGCGACCCCCGGCCGCCGGCCCCCGCGCAGCACCCGAACCCCGTTCAGCACCAGCAGCCTCAGCGGCCACAACAGGCGCAGTCGCACGAGCCGTACCGGCCCCTGTACCGGCCCAACCCGACCGACCAGCCGTACCCCCCGCAGCCCGCGCCGCAGCGGGCCGCACCGCAGCGCCACCTGCCCGCCGACGCCCGGGTGACGGCTCCGCCGCGGCCGGCAACGGCCGTCGCCGCCCGCCCGGCTCCGGATCCCGCGGCCGAGAGCGACCCGCCGCACCTCGACCCGCCCGACGTCGACATCGCCGACGGTGCCGAGTCCGAGAACTCCGGCAGGTCGTTGATGGCCGCGACCGGCTCGATCGCGGTGGCAACGCTGGTCAGCCGGATCACCGGATTCCTCAAGCAGGTGCTGCTGCTGACCACCCTCGGCGCCGTCACCGCCAGCTCGTTCACCGTCGCCAGCCAGCTGCCGAACATGATCTCCGAGCTGGTACTCGGCGCGGTCCTGTCCGCGATCGTGGTGCCGGTGCTGGTCCGCGCGGAGAAGGAGGACGACGACGGCGGCGCCGCCTTCGTACGCAGGCTGTTCACGATCGCCGGCCTGGTGCTGGGCGTGGCCGCGGTCGCCGCGGTCGCCGGCGCCCCCCTGCTGGTCAGGCTGTTCCTGCCGGAGGACGGCGAGGTCGACCCGGTCCTGACCACCCGGTTCGCCTACCTCCTGCTGCCCGCCATCCTGTTCTACGGCCTGTCCGCACTGCTCACGGCGATCCTCAACACCAGGGGTGTGTTCAAGCCGGGCGCGTGGGCGCCGGTGCTGAACAACTGCGTGGTGCTGGTGGTCCTGGGCATGTTCTGGGTGATGTCACGCGGGACCGACGCGATCACCACCGCACAGCTGCTGGTCCTCGGGATCGGCGTCACCCTCGGCGTCGTCACCCAGGCCGCCTGCCTGCTGCCGGCGATCCGCCGCGAAGGCATCAGCCTGAAGCCGCTGTGGGGTCTCGACGCCCGGCTCAGGCTGTTCGCCGGCATGGGCGTCGCCATCGTGCTGTACGTGCTGATCAGCCAGGTCGGGTTCAGCATCGGCACGCGCATCGCCGCGGGCGTCGACGGGGCCGGACCGGTCATCTACAACCAGGCCTGGATCCTGCTCCAGTTGCCGTACGGCATCCTCGGCGTCACCGTGCTGACCGCGATCATGCCGCGGTTGAGCCGCAACGCCGCCGCGGAGGACACCCCGGCCGTCGTCGACGACCTGTCCGTCGCGACCAGGCTGACCATGGTCTCGCTGGTGCCGGTGGTGGTCTTCATGACCTTCGCCGGCCCGCAGATCGGGCAGGCGCTGTTCGGCTACGGCAAGTTCGGACCGGAGGACGCCGAACGGCTCGGCCACGCGGTCAGCTGGTCGGCGTTCACGTTGATCCCGTACGCGCTGGTGCTGATCCACCTGCGGGTCTTCTACGCCCGCGAGCAGGCCTGGACCCCCACCTGGATCATCCTCGGCATCACCAGCGTGAAGGTGGGGCTCTCGCTGCTGGCACCGGTGGTGGCCTCTGACGACAGCCAGGTGGTGAGCCTGCTCGGCGTCGCGAACGGTCTCGGCTTCACCGCGGGCGCCGTGATCGGCGCCATCCTGCTGCACCGCAGCCTCGGGGCACTGCGGATGGCGAACGTCGGCAAGACCGCCTTCCTGGTGGTGGTCGCCTCGCTCGCCGGGTCGATCACGATGCTCACCGCGGAGGAGCTGCTCGGCCTGGACAGCCTCAGCGACCGCTTCGGCGGCCCGGGCGCCTTCGTCCAGGTCGGCATCTGCGCGGTGATCATGCTCGGCGTGACGTTCACGCTGCTGCGGTTCGCGGGCATCCCCGAGGTGGTTGCCGGAACCGTCGCGCTGACCCGTCTGGTCAACCGCGTCCGCGGCCGCTCGCCGCAGCCGGCCGGTGTCACCGACGCGGCGCCGATCACCGACACCGGTGCGATGCCGATCTACTACGACGACGCCGCTACGGTGCTGCTGCCCGCATTCGGCCGTTCTCAGGCACTACAAGGTGACAGTCACCAGCTCCCGTACCCTGGTCCCGGGCGTACCGGGACGCCGAACACTGCTAGGGAGGGGTCCGACCGAATGCGCGAAGGAGTGCGGATGAGCGACGAAGACGTTGCCGGCAAGTCCGGTGGTTCGACGGCGCAGGCGACGACACGTGGATCGGCAACTCGCGCAGCCGAACCCACCGGCGCCGCGAAGAACGATCCCTCCGTCACCACGGGCGAACCCACCAAGGCCGACGTCGCCGAGAGCAAGGTCGAGGCCCGGCCGCAGGCACGCCCCGCGAACGCGACCCGCAAGGCACCCGAACGCGATCTCGTCCTGGACACCGGCGTCATCCCGATCGGCTCGCCGCCGCTGCCCCCGATGCGGATCGGCGCTGCGGACGCGTCCAGCCGGCAGCAGACGCGCGGCCCGAAGCTGATCGCGGGCGCATCCGTCGCCGGCGGCCGGTACCGCCTGCTGGCGCCGCACGGCGGCGCCCGCGGCCTGAAGTTCTGGCAGGCCCACGACATCAAGCTCGACCGCGAGGTCGCCCTGACGTTCGTCGACTCGGAGCAGCGGGCCAGCTCCGGCGGCGAGCTGTCCGAGGACCCGCAGGCCGTGCTGTCGCGGACGCTCCGGCTGGGCCGGATCAATTCGCCCGGGCTGGCGCGAGTCCTCGACGTGGTGCGCGGCAGTTCCGGCGGCATCGTGGTCGCCGAGTGGACCCCGGGCCGGTCCCTCAAGGAGATGGCGGAGACGGCGCCGTCCCCGATCGGCGCAGCCCGCGCCATCCGGGCGCTGGCATCCGCGGCCGAGGCCGCCCACCGCGGCGGTGGCGCCCTGTCGATCGACCATCCGGACCGGGTTCGGATCTCCGTCGCCGGCGACGCGGTGCTCGCCTTCCCCGCAACCCTCGCCGACGCGGACGCACCCACGGACGTGCAGGGGCTCGGCGCCATGCTGTACGCGTTGATCACCGCGCGGTGGCCGCTCGGCGACCCCGGCTCGACCGAACCCGTCGGCGGGATGCCCCCGGCCGACCGCGGCAACGACGGTCAGCCCCTCGAGCCCCGGTTGGTGCGCCCGGAGGTGCCCTTCGAGATCTCCGCGGTCGCGAATCGCGCCCTCGAGCAGGGCGGTGGAATCCGCACCGCCGCGACCGTGCAGCACGTGCTGGACCAGGCGTCGGTCGTGGACCAGAAGACCGACCTCATGCCCGCGCTCCGACTCGGCCAGCGCCCTCCGGGAGCCACCGGGCATGCGCTGAGCAGCCCCGAGCACGACGCGGCGGCGCGACTCAAGAGCAACCGGATGGTGATCGCCCTCGCCGGGCTCGGCGTCCTGACCGTCATCGTGCTGGCCTTCCTCGGCTGGTGGCTGGCGAACACGCTGGCGGGTGGCGGTTCCACCGCGCCGCTCACCGAGCAGAACATCGGACTGACCACCACCAGCGTGGCGGAGCCCACCGGCGACGCCACAGCACCCGCGCCTGCGGCGGCCCCGGTCGCGGTGGTGCCGGCCGGTGCCGCGGTCTACTCGCCGCAGGGATCGCCGGACAACCCGGCCACCGCCGGCCAGGCGGTCGACGGCAACCCGGCCACCAAGTGGAGCACCGACACCTACCTCCAGCAGTTCCCGTCGTTCAAGAACGGCATCGGCCTGATGGTCAACCTGGCCGAGCCGAGCGCGCTGCGCGAGGTGTGGATCGACTCACCCTCCGCCGGCACCACCGTCGAGATCCGGACCGCGCCCGACGACAACTCGGCGCTGGACCAGACCCAGGTGATCGGGACCGCCGTGCTCGGCAAGGGCGTCACCACCGTCCCGGTGACCACGGACGGCAATGTCGGCAAGGTGCTGGTGTGGATCACCAAGCTCGCCGAGGACGGCGGGAAGAACCAGTCCTCGATCGCCGAGGTCGGCTTCACCAAGACCCCGTAACCACCCGGCACCTGGCACTTCGGGTCGATTCGAGGACTCGAAACCTTGTGGTCGGTTAACATCCGGCGTGCGAATCTACAGGGGGATCGCCGGAGCTGACAGGTCAGACGCTCAGCTCCTGGCAGCGCACGCGTCGGGGGACGCACGCGCATTTTCAGAACTGCTCGGCAGGCACTACGACCATCTGTGGCAGACGGCGCGACGGACGAGCTACACGCTCGCCGACGCCGAGGACGCCTTGCAGGAGGCGTTGCTGAACGCGCACCGGATGGCCGGGACGTTCCGCGCCGATGCCGCGGTCCGCAGCTGGCTGCACCGGATCGTGGTCAACGCCTGTCTGGACCGGATCCGCCGCAACAAGGTCCGACCCACGGTGCCACTGCCGGAGGACGACACCCGCGAGCCCAGCCACCCCCGGGACGCCATGGCCGATCGGGAGACCGCGCTGGCCATCGAGGGCGCCCTCTTCACGCTGTCGCCGGAACATCGTGCGGCCGTGGTGACGGTGGACCTCGAGGGTTACTCCGTCGCGGAGGCCGCGGCACTGCTCGGGATCCCGGAGGGCACCGTCAAGAGCCGCTGCGCCCGGGCCCGGCACAAGCTCGCCCGGGAGTTGAACTACTTGCGGGTCGAGCGGAACCAGATCGACGTCAACGAGGTCTAATCCCAGTAGCGGCGGTCGACGGTGCGGCCGGGTCGACGGGCCCGGATTCCGACGGCCGGTCACGTAGTTTCAGGTTCGAGTACCGGTTCTTCCAACCAGAAGGAGGTGTCATGGTCGCCCAGGGTGAGGATGCGCTGCACCCCCCTTTCGACCCAGACCTGCTCGCCGATCTGCACGCCGGGGCATTGCCGCCGGAGTTCGCGGACCGGCTGCGTGTGGCGTCCGCACCGGACCCGGAGGCCCAGCGCGTCCTCGCCGCGCTCGACTCCGTGCGCGGGCAGCTCGGCGCGCTGCGCACCTCCGACGTGCCGCCGCCGCCCGCACCGCCCGACGTGGTCGCCCGGATCGAGGCCGCGCTGGCCGCCGAGGGCGCCGCGGCGCCGGCCACGGTCTCGCCCCTGGCCGGGCGGACCGCGCGTCGACGCCGCCCGGTCCGACTGCTCGCCGCGGCCGCCGCCGTGGCGGTCGTCGCCGCCGGCGCCCTGTTTGCGCTGACCCGGGCCGACGAGACCCGGCCCGCGACGCCCACCGTCGCACTCCACGCACCGACCCCGTCCGGCACCGGCGTGGACCTCGGCTCCGACCTGAATCCGGCGACCGTGCTCGGGCTGCTCGGCAGTACCGACCTCGGTCCGCTGTCCGTACCGGAGGCCCGGGACGGATGCCTCCGGGCCAACGGGGTGGACCCGACCACCCCGCTGCTGGGTTCCGGCCCGGTCCGCCTGCGTGGCGTACCCGGGCTGCTGATGCTGTTCCCGGGGGCACAGTTGCCCCAGATCACCGCGCTGGTGGTCGGCATGGGATGCACGGACTCCGACCCGGCGACGCTGGCCCGCGCCGACATCGGCTGAGGGTCGCGTCAGACGCCGAACGGGCGGCTGCCGGGGTCGATGCCCCGGCAACCGCCCGCTCGGCGGACGTTCAGTCGGGTCCGGCCGCCAGCAGCAGGATCTCGAGTACCTTGGCCCGCATCTGTGGGGTGTCCTCCTCGGGGGCGATCAACGACAGGAACATCGCCGCGCCCGCGCCCAGCGCCAGCAGCGCGCCCGCCTCGAGCTGATCGTCGGGTCCCGACGCGTCGGCCCGCGGCAGCAGCGCGGCGCTCGGTCCGCCGAAGTTCCGCCACACCGCCCCTCGCAGCTCCCGGTGGTCGCGCAGCGTCGCCAGCAGCGCCGGCACCGCCGCCCGCACGGCCGGCTGACGGAACACCTCGGAGCTGCCCGTCGCCACCCAGCGGATCCAGCCGGCCCGGTCCGCCCCCTCGAACGGCCGCAGGTCCGGCTCCAGGCCGAGCACCGCGTCGAGGACCAGGTGCGCCTTCGACTCCCAGCGTCGGGCGATGGCCGCGCGACTGACGCCTGCGCGGGCGGCGACGGCCCGCACGCTCAACTGCTCGAACCCCACCTCCACCAGGAGGTCGCGGGCGGCCGCGAGCACGTCGGCGTCGATGCGGGGGTCGCGGGGTCGGCCCGATCCGGTGGCAGTCATCGACCGAATTGTCTGCCATCGGGGCCGCGGGGGCTATACCGTGTCCCATTACGAGTCCAGTGGCATCGTAACTGGACGAACAGAGCGCAAGGATTCCGACGATGAACGCCACCCCCACCCCCGCCGACACCCGGCGGGTCTTCGAGCCCGCGCCACTCGGCCCGCTGACCCTGCGCAACCGCATCGTCAAGGCCGCCACGTTCGAGGGCGTGATGCCCCACGGCGCGGTCTCCGACGAGCTCGTGGAGTTCCACCGCGCGGTCGCGGCCGGCGGCGCCGCGATGACCACCGTCGCCTACTGCGCGGTGTCCGAGAGCGGCCGGGTGCACCGCGACACCCTGGTGCTGGACGAGGCCAGCCGGCCCGGGCTCACCCGGCTGACGGAGGCCGTACACGCCGAGGGTGCCCTGGCCGCTGCCCAGATCGGGCATGCAGGCCTGGTCGCCAACATGATCTCGAACGGCACCAGGACGCTGGCCCCGTCCACCCGGATCAGCGCTCCGGCAATGGGTTTGGTCCGCGGCGCGTCGATCGACCAGCTCGCCGCGGTGACCGCCGACTTCGAACGGGCGGCGCGGGTGGCGGTCGACTCCGGGTTCGACGCCGTCGAGGTGCACCTCGGCCACAACTACCTGCTGAGCAGCTTCATGAGCCCGAACCTGAACAGACGGCACGACCGGTACGGCGGCAGCGTCGCCGCCCGCTCCAGGTTCCCGCGCGAGGTGCTCGAGCGGGTCCGCCGCGCGGTCGGCGACTCCGTGGCGGTCACGGTCAAGTTCAACATGTCCGACGGCGTCCCGAAGGGGCTCTGGCTGGACCAGAGCCTGCAGATCGCCGGGCTGATCGAGTCCGACCGGTACGTCGACGCGATGCAGCTCACCGGGGGCAGCTCGCTGTTCAACGGCATGTACTTCTTCCGCGGCGAGGTTCCGATGGCGGAATTCATTGCCTCCCAACCAAAGCTGGTCGGCATGGGGCTGCGGTTCTACGGCCCGCACATCTTCCCCACCTACCCGTTCGAGGAGGCGTTCTTCCGACCGTTCGCCCGCCAGTTCCGCGAGGCCCTGTCGATGCCTTTGATCATGCTCGGCGGGGTGAACCGGCTCGACACCGTCGAGACGGCGGTCGAGGAGGGCTTCGAGTTCGTCGGCATGGCGCGTGCCCTGCTCCGAGATCCAGCACTGGTCAACAAGTTTCGCACCGAGTCGGCCACCGAGGGCAGCTGTGTGCACTGCAACAGGTGCATGCCGACCATCTACTCCGGAACCCGATGCGTGATCCGCGAGGCCCTCACCGAGCTACCGCTGCCACGGGTGGGCACCGGCGGCTGAGCCACGGCTGCGACCGCGAAGTCGATCGGCAACCCTCGCCACGGTTGCCCGCGACTACCATGTCGTCGACCACATCGACCGCGTCGTCACGAGGACGGGCGGTCGCCGACCGACATGTGAGGCGTCGAACACCCGACGCCACCGAGGGGAGACGCGTTGCCGCGGATCAACGCGCCCACCGTCGCCGAGCACCGGGCCGCCCAGCGACGGGCCCTCCTCGACGCCGCCCGCGAGGTGCTCGCCGAGGGCAGCGCCGACGACCTCGGCTTCGCCGAGGTGGCCACCCGGGCCGGGTTGGCGCGGTCGAGCGTGTACCAGTACTTCAAGTCCCGCCGGGACCTGATCGACGCGCTGATCGAGGACTCGTTCCCGCGCTGGTCCGAGCGGGTCCAGCGGGAGATGGACGCGGCCGGGGGGCCGGACCGCCGGGTGCTGGCCTACGTCCGTGCCAACCTGGACCTGGTCGCCGAGGGGGAACACGCCGCGGCCTCCTCGCTGGCCGCGCTCGCGCCGACCGCGAGGACGACGGCGGAGAGCGCCTCGCTGCACCGGCAGCTCTCGACCCCGCTGATCGCGGCGCTGACCGAACTCGGGGCCGTCGACGCCGCCGCGACCGCCGAGCTCGTCAACGCCGTGGTGCACGCCGCAACGAGGCAGGTCGAGGCAGGCGACGACATCGCGGCCGTGCAGGCCCGCGCCGCGGAGCTGATCGAGCCGTACGTAACACTGGCCGCCACATCCGGGGTCCGTGGGAACATCACCCCTTAGTCTGGTGTTGAGCCAGACATCGTTCCCTACCTGGAAGGCCCCATGACTAACCCGACCTCGGTCCGAGATCTCATCATCGTCGGCTCCGGACCCTCCGGATACACCGCGGGCGTCTACGCCGCCCGCGCGGAACTCGAGCCCCTGCTCTTCGAGGGCACCCAGTTCGGCGGGGCCCTGATGACGACCACCGAGGTCGAGAACTTCCCGGGTTTCCGCGAGGGCATCATGGGCCCGGACCTGATGGACGAGATGCGTGAGCAGGCGAAGCGCTTCGGCGCGGAGATCCGCACCGAGGACGTCGAGGAGATCGACCTCTCCGGCGGCGTCAAGCGGATCGTCGCGAACGGCGAGACCTACTACGCGCACGCGGTCATCCTGGCGATGGGTGCGGCGGCCCGTTACCTCGGCATCCCCGGCGAGGAGACGCTGCTCGGTCGCGGCGTCAGCGCCTGCGCCACCTGCGACGGCTTCTTCTTCAAGGACCAGGACATCGCCGTGGTCGGCGGCGGCGACTCCGCGATGGAGGAGGCCACCTTCCTGACCCGCTTCGCCCGCTCGGTGACGCTGGTGCACCGCCGCGAGGAGTTCCGCGCGTCGCGGATCATGCTCGAGCGCGCCAAGGCCAACGACAAGATCCGCTTCCTGACCAACGCCGAGCCCGTGGAGGTGCTCGGCGAGACCAGCGTCACCGGCCTGGTGCTGCGCGACACCGTCACCGGCGAGCAGTCCACCCTGCCCGTCACCGGCATGTTCGTCGCGATCGGCCACGACCCCCGCAGCGAACTGGTCAAGGGACAGGTCGACATCGACGACGAGGGTTACGTCCGCGTGCAGTCGCCGTCCACCGCGACCTCCCTCGAGGGTGTCTTCGCGGCAGGCGACCTGGTCGACCACACGTACCGGCAGGCCATCACCGCCGCAGGCACCGGCGCATCCGCGGCGATCGACGCCGAGCGCTGGCTCGCCGAGAAGGGCGACATCGCCGCCAACACGCTCGCCGCCACCGACCGGCCCGTCGGCGCCGAGGCCTGAGCCACCCCCTCACGGATCCACACCGTCACCCGAGGAGACATCCATGTCGAACACCATCACCATCACCGACGACTCCTTCAAGCAGGACGTCCTCGACTCCGACAAGCCCGTGCTCGTCGACTTCTGGGCGACCTGGTGCGGCCCGTGCAAGATGGTCGCGCCGGTGCTCGAGGAGATCGCAGGCGAGCACGCCGAGAAGCTCACGGTCGCCAAGATCGACATCGATGCGAACCCGGGTGCGGCCCGTGATTTCCAGGTCATGTCGATCCCGACCATGATCCTGTTCCAGGGCGGCAAGCCGGTGAAGCAGATCGTCGGAGCCAAGGGCAAGGCCGCCCTGCTCAAGGATCTTTCCGACGTCCTGTAAGACACGTCGCGGCCCCCGAGATTGTCGTAATCTCGGGGGCTTCTGCGACAATTGACCAGCGCGACGCGGCCTCGCCGCGTCGTTGGCACATCGAAAGGACCGGAAATCCATGCAGCGTCTCTGTCACGGCGATAGCGGTCCCGCCGTCGCCGAGGTCCGCGGCACCCTTTCGAGCCTGGGCTTCCTCCACAGCGCAATCCCCGCCGCGCCCCTGGGCGCGGCCAACGGAGCCCAGTGGGTGGCAGCCGACGCAGTGTTCGACAACCACCTCGACAGCGCGGTCCGGGCGTTCCAGCAGCAGCGCGGGCTCCTCGTCGACGGCGTCGTGGGCGCCGCGACGTACCACTCGCTGAAGGAGGCGTCGTACCGCCTCGGTGCCCGCACCCTCACCTACCAGGTCTCCGCGCCGCTCTACGGCGACGACGTCGCGACGCTGCAGAACCGACTCCAGGACCTCGGCTTCTACTCGGCCCGTTCGGACGGACACTTCGGCCGGAAGACCCACGAGGGTCTCTCCTCGTTCCAGCGTGAGATCGGCATCGCCTCGGACGGGATCTGCGGACCGCAGACGCTGCGGTCGCTGGAGTTGCTCGGCACCCGCGTCACCGGCGGCTCGCCCCACGCGATCACCGAGGAGGAGTCGGTTCGCCGGTCCGGTCCGCAGCTCAGCGGCAAGCGAATCGTGATCGACCCGGACCTCGGCGGAGACGCCACCGGAGTGGTGCTGCACACCCCCGACGGTCCGATCACCGAGGCCGACATCCTCTGGGACCTCGCCAGCCGGCTCGAGGGCCGGATGGCGGCCACGGGCATGGAGACATTCCTCTCCCGGCCGCACCACGCGAACCCCTCCGCCGGCGTCCGCGCCGAGACGTCCAACGCATTCGACGCGGACCTGATGATCTCGCTGCGGTGCGCCACCAGTTCCAGCCCGCACGCGAACGGCGTAGCGAGCTTCCACTTCGGCAACTCACACGGCGCCACCTCCCGCATCGGACAGGTGCTCTCGAGCTTCATCCAGCGCGAAATCGTCGCTCGTGCAGCACTTCAGGACTGCCGCACGCACGGACGCACCTGGGATCTGTTGCGACTGACCAATATGCCGACAGTGCAGATCGACATCGGTTATCTCACAAACGAATCCGACGTCAAGACACTGGTGAACCCGCGCAACCGGGACATCATCGCCGAGGCCATCCTGATCGCGGTCAAGCGGCTCTACCTGCTCGGCCAGGACGATCAGCCGACCGGGACCTTCACCTTCGCGGAACTGCTCGCCGAGGAACTGGCCCAGTCCGAACCCGCCTAGGCCCGGCCGGGTCCGCCCGCGCCGGGGGTCGACGGTCCGCGCACCCTCAGTGCGCGCCGACCGTCGACCGGTGCTCGATGTCGGTCACCGTCAGCGACGCCGCCAGGAGCAGCCGCTCGAGCGCCGACTCGACATCCGCCTTCCAGCCGTGGTCGCGGTCCAGCTCGAGCCGCAGCCTCGGGTAACGATGGTGCGCGGCAACCACTTCGAAGCCCATGTCGACGAGGAATCCTGCCTCGATCATGCAGTCGGCGGGCTCGCACTGCGCCCCGGTACGCCGTCCGGGACGACGCTCCTCCTCGTCCCGGACGATCCCGAACGCCTCGATCGCCCGCACCCCACGGTGCACCAGATCGCCCACAACGGCCTGAACCAGGCTGGGCCCTACTCCGTCCAGCTCCGCGGCCGGTTCGAGCCGCACCGTGGTCAGCAGGACCGCGTCCGCACTGACCGGTGCGGTGGGGAAGAGCTTGGCCCGCGGCACCGCGCCGGGCGGGGAGTAGATCGCACATCCGGCGGGGCGGCCGTCGAGGGTGGCGACCTGGCCGCAGGAGCCCCAGTCGAGCATCACCATCGAGAGCCAGGCTTCCTTCTCGAACTCCGGATCGACGAAGCTGCGGGAACTGTGCACCGCGTCGGGATCCATCTCCCAGAAGACGCACCGACGGGAGTGGCGGGGGAGCCTGTCGAGTCCGTCGAGCGTGAGCGGGCTGATGCGCATCGACACCGGTGAACCCGCCTCCAACATCCGAACGCGGGCCTCGGACGCCCGCAGGGCACTACTTCTCACCCCAGGATAGGCGATCGGCGATCCGGCGAGCGGGTACGACCTACCCGTTCCCGAAAGACCTTGACGGCAAGGTCAATTCGAATGGTCGCCGCCACCGACACCGCGGCCGACCCGCCCTGCTGTCACAGTGACGGATCGGCCGCGGGTGCGCGCACCTGGAGAAACGGCGTCAGTTGGCGCCCTGGTGCTCCATCATCTCGACGATCCGCTGCAGGTCGTCAACCGAGCCGAACTCGACGACGATCTTGCCCTTGCGCTTGCCGATGCTCACCGTCACCCGGGTGTCGAACGCCCCCGACAACCGGTCCGCGACGTCCTGCAGGCCCGGCATCTGGATCGGCTTGCGCTTGGCCGGGGGAGTGGGGGCCGCGGCGTCCTCCCGATTCGCCAGCGTCACCGCCTCCTCCGTCGCGCGCACCGACATCCCCTCCGCGACGATCCGCGCGGCCATCGCCTCCTGTGCCTCGGCACCCGCGTCGAGAGAGAGCAACGCCCGGGCGTGGCCTGCGGAAAGCACCCCGGCCGCGACGCGGCGCTGCACCGGAATGGGCAGACGGAGCAGCCGGATCATGTTGGTGACGACCGGACGGGAACGCCCGATCTTGGCGGCGAGCTCCTCGTGCGTGACGTTGAACTCCTCGAGCAGCTGCTGGTACGCGGCCGCCTCCTCCAGCGGATTCAACTGCACCCGATGGATGTTCTCGAGCAACGCGTCGCGCAGCATCGCGCCGTCGTTGGTCTCCCGGACGATCGCCGGGATGCTCTCGAGGCCCGCCTGCTGGCTGGCCCGCCAGCGACGCTCGCCCATCACCAACTGGTAGCGGTCCTCACCCACCCGACGCACCACGATCGGCTGCATCAGGCCGAACTCCCGGATCGAGAACACCAACTCGGCAAGGGCCTCGTCGTCGAAGACCTGACGCGGCTGCTGCGGGTTCGGCTCGATCTGTGCCGCCGGGATCTCGCGGTAGGTGGCACCGACGGGGGAGAGGTCCACCGCGGGCTCCGGGACGACGACCGCGGGCTCCGGGTCCGCGACCGCAGGCGCGGCGGCGGCCGCGGCGGCCTTCTTCCTCGGCTTCGCGGCGGCGGGTGCGGTCGGCGGCGCGGTGTTCACCGCGTTGCCGATGATCACGTCCGCGGCGGCGCTGCCCAGTCGCGGTCCCGCGTCGGGACCGGTCGGAATCAGTGCCGCGAGACCCCGGCCCAGTCCACCCTTGCTTCTCTGGCTCACTGCATCTCCTGGGCGTTCATCGTGGCGGTGCGGGCAGCGAGCTCGCGGCCGGCGTCGAGATAGCTCATGGCACCCCGTGACCCGGGGTCGTAGTCGAGGACGGTCATGCCGTACCCGGGTGCCTCCGAGACCTTCACGCTGCGGGGGATGACAGCCCGAAGTACCCGGTCACCGAAGTGCCGGCGGACCTCGTCGGCGACCTGGTCGGCCAGCTTGGTCCGGCCGTCGTACATGGTCAGCAGCACGGTCGAGACGTGCAGGTCCGGGTTCAGGTGCGACTGCACGAGCTCGATGTTGCGCAGCAGCTGGCCGACGCCCTCCAGCGCGTAGTACTCGCACTGGATCGGGATCAGCACCTCCCGCGCGGCCACCATCGCGTTGACCGTCAGCAGGCCCAGCGAGGGCGGGCAGTCGATCAGGACGAAGTCGACCCCGATCTCGTCGAGCACGGCGTGCGAGAGCGCTGTCTTGAGCCGGCCCTCCCGGGCCACCATCGACACCAGTTCGATCTCGGCGCCTGCCAGGTCGATCGTCGCCGGGATGCAGTACAGGCGCTCGTTGTGGGGGCTCTGCTGAAGGGCCTCGCGGGCCGTGGCTTCGCCGATGAGCAGTTCGTAGCTCGACGGGGTACCCGAGTGGTGGGGAACGCCCAGCGCGGTGCTGGCGTTGCCCTGAGGGTCCAGGTCGACGACGAGGACGGTCAGACCCAGGAGCGCGAGCGACGACGCCATGTTCACCGCGGTGGTCGTCTTGCCGACGCCACCCTTCTGGTTCGCGATGGTGAGCACCCGTCGCTGCTTCGGCTTCGAGACGGTGACGCCGTGGGGGTGCAGCACCTGACTCGCCCGTTGGGCGGCCGCACCGATCGGGGTCTCCTCGAGCGAGATGCCCGAGTAGGCGGAAGCGGGGGAGGGGCTCGAGCCGATGCCGTTGGCGACCTGAGCGGGGTCATGTCCCGTTTCACGTGAAACCGGAGTTGCGGGTCCACTCGACATGTAGTGCTCCTTCATTGTTGCTCGATCGCCACGGCTGCGCTGCGTCGGTTCGACTCGACCATTATCTGCGATGACCACGCCGGGCGACGCGTTCCGCGCGAACGACAATCGTCGGAGTCGGAAGGATGCCCACCCCGCACTCGAGGATGTCCGGCTCGCCCAGGCCCAGCTTGGTCAGTGCCGCCCGGTCGCGAGCAATCTCCTCCGCCGCGCTCGAACCCTTCAGCGCGAGCATCCGGCCGCCCTGGTGCACCAGCGGGACCGACCACCGGGCGAGCTTCTCCAACGGCGCGACCGCGCGGGAGGTGACCACGTCGACGCCGCCGGCCTCGTGCAGCACCCCGGGCTGCTCCGCGCGACCGCGGACCACCCGCACGTCCAACCCGGCCTCCTCGATGAACTCGGCCAGGTACACCGACCGGCGGAGCAGCGGCTCGACGAGGGTGATCCGGAGGTCCGGTCGGGCGATCGCCAGCGGAATGCCGGGCAGCCCGGCGCCGCTGCCGACGTCGACGACGGACTCGCCCTCGCCGATCAGCTCGCCGATCACCGCGCAGTTGAGGAGGTGCCGATCCCAGAGTCGGGGCACCTCGCGGGGTCCGATCAGTCCGCGTTCGACACCCGCCGTGGCGAGGGAGTCGCGGTACCTGATCGCGAGATCGAGGCGATCTCCGAAGACGGTCTGAGCGGCCTCGGGCATGTCGTCGGGCTCGATGTGTTCCACGTGAAACATCTTCCCGCGCGGCCGAGTCATTCCACAAACCAGACGCGCGGGATATCCCAATCTGTGAGGCGAACGGTTGTCGCGATACGTCTCCGGGCACTTCCGGGCGACCGAAGGTACCTGCCCCGACCATCCGACCGGGCGGCCCGGACGACCGGTGGGGGAGGGGAGGGGCTGGTGGTGCCGGGGTGCGCGGCGTGTGTCGGGGTACCCGGCGGGTATCTCGACCGCGGTGGCCGGGCAACCCGTCGACGTGGTTCACCGACAGGCTCGACCACCACGGAGGATCGGATCCCGACGTCTCACTGCGGCCCCGCACTCCGTCGGGTGAATCTGGGACCGGGTCGACGGGGGAGGCGAGGGGGGCGGACAGCACGGAATCCGGTGGACGGCCCGCGTCGCCGGGTCGAGAAGATCGGTCCGCCGGTTCGGACGACCGGGCCGACCCGGCGGAACATGCCGTCGTGGGCGCCGGGCGGATCACCGCCCGAGTTCGTCCGTCGGCGCCGTCGCCGAACCGGGCGGCGAGACCGTCCCGTGCCGCACGCGTCGAAGCCCCTTTCGAGACGACACGCGCGGGCGCTGCCCGCCGGTCGTCCGGGTTGGTCGGGCGCGCACGGCGTCGAGCTCGCGACGGTGGGCGCGACAGCCGCCCCGTTCGGGCCCGCGGCGGCCGCGACACGAGCAGCGCGGTGCATCCGGGCACCGCGCCCCGACGGGAGGCGCCCGCGAGGACACCGCGGGCCCCCGACCGGGGCGTCCGAGTCGGCGGCCCCGGCGGGTGTCGGGTTCCGGCATGCCGGGTTGGGGGTCGGGGTGCGCGGGTTCGCCACCTCTGGGATCCGGTGTGGTCCGCGGCGGACGATCCACCCGGTGCGCATCGTGCCGTGACCGAGAACCGCCGTGCCGGACGTCGGGTCTCGGCCAACCCGCGAGATTCACCGTACGTCCTCGCAGGCCGCGCACAGATGCGCCGCCTGCGAGTGTTCGGCCGCTGTGACGTTTCACGTGAAACTGACCGGGCAAACGCATCCGTCCGGTGGCGACCACGCCCTCCCGCGACGCCGTGCCCGCGCTCGGGGAGATCGGGCCGAGCCCTCCGCCGGTCAGACGTCGGCAGCGGCAGCGGCAGGTGCCGCACCACCAGGTCGCGCCGCACCGCGCGTCGGTCCGTATGTCGGAGCCGCGTTCCACGTGAAACAACCTCCTGCGACACCTGCCCGGCGAGCGGGGGAGGGGAGCGCACGGCCCCGAGGCGAGACCTGTGTGGGGAGGCCGATTCCTCACCCGCGAACGCCGGCCTTCGAGGCGCCACCGTCACCCCGACGCGGCAATACCGGCGCGCACCACCCGATTCGTGCGCCCGGTGCCGGTCGGGCAGCGAACCATGCGTCGCCCTGTTCACCGGGGGCCACGGCGGTACGCGGTCAAGGATCTCCGCCGGCCGCACCGAGGAACGAAGACGCCGCGTCGTCGCGGCGGCTCCCGATCACCGGGGGAATCGACGAGCCCACACAAACACCGCCAGGTGGGCATCGGAATGCGCCCACGCCGCTGGATCGACGCGGGGGACGACAGGGACGGCGCCGCCGGGCGGGCCTCAGCCCCGATACCTGGCCGGCCGAGGCCGTGTCGGAGTTCGATCCGTCGACCGCATGGCGACACCTGCGCGGCGAATCTTCTCGCTTCGCGCTGCCGATCGCACGGGCGCGCACCCACCCACCACAACCCATCGGCTCCGCCGGACCGACTACAGGTTCCGGCCAGGGACGCATCCCTATCGACGCGGGGAGGCTCCGAGCCCCTGACACCGGCAACTCCCTGGGGTCCGGCGTCGACCCTCACCGCCGGACGTGAGCCGGCGGCGCCGGCCTGCCTTCACACCGGACGCCGACGCCCGACGGTTCGGTTCCGGGCATTCCCACTGTTTCACGTGAAGCGGCAACTGTCGCGCGCCGTCGTCGGAAGCCGAGAGGGACGACCCGACGCGACCACCCCGAGTCGGCGCGGACGATGCCCGACATCGCCCCGCGGTACCGCGCGACCGAATCCGAGCGTCCGGCGAGCGGCCCTGCGCCGCCCCTCGCGCCGCGTCGTGGTTGTCGCCGGCGGACCGGGGGAGGGGAGTGGAGCCGGATCCGTCACACCTCGAACCGATGCGCGGCGCGGGACCGACACCCAGGAATCGGGAAGGCGCCGATTCACGTGAAACATGTCGGCGAACCGGACCCGGCACCTCCGTCCGGTTGCCCACACCGACGGCCCGGATCCGACCGCCGACCCGGCGCAAAATCCGCAATTCTCGGCCGAAACTGGGGCACACCGTCACACCGGGGAGTTTCGTCACGGTGACACCTGACGAAACTCCCGGAGCGGAGAACGAAACGGGCCCCCAACCTCTCGGCTGGGGGCCCGTGACAAACTCCGCGGGGGAGCGGGGAGACGGTCAGTCCCTGAGGACGACCACCCGACGCGACGGCTCGACGCCCTCGCTCTCGCTGGAGACGCCGGCGACCGAGGCCACCGCGTCGTGCACGATCTTCCGCTCGAACGGGGTCATCGGGGTGAGCGACTCACGCTCACCCGAATCCAGCACCCGCTTCGCCGCCGCGACACCGATCTCGGTCAGCTCGGCACGACGACCCGCACGCCAGCCGGCGACATCGAGCATGAGTCGGCTGCGCTCGCCGGTCGCCTGCTGGACCGCCAGGCGGGTCAACTCCTGGAGCGCGTCGAGCACCTCACCCTTGTGACCGACGAGCTTCGCGAGATCCTCGCCGCCGTCGATGCTGACGATCGCCCTGTCGCCCTCGACGTCGAGGTCGATGTCACCGTCGAAATCGAGCACATCGAGCAACTGCTCGAGGTAGTCGCCGGCAATCTCGCCCTCTTCGATCAGCGCGTCCTCGGGATCCAAGTCCTCCGACTCGGCCTCGACCGCCACATCCGAAACCACTTCCGCCACGACCTCGTCGTCTCCGTCCCGCTCGGCCACCGGATCATTCGCCATCGTCGTTCCCTTTTCTCGAGTCAGCGCCGCTTGTTGCGCTTGGAAGTCTTACCGCGGTTGCCGGACGGCCGGGTGCCGGGCTTCGGCGTCTTCGCCGGAGTGGCCGAATCGCCGTCGGCGGTCTCCGAGGCATCCGAGACGTCCGCGACGTCGGCCGCGGCAGCGTCGACTGCGGGACTCGCCTTGCGCTTCTTCGCCAGGTCCGGGCGGGCACCAGGCTTGGGGCCGTTGTCCGCGCGGCGCTCGATGGCAGCCTTCTTCTTCTCGGCTTCCTCGATGTCGATGCGGCGGAACACCAGATGCTGCTGAGCGTAGGTCCAGGCGTTGTTCGCCACCCAGTACAGCAGGATGGCGATGAACAGGAACGGGCCACCGACCAGCACGCCGAGCGGGAAGACGTAGAGCGCCAGCTTGTTCATGATCGCCGACTGCGGGTTGGCCGCGGCGGCCTCGCTCTGCCGGGCCACCGAGGCACGCGAGTTGAAGTGCGTGGCGACCGAGGCGATGATCATCAGCGGGACGGCCACGGCCGCGATCGTCCACACGCTGGGGATCGGCACACCGTAGGCGGCGAGCTGGTCCGGCTTGGTGGTGATGGCCGCCGAGATGGGCGCGCCGAAGAGCCGCGCGTCCAGGAACGACTGGACATCGGCCGCGCTGAAGAAGTAGTTGGGGGTGTTCGCGTTGTCCTCGATGGACATGCCGAGCTGACCGAAGCCCTCGCCGGTGCGGTTGAACGACCGCAGGACGTGGAACAGGCCGATGAACACGGGGGCCTGCAGCAGCACCGGAAGGCAGCCCATGATCGGGTTGAATCCGTGCTCCTTCTGGAGCTTCTGCATCTCCAGCGCCATGCGCTGCTTGTCCTTGCTGTACTTCTTCTGCAAGGCCTTGATCTGCGGCTGCAGTTCCTGCATCTGGCGGGTGGTACGGACCTGCTTGACGAACGGCTTGTACAGGATGGCCCGCAGGGTGAACACCAGGAACACCACGGACAGGGCCCACGCGAACCCGTTGTCGGCGCCCAGCACGGCCCCGAACAGCTTGTGCCAGACCCAGAGGATCCCAGACACCGGATAGTAAATGACGTCGAGCACGGCTCTAGGTACTCCTCTGTTCGTGCGCGTCCACCAGACGGTGGGTTTGCTTGTCAGTATCCCTACCGGTGTCAGCGGGCGCTGCACCGCCGTGCCCCCGCGGTCGGCGGACCCGTGGCGGGACCGGATCCCAGCCTCCAGGGTGCCAGGGCGCGCACTTGAGCAGCCGCACAACGGCCAATCCGAGACCGATCACCACGCCTCGTTCGCGCAGGGCGTCCACGGCGTACTCGCTGCAGGTGGGCGTGAATCGACAAGTAGGCAGCCGCAGCGGGGAGACGTAGCTGCGGTAGAGCTCGATGACGAAGATCAGAGCTCGGGCGGGGGCATGGCGCACCGACGTCCACCACCGGGACGCACCCGCAGCTCGACTGTCGGTCATGCCGAATTTCCCACGCTGACAAGAAGATTGAGTTTGCGGAGGCCGGACCGCAACTGCCGGTCCAGATCCTCCGAGGTGGCCGTCGCCGCGCCGGGCAGCGCCCGGATCACCACGTGGGTGCCCTCCGGCACCTCGCGCACGAGGCCCACACAGATATGACGAAGCCGGCGTGCGACTCGATGTCGAATCACCGCCGGCCCGACAGCTTTGCTTACCACCAGTCCGAAACGCGGACCCGGATCCCTCACCAGCGCCTCGGCCTGGATCCCGGTCAGAGCGTGGACAACCACGTCCCGCCGGGCAGCCCGCTGACCACGCCGAACGGCGGACGCGAAGTCCGACCGTCGACGCAACCGGTGCGGCTCAGGAAGCATCCCGAGCTCCCGCAGTCAGAATCAGGCGGTGAGAGATGCGCGGCCCTTTTGGCGACGCGCTGCAACGATCGCGCGCCCTGCACGGGTACGCATACGAAGACGGAAGCCGTGGACGCGCGCGCGGCGTCGGTTGTTCGGCTGGAACGTCCGCTTGCCCTTGGCCACGGTCAACACTCCTAATAGATCATCGGCGTCAGGCGACGCCTCTCAAACTGAAAATTGATGGTCACCGTCCGCCGAGTGCGTGACGAACCGTGCCCAGCGAATTGCAGCCAGCATGAATCCGACACCTCGAATTCAGGTGACTGTACGAGGGTACGCAGTGCATTCCTCGAGGTCAAACCAGCTCCGCACGAACCCGCCGCGACCGCGGCGGTTCCCGCCTGTGGACCAGCCTGTGCACAGCGGTTCGGCCCGGCGGCGTGTCGTCGAGCCGCGTCGCCGACGGTCGTGTAAGACAACTAACACCTGTCTCACCACGCCTCACCTGCGGGCACGTCGACGCCGCAGGTGAGGCGCAGGTGAGCCGCTCCGCACCGAAGTCTCGCCGCGACGAGGCGGGTCTACTCACAGCCCTGTGGTTTATCCACAGATGTGGATAATTGTGTGGAATTACAGTTCAGGTGGCATATTCGGTGGCTTGTAGGGGGATGGTTATCCCCAGGTTTGACGCGTTGACAGGTCCCGGTACCCGAGTCGCGTAAGACGCCGTCTGACCGCCCTGACCTGGGAGGACTGAAGTTGAACGAGGATGCACACACCCTGGATCAGGTCTGGGTGGAGGTCCTCGCTGAACTGACGGCCGACGACTCCCACACACCGTTGTCCAGGGCCCAGAAGGCAATGCTCGCGCTGGTTCGCCCGCTCACCCTCACGCAGGGGTTCGCCCTGCTCTCGGTCCCGTCGGCGTTCGTGCAGGAATCGATCGAGCGCGACCTGCGTGAGCCGATCATGCAGGCGCTCAACCGGCACGTCAGCTCCGGCGTCGAGGGCCTCGGCGTGCGCGTCGCGCCGCCCGAGGAGTCGGCCGAGGCCGAGCCGGCGCGGCTGCCCGGATTCCCCGGCGCCGAGCCGTCCGCACTGAGCACCCCGACCTACCGGCGTCGCCGGCCCGGGGCCGACGAGCCCGACGACACGGTGGCCCCCGAACCCGACGACACCGATCCGGAGGAGATCGACGAGGACCGGGAGGCGATCGCCAGCGTCCACGAGTCCTGGCCGTCCTACTTCACCAAGCCGCCGTCCTCGGCCCCCGCCCAGTCGCGCGCGAACAGCCTCAATGCCAAGTACACCTTCGACACCTACGTCATC
This sequence comes from Rhodococcus kronopolitis, assembly GCF_042654025.1. Lineage (NCBI taxonomy): Bacteria > Bacillati > Actinomycetota > Actinomycetes > Mycobacteriales > Nocardiaceae > Rhodococcus > Rhodococcus kronopolitis. The sequence goes on along the minus strand of NZ_JBHSFO010000004.1, from coordinate 14,847 downwards.
GGCTCGTCGAACCGCTTCGCCCACGCCGCCGCGGTCGCGGTCGCCGAGGCTCCCGCCCGGGCGTACAACCCCCTGTTCGTGTGGGGATCCTCCGGGCTGGGCAAGACGCACCTGCTGCACGCGGCCGGCCACTACTCGCAGCGACTGTTCCCCGGCATCCGGGTGAAGTATGTCTCCACCGAGGAATTCACCAACGAGTTCATCAACAGCATCCGCGACGACCGCAAGACCGCGTTCAAGCAGCGCTACCGCGAGACCGACGTCCTGCTGGTCGACGACATCCAGTTCATCGAGGGCAAGGAAGCGATCCAGGAGGAGTTCTTCTACACCTTCGAGGCCCTGCACAACGCCGACAAGCAGATCGTCATCGCCTCCGACCGGCCGCCGAAGCAGCTCGCGACCCTCGAGGAGCGGCTCCGGACCCGCTTCGAGTGGGGCCTGATCACCGATGTCCAGCCGCCCGAGCTCGAGACCCGGATCGCCATCTTGAGCAAGAAGGCCCGGATGGACCGGCTCGACGTCCCGGACGACGTGCTCGAGCTGATCGCCAGCCGGATCGAGCGCAACATCCGTGAACTCGAGGGCGCACTCATCCGGGTCACCGCCTTCGCCTCGCTGAACCGGCAGGCATTGGATCTGACGTTGGCCGAGGTGGTGCTGCGCGACCTGATGCCGGACTCCGCGACCCTCGAGATCAATGCCGCGACGATCATGGCGGCGACGGCCGAGTACTTCAACACCAGCATCGAGGAGCTGTGCAGCCCCGGGAAGACCCGGCCCATCGCGCAGGCCCGGCAGATGGCGATGTACCTGTGCCGCGAACTGACCGACCTCTCGTTGCCGAAGATCGGGCAGACCTTCGGTCGCGACCACACCACGGTCATGTACGCCGACAAGAAGATCCGCAAGGAGATGACCGAGCGGCGCAAGGTCTACGACCAGGTACAGGAGCTGACCGCGCGGATCAAGCAGCGTTCGAAGCGCTGATCGTCCGGACAGAAATGCAGGTGAAGGGTCCGGCGGGGTGTTCCCGCCGGACCCTTTGTCAATACAGGTAGTGCACTACGCACGACGCAGGCCCCGGCGGGGTCCATTGTGGGTAGAGGTGTGGGGGGCGTGCGCGACAGGGGGTCGCACGCCCCCCACACCTGTCTGCACACATCCCGGCCCCGTCACTCCGTCACCGGACACGTCAGGCGTCCGGTGACATCACCGTCGTGTCATCACCCACGTGCCATCACGCTCGTTCACCCCCGGCCGGCCCTCGAGTGCCCACCGACACGCCGCGGCCGGCCGGGCGTTCTCACTGCCGTTCGCACCCCTCACATCTGGGGATAAGCATGTGTGAAACCTCGGGAATCTGGGGATAACTCGAGGATGGTCTCGAACAACAATTTCCCTGTCCACAGCAGGCACGATCTATCCTCGAGTTCATCCTCGAGCTGTCCCCAGTGCGTCACACCGACAGACCTGCGTTTTGCCGCCCTTGTCCACAGATTCCACAGGACCTACTACTACTTCTGTTTTCTCTTCCGGAGAGATCAGTTGAAAACAGGTTCTGTGGAGTAACCCATCCTCGAGCAGGCCCAGGGGCCACGACGCGGCCGGTTTCAGCTTTCAACTTCGGCCCCGAGGGCATACGGTGTGCATCTGTCGCCTGTGCCGGATTCTTGAGATTCGCCGCGGCGGTCGGCAATCACGTCTACGAGAGGATCAACCCACCGATGGAGCTCGGGAGTATGAAGTTTCGAGTCGCCCGGGAAGACTTTGCGGATTCCGTCGCGTGGGTGGCCCGCAGCCTGCCGTCCCGTCCGCCGGTCCCCGTCCTCGGTGGAGTCCTGATCTCCGCGGACGAACAGGGTCTGACCATCTCCGGATTCGACTACGAGACGTCGGCGCAGGTCCGGATCTCGGGAGAGGTCTCCGTCCCCGGCCAGTCCCTGGTCTCCGGCAAGCTCCTCGCCGACATCACCCGATCGCTGCCGGCCAAGCCCGTGGACGTCACGGTCGACGGCACCCGGGTGCTGATCACCTGCGGGCCGGCCAAGTTCTCCCTGCCGACGATGCCGGTCGAGGACTACCCGCAGTTGCCTGAGTTGCCGCAGCAGACCGGCCACCTGCCCGTGGACGTGTTCTCCGAAGCGATCAGTCAGGTCGCCGTCGCCGCAGGCAAGGACGACACCCTCCCCATGCTCACCGGCATCCGGGTCGAGATCGAGGGCACCAACGTCGTCCTCGCGGCGACCGACAGGTTCCGGCTCGCGGTCCGTGAGATCGAGTGGACGCCCGCCAGCGCGGACACCAGCGCCGCAGTGCTCATTCCCGCGAAGACCCTGTCCGAGGCTGCGAAAACCCTTGCAGGACCGTCGAATTCGCCGGTACACCTCGCCTTCGGCGCGGGTTCCACGGTCGGTTCGGAAGGCCTGCTCGGCATCGTCGGCGAGGGCCGCCGCACCACCACCCGGCTGCTCGACGCCGAATTCCCCAAGTTCCGTCAGCTGCTGCCGCCCGAGCACACCGCCGTCGCGACCGTCGAGATCACCCCGCTGGTCGACGCGATCAAGCGAGTGGCACTCGTCGCCGATCGGGGCGCCCAGGTCCGGATGCAGTTCTCCGAAGACGGTCTGCTGCTCGCCGCGGGTGGCGACGACGCCGGCCGCGCGGAGGAAGCCATCGAGGCCAACTTCCAGGGCGAGGCCCTGACCATCGCCTTCAACCCCGGGTACCTGATCGACGGCCTGAACTCCATGCACACCGAGCGGGTCTCGTTCGGCTTCACCACCCCGAGTCGTCCCGCCGTGCTGCGTCCGGCCGCCGAGGAGGAGCCGGTGCCCGGTGATTCCGGGGCTTTCGCCGCGCCCGAGAGCAGCTACACCTACCTGTTGATGCCGGTCCGCCTGCCGGGCTGAGCACCCCCGGCGGCGACCGCCGCCGAAGCCCCGAGTCGTCAGGTACCTGAAATCCGAGTGAAGGGACATCACGGAGATGCAACTGGGACTGGTCGGACTCGGGAAAATGGGTTTCAACATGCGCGAACGCCTGCGCGGTCACGGTCACGACGTGGTCGGGTACGACCCGCGTCCGGAGGTCTCCGACGTGGCCACCCTTGCGGATCTGGTCGCGAGCCTCGCGGCCCCGCGACTGGTCTGGGTGATGGTGCCGTCCGGACAGGTCACCCGGGAGACCGTCGCGGCGTTGGCCGAGGTGCTCGAGGCGGGTGACCTGGTGATCGACGGGGGGAACTCCCGTTTCACCGAGGACCGCCCGCACGCGGACCTACTCGGCGCGCGCGGCATCGGTTTCCTCGACTGCGGCGTCTCGGGCGGCGTCTGGGGCCTGGAGAACGGCTACGGGCTGATGGTCGGTGGCGCGGCGGCCGACGTCGAACGGGCCCTGCCGGTCTTCGATGCACTGCGACCCGAGGGGGACCGGGCCGACGGCTACGTCCACGCGGGACCCGTGGGCGCAGGCCACTTCGCCAAGATGGTGCACAACGGCATCGAGTACGGGCTGATGCAGGCCTACGCCGAGGGCTACGAACTGCTCGAGGCGGAGGACCTCGTCACCGACGTGCACGGCGTGCTGCGCGCCTGGACCAAGGGCACCGTCGTGCGTTCCTGGCTGCTCGACCTGTTGGTGAAGGCCCTCGCCGAGGACCCGAATTTTTCCGAAATCTCTGGCTACACACAGGATTCCGGAGAGGGACGGTGGACCGTGGAAGAGGCGATCAACCATGCAGTGCCTGCACCCGTGATCTCCGCGGCGCTGTTCGCGCGGTTCGCCTCGCGCCAGTCGGACTCGCCCGCGATGAAGGCAGTCTCCGCGCTGCGCAACCAGTTCGGTGGTCACGCCGTCCAGCGGGTCTCGGAATCCGGCTAAGTGTTCGTTCGCAAGTTCACGCTCCGGGACTTCCGGTCCTGGGACGGAGTCACCCTCGAGCCGGGACCCGGCACCACCCTGTTCCTCGGCCCCAACGGACACGGCAAGACCAACCTCATCGAGGCCCTCGGCTACCTGGCCACCCTGGCCTCGCACCGGGTCTCCACCGACGCCCCGCTGATCCGGGCCGGCGCGAGTCAGGCCCAGGTCGGGGCGGTGGTGGTCAACGACTCGCGAGAGTTGGCCGTCGACCTGGAGATCAATGACGGACGGGCGAACCGGGCCCGGATGAACGGTTCGCCGGTGCGTCGGCCCCGCGAGATTCTCGGCGTGCTCCGAAGTGTGCTGTTCGCGCCGGAGGACCTGTCCCTGGTGCGCGGCGACCCGGGCGACCGCCGCCGGTTCCTGGACGAACTGCTGTGCTCGCGGCTGCCGCGGATGGCCGCGGTCAAGGCGGACTACGACAAGGTGCTGCGGCAGCGCAGCGCCCTGCTCAAGTCCGCCGGCGGTGCGCTGCGGCGCGGCGGTCGCTCCACTGACGGAACGAGTGCCCTTGCCACCCTTGATGTCTGGGACGGACACCTGGCGGTGCACGGCGCCGAACTGCTCGCAGGCCGACTCCGTCTCGTCGGTGAGCTCACCGAGCACGTCGCCCAGGCCTACCGGGACCTTGCGCCCGAGTCACGGCCGGCGAGCATCGGGTACCGCAGCAGCCTGGGCGCCTCCATGCCGCCGGAACTGCTCGACCCGGCACGGGTGTGGCTCCGCGAGGACGTCGAGGTGCTCGAGGCCAGCTTCCTCAACGAACTCGCGGTGGCCCGCCAGCGCGAGATCGACCGCGGTGTGTGCCTGGTCGGACCGCACCGAGACGACCTGGAGCTGGTGCTGGGGGACCAGCCGGCCAAGGGGTACGCCAGCCACGGGGAGTCGTGGTCGTTCGCGCTGTCGCTGCGGCTGGCGGCGTTCGCGCTGCAGCGCGCGGACGGCACCGACCCGGTGCTGATGCTCGACGACGTGTTCGCCGAGTTGGACCGCAAGCGTCGCAGCGCCCTCGCGGCGGTCGCGGCGGGGGCCGAGCAGGTCCTGATCACCGCGGCGGTCGCGGAGGACGTGCCTGCCGAACTCGACGCGGCCCGCTTCGCGGTCGAGGCCGTCGCGACGCCGACCGGCCGCACCTCCAGGCTCGGCTGAGCCACCGAACGGAAAGGACACACCCATGGCAGAGAACACGGCAGCCGACCCCGGTCAGGGCGGTGGCGGCGAGCTGCGGGGAATCGACCTGGCCCGGCGCGCGCTCGAGGAGGCCCGCGCGGCCGCGAAGGCCAAGGGGCAGTCGGTCGGGCAGGGCCGCTCGTCGTCGTCGGGTAAGAAGCACACCGGTCGGCGCGGATGGTCGGGGGCCGGGCCGGACCGGCGCGACCCCCAGACCTTCGGCTCGCTGACCAGCTCGATCGCCAAGACGCGGGGCTGGTCGTCGAAGGTCACCGAGGGCACCGTGTTGGGCCGGTGGCCCCAGGTGGTGGGGGAGGACATCGCCGACCACGCCAACCCGACGGGGCTGCGTGACGGCGTGCTGAGCATCTCCGCCGAGTCCACGGCCTGGGCCACCCAGCTGCGGATGATGCAGCCGCAGATACTCGCGAAGATCGCCGCCGCCGTCGGTGACGGCGTGGTCACCACCCTGCGCATCGCCGGGCCGACCGCCCCGAGCTGGCGCAAGGGCGAGTTGCACATTCGTGGGCGCGGCCCGCGTGACACCTACGGATAGGCCGACCCTGGATTTGTCTATAACCCAGTGTTACGGTTACTCGTCTCTAGTTGAGTGAACTGTGTCACAGGCGTCGCGTCCCGCGACGTCGAGAGGGGAATCCGATGTCCATCGACACGTCGCGTGTACCGGCCGTGGCGGAACCCGACCATCTCCTGCTGCAGGCCCGGAACGTGGAGTTCGACTGGTCGGACCTGCCGATGCACTGGATTCCGGGCGACCCCTTCGCCACCCATGTGTTCAACGTGCTGCACCTGCTGCTCCCCGCGGGCGAGGACTGGTTCGTCGAGACGTTCAAGGAGGCGCTCCCGCTGATCGAGGACGAGGAGCTGCGCGCCGACGTCGCGGGCTTCATCGGCCAGGAGGCGATGCACTCGCACGCCCACACCGGCGTGCTCGTGCACCTCAAGGAGAAGGGCCTGGACCCGACGCCGTTCACCGACCAGATGGAATGGGTGTTCGGCAAGCTCCTCGGGCCGCGACCGTTCACGGCGGGGCGCCGGGAGAACTACCTGATCGAGCGGCTCGCGTTGATCGCGGCGATCGAGCACCTGACCGCGTTCCTCGGTGACTGGGTTCTCAACGCCCGGGGCCTGGACCGGGCGAACCCGCACCCGACGATGCTGGACCTGTTGCGCTGGCACGGCAGCGAGGAGGTCGAGCACCGCGCCGTCGCCTACGACGTGATGCGCTACTTCGACAAGCGGGAGTCCCGGCGCCTGCGCACCCAGCTCATCGCCACCCCCGCCATCGTCTACCTGTGGGTGCGCGGCACCCGGTTCCTGATGGCGAACGATCCCGAGCTGGCGAGCTGGGCGCCGCACCGGCGCAAGCCGCACTGGTCCGACTTCCGGGCGGCGGGACGGCGTGGGGTGCTGCCGTCCACCAGGGAGGTGGTGGTGCGGATGGGCCGCTACTTCGGCCGCAATTACCACCCCTCGCACGAGGGCTCGACGGCCCAGGCCGTGGCGTACCTCGCCGCCTCCCCGGCCGCGCAGGCCACGGACCGGTAGCGCCACCCTCGATGACGACCATGACGAACGTGCCCGACGAGAACGCCGCGCCGCCGCCGGACCTGCGCGGCCGGGCCCACGGCGACCGGGTGATGTCCGCGATCAAACTGTTGGCGGACAACTACTTTCGGTTTATCGAGCGGCACGACTACAACCCGGACCACGCCGGCCACAACCCGGACTCCGCGATGACCCTCACGGTGACCGAGCGGGAGGTCGTCGCGCTGGACGAGAACGTCGCCGCGCTCACCTTCGCCGCCCCCGGCGGCGGCGACCTGCCGGCCTGGCAGCCGGGCTGTCACCTCGACTTCCATCTGCCCTCCGGGCGTCGTCGTCAGTACTCGCTGTGCGGGGACCCGGCCGACCGCACCCGGTACCGCATCGCGGTCCGGGCGATTCCGGACGGCGGCGGCGGGTCCGTCGAGATGCACGGCCTGAGGCCCGGCGCCACCGTGACCGTCCGGGGCCCCCGCAACGGCTTCCCGTTCGTCGGACACGGCCGGGCGCTCTTCGTCGCCGGTGGCATCGGGATCACCCCCATCCTGGCGATGGTGCGGGCCGCCCGGGAGGCAGGCATGGACTGGCAGTTCGTGTACTCGGGCCGGTCCCGCGAGTCGATGCCATTCCTGTCCGAGATCGAATCATGGGACCAGTCAAGGGTTTTCGTCCGTCCGGACGACGAGTTCGGCTTGCCGAGTGCGCAGGACCTGCTGGGTCGGGCGCCGGTGGGCGGCGCGGTCTACTGCTGTGGACCGGCGCCGATGCTCGAGCTGGTGCGGTCCCGCTTCCCGGACACCTCGGCGAGCGCACTGCACTTCGAAAGGTTCGGTGCCCCACCAGTTCTGGACGGTGAAGAGTTCGAGATCGAGCTGGCGTCCAGCGGCGAGGTGCTCGCGGTGCCCGCGGACCGGTCCGCGCTGGACGTGATCCGGGAGCGGCTGCCGGGCGTCGGGTACTCCTGCCAGCAGGGTTTCTGCGGCACCTGCAAGGTGCGCGTGCTCGCCGGCGCCCCCGACCACCGGGAGACCCGGTTGAGCGAGTCCGAGCGCGCGGACGAGATGTTGATCTGCGTGTCGAGATCGTCCGGTGACCGCCTGGTCCTGGACCTCTAGACCTGAGGAGTAGCGAATGAGCAAGAGCGTCAACGATTCCGGTGGTACTCGTCCGGCCGTCGCGTCGACGGTCCGCAACGGCGACGTCGAGCTGGCCGTGTTCGAGCAGGGTCCCCCGGACGCGCCCACGCTGTTGCTGGTGCACGGGTGGCCGGACACCCACCGGCTGTGGGAGCACGTGGTGCCACGCCTGGCGGAGAAGTTCCGGGTGGTCAGCTACGACAGTCGCGGCGCCGGTGCGAGCACCGTCCCGACCGAGGTGTCGGCCTACCGGCTCGAGACGATCGCGCAGGACCTGTTCGCGGTCGTCGACGCGGTCAGCCCCGACTCGCCCGTGCACGTCCTGGCCCACGACTGGGGTTCGGTCGAGGCCTGGGAGGCGGTCTGCGAGCCCGGAGCGACCCGACGCATCGCGTCGTTCACGTCGATCTCCGGTCCCAACCTGGATCACCTCGCGACCTGGATCCGGGCCGGGTTCGCCGCCCCGAACCCGCGTCGGGTGTGGAACCGGCTCACCCAGGCGGTCGCGTCCGCGTACACGGTGCTCTTCCAGATACCCGTCCTGGGACCGCTCCCGTTCCGGCTCGGCCTGGACCGGATGTGGCCGACATTCCTGAGGTTCTTCGACGGCCTCGACCCCGCGCTGGTGCCGACCGCGCCGACACTGCGCGCGGACATGGTCAACGGGCTCAAGCTCTACCGGGCCAACATCCGGCCGCGTCTCGGCGGTCCGCGGGAACGTCGCACCGACGTGCCGGTGCAGTTGATCCTCAACGCGCGCGACCGGGCGGTGCGCCCGGTGGTCTACGAGGACGCCGAGCGGTGGGCCCCTGACCTGCGACGACGGGTGATCGGCGCCGGTCACTGGTCGCCGGTCTCGCACTCCGCGGAGGTGGCCGCGCTGACCGTCGCGTTCATCGAGGACGTGCTGGCCCGTGACCTCGACGACGACACCGCCGAGGCCTCTTCCTGACCCGACCCGGCAGGCTCCCACCTACCGGGTCCTTCGAAAACGCGCCCACGGGGCGGTCAGGGGTGTCGTAGGCGCCCCCGGTCATGCCCGTGCCAGTAAGATGGCGTGGTACCTCGCGGCCTCCTGCACCACTGGCCGCGGTCGGCATGTAGATGAGAAGGAGAGCACCCCGCCCGTGGCTGCCCAGAAGTCAGACAAGAGCACTCCGAACAAGGACTACGGCGCTTCTTCCATCACCGTCCTCGAGGGCCTCGAGGCGGTACGCAAGCGTCCCGGCATGTACATCGGTTCCACCGGTGAGCGCGGCCTGCACCACCTGATCTGGGAGGTCGTCGACAACTCCGTCGACGAGGCGATGGCCGGCTACGCCTCCAAGGTCGAGGTCAGCATCCTCGAGGACGGCGGCATCCGGGTCGTCGACGACGGCCGCGGCATCCCGGTCGCCATGCACGCGTCGGGCGTCCCGACCGTCGAGGTCGTCCTCACCCAGCTGCACGCAGGCGGCAAGTTCGACTCGGACTCGTACGCCGTCTCCGGCGGTCTGCACGGCGTCGGCATCTCCGTGGTCAACGCGCTGTCCACCCGGCTCGACGTCGACATCAAGCGCGACGGCTCCGAGTGGCAGCAGACGTACACCGAGTCCAAGCCCGGTGAACTCGTCGAGGTCGGCCCCAGCAAGGAGACCGGGACCACGGTCACCTTCTGGGCGGACCCGGAGATCTTCGAGACCACCCGCTACAACTTCGAGACGGTCGCCCGGCGTCTGCAGGAGATGGCCTTCCTGAACAAGGGTCTGACCATCACGCTCACCGACGAGCGCGCGGAGGTCATCGACGACGAGGGCACCGACACCGCCGAGGCGCCGAAGTCGGCCGCCGAGGAGGAGGAGATCGCCGCCCGGCCGAAGATCAAGTCCCGGACCTACCACTACCCCGGTGGTCTCGAGGACTACGTCCGGCACATCAACAAGACCAAGACCGCGATCCACAACTCGGTGGTCGGCTTCACGGCGAAGGGCACCGGCCACGAGCTCGAGGTCGCGATGCAGTGGAATTCGAGCTACTCGGAGTCCGTGCACACCTTCGCGAACACCATCAACACCCACGAGGGCGGCACCCACGAGGAGGGATTCCGCGCCGCGCTGACCGCGACGGTCAACAAGTACGCGCTGGAGAAGAAGCTCCTCAAGGAGAAGGACACCAAGCTCACCGGTGACGACATCCGTGAGGGGCTCGCGGCGATCGTCAGCGTCAAGGTCAGTGAGCCGCAGTTCGAGGGCCAGACCAAGACCAAGCTGGGCAACACCGAGGTCAAGTCGTTCGTGCAGAAGGCGTGCAACGAGCACCTCGCGCACTGGTTCGAGTCCAACCCGGCGGACGCCAAGACGATCGTGACCAAGGCGGTGTCCTCCGCGCAGGCCCGGATGGCGGCGCGCAAGGCCCGCGAGATGGTGCGCCGCAAGAGCGCCACCGACCTGGGCGGGCTGCCCGGCAAGCTGGCCGACTGCCGTTCCAACGACCCGGCCAAGTCCGAGATCTACATCGTGGAGGGCGACTCCGCAGGCGGCTCGGCCAAGTCCGGCCGCGACTCGATGTACCAGGCGATCCTGCCGCTGCGCGGCAAGATCATCAACGTCGAGAAGGCCCGCATCGACCGCGTCCTCAAGAACACCGAGGTCCAGTCGATCATCACCGCGTTCGGCACCGGCATCCACGACGAGTTCGACATCGCCAAGCTGCGGTACCACAAGATCGTGCTGATGGCCGACGCCGACGTCGACGGCCAGCACATCGCCACCCTGCTGCTGACGCTGCTGTTCCGGTTCATGCGTCCGCTGGTCGAGCACGGTCACGTCTACCTCGCGCAGCCGCCGCTGTACAAGCTCAAGTGGCAGCGGTCCGAGCCGGACTTCGCCTACTCGGACCGTGAGCGTGACGCCCTGATCGACGCCGGCCTCAAGAGCGGCAAGAAGATCAACAAGGACGACGGCATCCAGCGCTACAAGGGCCTCGGCGAGATGAATGCCAAGGAGCTGTGGGAGACCACCATGGATCCGACGGTCCGCGTGCTCCGCCTGGTGACCCTCGACGATGCCGCGGCCGCGGACGAGCTGTTCAGCGTCCTGATGGGCGAGGACGTCGAGGCGCGCCGCAGCTTCATCACCCGCAATGCCAAGGATGTCCGTTTCCTCGACGTCTGACCCAGCAGTGCGCCGGCGAGCCGGGCGGGTGTGAAGTGAGTCACTTTCGCCGCCCGGCTCGACGAACCAGCTGAAGCGGATGGCGCATGGCGGTATCAATAGGGGCTGACGTGTCGAGATCATCTCGGCATGGGATGGGTCTGTCGGCATATGGTCACGGATTGGTAACGACCCGAGATCGATAAGGCCGCACTTCGGGGGTCGGGGCCTCTCCGGCTCCGGAACCGCCGAGGAGTCGGTCCTCGACTCCCTCCACTGAACAGTCGTTCTGTGGTCCGGGGGGGCGGCACGAGTGCGCAAAGTCGTGTCGGACCTGGGTGGAAAGTGAGTTTGGAAGATGAAGACGCAGTCGCCGCCTGTCAACAGGCCGTGGAACCTCGAAGGCTGGGGTCTGCGATGGAAGGTCGCCGCGGTGCTCGTGCTCCCGGTCACCGTGGCATTGGTGCTCGGTGGCATGCGGGTACAGGACGACCTCAGCACGTCCTCACACTTCAGCCACGCCGCGGAACAGACCGCCCTGATCGCCCCACTGCTGGACATGGACGTCGCCACCGGCTTCCTCGTCGCCAACTACCTCTCCCAGCAGGGATCGCCCGCCGACGACCTCGAACTGGTCAACCAGACCATCGAGACGATGCGCGGTGTGGTCTCCGACCCCGACGTCGACCCCGCACTGGTGGCCGACGTCGAGCAGGTGATCGCCGACACCGAGACGCTCCGCGACGAGATGAAGAAGCTTCCCCTCGACGAGATCGGTGCCCGCACGGCCGCGATCCAGGGGCAGGCGGCGAAGACCGTCATCGCGGCGATCGCCGCGGTCGGCGACGAGACGATCGCCAACGAGGGCAACCGGCTGATCGACGCCTGGGCCGCGCAGCGCCGCCTCTTCGACCAGACCCTCGCGATCATCAAGCGCTACCAGGATCCGACGTCGACCGACACCGCGCTGGTCTCGGCCATCGGCTCCGAAGTTGCCATGCTCGACATCCTCGCCCGCTACTTCCCGGCCGACGACCCGAACCTGGACGCCCTGCGACAGGCGGTCAACGCGCGTAGCAACATCATGGCCACCACGCCTGCGGGTGTGCCGCCGGGGCTCGCGATGCATCAGACGATGCTCGACAGTCAGCAGGTCTACACGCCCCTGATCAAGAGTTCGTCGAACGCGATCATCGACCTGGTGGCGGCGAAGGCCGACGAGACCCGTTCCGCGGCGCTGCGTGCCGCCCTCGCGGTGCTCGCGACGATGCTCGCGACGATCGTGCTGGGTCTGCTCGTGGCGCGTTCCCTCGTCCGCCCGATTCGCCGGCTCCGGCGCGGCACGCTCAAGGTGGCTTCCGAGGACCTTCCCAACGCGATCGAGCGGATCAAGGTCGGCGACACCTCCGCGGTCACCGACTTCGAGCCGATCCCGGTGCACACCACCGAGGAGATCGGCCAGCTCGCGCGTGCCGTGGACGACATGCACGGCCAGGCGCTCAAGCTGGCCGGCGAGCAGGCGCAGTTGCGCCTGCAGATCGGCGACATGTTCGAGACGCTGGCCCGGCGCAGCAAGTCGCTGGTCGACCAGCAGCTGGGCCTGATCGAGAACCTCGAGTTCGAGGAGAAGGATCCCAAGCGCCTCGAAAGCCTGTTCCGGCTCGACCATCTCGCGGCACGCATGCGCCGAAACGGCGAGAACCTGCTGATCCTCTCCGGCACCCGGACCCGACGTGGCCACTCCGAGCCCGTCCAGGTCGGCGACGTGCTGCGCGCCGCGATGTCCGAGGTCGAGGACTACCAGCGGGTGGAGGTCGGCAACACGCCGCAGGGTGCGATCGCCGGTGCCGTCGCCACGGACATCGTGCACCTGCTGGCGGAACTGCTGGACAACTCGCTGCGGGCGTCCCCGCCGGATACCAAGGTGACCTTCAACTTCGCCCGGGCGGTCGACGGCGGCCTGCTGCTCGAGATCGCGGACTGCGGCATCGGCATCCAGGCCGTTGAGCTGGCGAAGATCAACGAGCGTCTCGCGTCCGGCGGTGAGGTCAGTGCCGAGACCGCCCGGCACATGGGTCTGTTCGTCGTCAGCGAGCTCGCCGCACAGCACGGCCTGACCGTCCGGATGCGCCGGACCTTCGACTCCGTCCGGAACCAGGGCGTCACGACCAGTGTGCACATTCCGCACACCGCGATCGTCTCGCCGCTGGCGCTGGCGATGACGGGGCCGCAGTCGCCCCTGGACACCTACGGCACCGCGCCGACCGCTCAGCAGTGGGCTCCCGCGCCGATGTCGCAGATCCCCGAGCCCGTCGTCCCGGTCTCCGTCACGGTCGGTCCGGGACCGATCACCCTGGCGCAGGACGTCGCGGCGCCGGCTCCCACAGCTCCGGCCCCCGTGGCCGCACCGGCCGCACCCGCGCAGCCCGTGACCGCGCCCGTGCCGACAGCGGCTCCCGCTCCGCCCGCTCCGCAGGCACCGCAGGCACCGCCGCAGCCCGTCGCCGGACCGTCGTTGCCGCAGCGCAACCCGGGCGCCGCTGCGGGGTTCACGGAGCGACCCTCCCCGCCGCCGCTGTCGACGTCTCCGCAGCGGCCCTCCCCGCCCCCCGTGGCGGCTCCTCCGCAGCGTCCCGCCCCGGCCCCCGCCGCTGCGCTGCCGCGACGCACCCCCGGAGCCACTCCCGGGTTGCCGCAGCGGACCGACACTGTCGGGCCGACCCCTGCGCAGATCCCGGCGCCGGTGGTCGCGCAGGCACCCGCCCCGGCTCCTGCCCCGGTGGCCGACGAGCAGGGCGTGTCGCGCCGGCACCGCTACCGGTTGAACTCCGAGAAGACGGCCTCGTTCTTCGTGGCCCGTCCGCGTCCGGAGGAGTCGCCTGCGCTGCTCTCCACCGAGACGACGCCGATCTTCATGGGTATGGTCTCGGACTGGCTCACCGACCCCACCGACGCCGAGGTGAACCCCGGCTGGAAGTCCGCCGCGGACGCGGGCTGGGACGCCGCCAACCGGGCCACCGGAATGCGCGACGAGCCGCGGACCCCGACGGGGCTGCCGCAGCGCCAGCCCGGGCACCGACTGGTGCCCGGTGGCGTCGAGGGTGCTGACAGGATCAACCAGCCGGAGAGGCTGCGCGACCCGGAAGCCATCCGCGAGAAGCTCAGCAGGCACCAACAGGGCATTCGCGACGGCCGCGCCGCCGGCCAGGCCGAACGCAACAGCATCTAAGGAGACAGATGAACATGGATCAGGGATCCGAGCTCAACCTGGATCAGGGATCCGCGGGTCGCAGCTCACTCGACTGGCTGGTCTCGAACTTCGCGCGCGACGTGCCGGGTGTGACCCACGCGGTGCTGGTGTCCGCGGACGGGCTGCTGATGGCGGCCAGCGCGCACCTGCCGGTGGACCGGGCCGAGCAGCTGGCGGCGGTGACCTCCGGGCTCGCGAGCCTGTCGGCAGGCGTCTCGCGGCTGTTCGAGGGCGGCGGGGTGCTCCAGTCCGTCGTCGAGATGCAGCGCGGTTACCTGCTGTTGATGAGCGTCGGCGACGGTTCGCACCTGGCGACGCTCACCTCGACGGGCTGCGACATCGGGCAGGTCGGCTACGAGATGGCGCTGCTGGTCGACCGCGTCGGCGCGTCGGTGCAGGCGGCGCCTCGGGCCGCCGCCGGCAGCTGAGTTCGCGGTGGCCAGGGACGACGAGTACTTCGAACATTCCGGCAGTGGGCCGAGCCTGGTTCGGCCGTACTCGCTGACGTCCGGGCGTACCCGCCCCGCGGTGGAGTTGGCGCTCGAGGCGCTGATCCAGGCGTTGCCGGACACCGCGAACCGAAACTGGGAACTCGGGGACGTGGACGCGACGATCGTGGCATTGTGCGCACAGTCGCCGTCCGTGGCCGAGATCGCGGTCCGGGTCGGTGTGC